>CAYVXE010000049.1:0-18671 GCA_964455375.1 uncultured Calditrichaceae bacterium
TCAAAGCCGTCCGCTTGACATTCATCAAAGGGACTCAGATTCAAGAAATAGCTAAGGGGCTTGATATTCATCCTTTTATGCTCTCACGTTGGCGCATTATATTTTTGCAATTTAACTTGGCTAAGAGTAACCTAATTATGACCAAACATAGGGTGTATTTCAAATAATTAATGACAAAAAATGACGTAAATATAACGTAAAAACAAATATGCCAAACTAAAAAACAATAGCTTAGTCGCTATAATTGATGAAACTTGTGGGCTCATAACCCAAAGGTCGGAGGTTCGAATCCTTCCCCCGCTACTACGGTAAATAAAAAGGCTTAGGTTGAAACACTTAGGCCTTTTTTGGTTTTCAGCCAAATGTGATTTATGGTATCTGGCGTATCATTTTTCCGTTTACGCTACCCAATATAAATCTAAGCTAAAATAAACTAATGTTTAACAATACATTTTATCGATTAAAAAAACATACCGACGTGGGGCTTGATAGGGTGAAAAAAATATAGATAGCCCTTCAGCTATCAAATAGAAACTCTTAATTATTGGAAAGATGGATAGAGTGAAGCATAAACAGGCTGTTGAAACGTAAAAGGTTCTCTCCAATTGTAAAGTTTTAAAGGTTTTCATTTTTTGATAAATTAACTTGTGGGGACTCAATTACACTTTTTTTGAATGATTTTAATAGGGTGAAATACCAGTGTTCTACATTAGACAAACGTTATCAAAGTGCTGTAACAGAACAATACTTCATCTCATTCACTATACACTTCATGCTATATTACGTATAACAAGAAATTGTATAACTATTTGTTATTATAAGTATTATGATAAATTAATTGTTGGCATGTAAGTTGCCTGAAGTTGGCAACTATGGATTCTAATGGATTTCGAAAAAAACAGATAAGGATGAAACAGAAAGATGCCCGACCGTATTTAGAAGCTGCCCTTTCAATATCGAAACTTCTGAAACTCTATTCAGTTTATGCTGATAGACATGGTTTCGATTCAATAATATTGATGAATGGGATTCATGCTCTGAAATGTGAAATTATAGCGGCATTAGAACTGATTGAGGAAGAATTTAGGGCTAAGAGTAAAGCAAAAGTAAAAAGTAAAAAAAACAAAGGGAAAATAAAAAAATGATATCGCAAGGGATCTAACAGCCGGAATTTCGTTCTACTTCCTTACCTCCAAGTTAGAACAATAACCAACCTACGCCATTGTTGTTTTCAACAACTGTATTTTTTCAATCGTTCCTTAAAAAAATATTCTAATCCATTACATTTCGTTTCATTTTTGCAAGGTTTTTTTCATTTTTTATTTGTATATATTATTGTGTAAGCATAATTTATCAAACCACTTAATAGGAATCGTAAAATATTGGTTATCGATGGTGACCAAAAATTTATCAATCTGCTGACACAATATTTAAACCGGTTTGGTTTTGAAGTAGCAACCGTTTTTTATCGGGAGTTTTCAAGATGGAGGTAAAGCATGAAAAATAGAAAATTGTTTTTGTTTATCATCTTTGGTGTGGTCATCGTGGCTTCACTTGGGGTCATGTTCATTGCCAGGGGGAAAGACACTGCGTTAAGAACAGGTGCGGTTGAATATAAAGAATACCCGGTAAGACTCGGTACTTTCCGATTGGTGGTTTCAGCCAGCGGGTTGGTGCAACCCATCGACCGCATTGAGCTCAAATCAAAAGCCAGCGGTGTCGTGGTGGAGCTTCCCGTAGAGGAAGGGGATTTTGTTCATAAAGGTGATTTGATCGCTAAACTCGATCAAAAGGATGAAAAAGCTGCTTATGAACAGGCGAAAGCAAATCTCGATATAGCCAGAGCAGAAATAAAACAGGCACAGCGAACCTACGACCGGCGTGATCAGCTTTTCCAGAAAGGATTGGTCTCCGAAGAGGAGTTGGGGCAGATCGAACTTAATTTAGCAACCGCAAAGGGTAAACTTGTGCAGGCTAATACAACCCTGGAACGTGCTACCGAGCGGCTCAGTGAGGCGATTGTTCGGGCACCTATTGACGGGATTATATTACAAAAATATGTTGAGGAAGGTCAGATTATCGCTTCGGGAATAAACAACGTGAGCGGTGGAACCCCAATTGCTGACATCGCGGCTATGAGTTCCGTCTACATCGAAGCCGGTGTGGATGAGATCGATATCGGTAAAATAAAAGCGGGGCAGGCTGCGTCTGTTGTGGCTGATGCTTACCCTCAACTCACATTTCGGGGAAAAATCGTTCGCATCGCACCGGAGGCAATTGTTGAACAGAATGTGACGCTGTTCCATGTCATCATCGAAGTGGAAAATACCAACGGTAAGCTAAAATCCGGTATGAATGCCAGCGTTGAGATCGCTATTGTGGAAAAGGAAAATGTGCTTCTGGCGCCGGCGCTAACCTTGAAAATGCCTGAACGCCGCAGCGGTAATAAACGCAATATTCGGTTTGCCATGCTGAAGGAGGGGACTGATTTTAAACCACGGAAAGTTGAAGTCGGAATGTCCAATTTCAAACAGACCGTTATTCTTTCAGGATTAAAGGAAGGTGACGTGCTGGGCGTGCCAATGATGTCGCGGTTAAAGCAAGAGAATGAACGACTGCAGCAACGAATCAAGAAGAGCCGATCCTTTGGCTCCTGATGTTCCCAATCAATTTGTTTTTTTAAATGGAGTGACGAAATGATTATTTTCGAAAATGTCCTGGTCGCCATTCAAAGCCTTAAGTCTAATCCGCTGCGCTCGATTTTGACGTTGATTGGCATCGCAGTCGGTATTGGTGCGGTGCTTTATGTTGTTGTTTTAGGGGAGATTACGCAGCGAAACATTAACAAACGGTTACAATCTCTGGGTTCAAATGTTTTGAGCATCCGCCCCGGTTTTTCGCACATGCACGGTGTTCGTACCGGAGCCAATGTGGTAAATCTGACCTGGAGTGATGCTAAGGAAATTGCCTCTACATCAGATGTTATTTCCACGATTGTGCCGGTCTTTACGGGGTCGGCTGTGGCTGAATATAAAGATAAAAACACGACAACACGCATTGCCGGAACAACCCCGGAGGATGAGCGTGTCAATAATGACGTACCTATAGAAGGACGATTTTTTACCACGAGTGAGCTCAAGCAACAGGCGCGGGTTTGCATTTTAGGAGCAACGGTACATGAGGATCTTTTTGGAAATGCATCTCCGGTAGGCGAATCCATTCTTATCAATTCCAAACGATTTGAAGTGATCGGATTGTTAAGTGCCAAAGGGGAAGGATGGTGGAATCCGGATGATCAAATATTTGTTCCGTTAACCACCGCACAGGAACGGCTCTTCGGCGTTGATCACTTGTCCAGTATTCTGGCGCAAATGTTTTCTGCAAAGGATTATGACGAAGCGCTTTTCGATATCGAAACTATTTTGCGAAGAAACCATCGGTTGCGACCGCAGCAGGATAATGACTTCCGGGTGCGCAGGCAGGATTTTTTTCTTTCTACGATCCAGGATACAAACAAGGAGATTGCAGATTTTATCGTCGTGATTGCACTCGTGTCGCTATTTGTGGGTGGTATTGGCATTGCAAATATTATGTTGGTTTCAGTGACGGAGCGTATTCGGGAAATCGGCATTCGGCGGGCAATCGGCGCCAGAAAAATGTATATCATTTTACAGTTTTTAACTGAGGCGACCTTGTTGGGTTTGTTCGGTGGCCTGTTCGGTGTGACCGGAGGGTCGATCTTTAATCAGATAAAAATCGGGCAGGAATTAATTTTGCCATGGGTCTGGATAGGTTACAGCTTTTTGATCTGTGGCGGTATCGGCATCATTGCCGGTCTTTATCCGGCAATCCGTGCTGCAAATGCGGATGTCATCGAAGCACTGCGCTACGAATAAATTTGATGTCTTCAGGCTGAAAAAATCGCAAGCAGCGTACCGGGTTTGTCTTTCAGACCTTTTATTTTTCGCCTCGTGCAATTGCTTTGCCTGATGTCGAATTACCTCTGATGTACAACGCGTCTTTAAAAACTGATTTTCTGTCAGATTTTACACATAAACTTCATCTGAACTCATTTGCTCCATCAATTTCAGTTTCTGCCAATTTTTATCCGTTCGCTCCTGGATTTCCCTGAGAACTTTTTCTCCACCTTCCTTGAAAAGATGTTTGAACCTGCCTTGCATTTTCAGACAGTTCTCTACGGGTACCGGCTTGTTCGGAATGTGATTTATCCGGTAGTGCCCTTTTTCTACCTCGTAAAGCGGGAAGAGATTGGTTGCGACGGCCAACCGCCCGATGGTAATTGACTGCGACGGTTCGGTCTTGTGTCCCGGTGGGCAGGGTCCGTCAATCATGATCAGTCTGAACCCTTTGGTTTGTTTGGCCTTTTTTAATTTGTCTCTGAAGTCGTCCATGAAAGCCAGAGAGGCGGTTGCGGTATAAGGTACATTGTGCGCAGCTACGATTCCGATTAAATCTTTCGGCCAGATTTGCTTGTAGCCCGGGCTGGGGTTGGTGGTTGTAACCGCCCCGTAAGGCGTTGCCGTACTGCTTTGAATGCCGGTATTCATATAGGCGCCGTTGTTGTTGCAAATGTAGAGAATGTTTTCTCCGCGGGCCGCCGCGCCGGAGAGGGATTGCAGGCCAATGTCAAACGTACCGCCGTCGCCGGCTAAAACCACAACGTTTGCATCGTCTTTACCCTGCCGGTCCAGAGCTGCTCTGATTCCGGTGGCGGTTGCCGGAGCTGCCGCAAAGACGGTGTGTACGACATTTCCCTTCAGCTCATTCATTGGATACGGGCCGGCAATAATCGAAAAACAGCAGGCCGGGATGACATACACCGTTTCTTTTCCTAAAATATCTGCTATATGCCTGGCCGAAAGCGACCATCCGCACCCTCTGCAGCTCAAGGCGCCGGAATAAACGTTTTCTTCTTTTATAAGGAAATGATTGTCTGTTGTCATTGTACACCTCTAATTTTTGTCTAAAGAGTTTTTATTAGATAGAATCAATCCATAAAACAAATTACAGGTAAATTTCAATCTTAAGTAATTTGTTCCAGATATCAAATCAGGCCAATAGGAACTTTCCTTCGCTTCTCTACATATGGTCGATCCACGTGATGTCTTCAAGACCTTCAATTCCTTTGTTTATGATTTTCTCAATAGTCGTCGGTGGGACATCTTTGCCACCCAATCCGGAATAAACGCCAAACAGGTTGAACCGGTGGCCATAAAGCGCCCGTTTCATTTCCTGCAGCAGGGCACCTTCCCGGTCACCGAGAAAATTGCGGTCGATGGTAATGATTTTGCAGGTCTCACTGTTTACCTTTTCTTTTTCAAACAGGTGCAGAATTGATTTACGTGGAAACGGTTTGAACAGTCTGATCTTCAACAAACCAACGTCCGGATGTGACCGGATGACGCCTCGTACGGTTGTGGTGATACTCGACATGGTGATTAGAATCATTTTTGTGTTGGAATTTATATTCACGCTTTCGATTGCACCATATTCCCGGCCAAAGTGTGCGCCAAATTCCCTGCCGATGGCATTGGTCAGGTCTTCCACCTTATTCATATCCCGCCAATAAGCGCGGTTGAAATCTTCATAAAATTGTGGTGCAATGAGACCGCCGAATGCTTTTGGCTTGTTCAGATCGATTTCACTTCCTTTGGGCCTTCGTGGTGATAAAAATTCGTCAACCAGGTCGCCGGCCGGAATCCAGATGTTTTCACTGGTATGACTTTGATAAAACGCATCCAGAACCACTAAGACCGGCAGATTAAGCTGTTCGGCTAATCGGTAGGCCTGGATGATGCCATCCAACACCTCCTGAGAACTTTCGCCGTAAAATTGCACCCATCCGGTATCGCGCTGCGAGATGGAATCAGTCTGGTCTGACCAGATATTCCATGGAATTGACGGTCTGCCCACGTTACAGGCAACGATTGGCAACCGGTAGTGAGCGATGGCGTGCAGTACTTCATGCGCATAGAACAATCCCTGACCGCTGGTGGCTGTAAAAACACGCTCTCCTGCCATAGCGCCTCCCATGGCCGCTGCAAAAACAGAATGTTCACTATCCATATTTATAAACGTGGCGTCCATGTCACCACGCTCAACTTTTGCAGACAGTTCTTCGACAATTGTTGTCTGCGGCGTGATCGGATAGGCCGGGATAAATCCTGCATGGCAAAGTTGCGCCGCTTCAGCCGCAGCATAATTGCCTTTCATGATTTTTTGCACGTGTCTTTTGTATTTAGGCTTTACGGAAACTGTCTGTGCGGTTTTGCCGTTCCGTTTAGGATGTGCTGGTTTTAAGTCTAATTCACTCATATTGAACCTCTTCCATTTTTAGACTGATTGATGAACACGGACATTCCTGGAAGCAAATTCCACAGCCCTTGCAGTAATCATAATCAATGCGCAAACGGTTGTTTTCGTCGATATGTATGGCTGCATCCGGGCAATAATTGTAGCAGTTGCCGCAACTGAAGCAATCGCCGCAATGCAAACACCTTCCTGCTTCCTCGAGAATCTCGTTTTCCGTGAGTCCGGTGACCACTTCGCTGAAATCACCTTCAAGCTGAAGATTCTCTTTCATGCGGTTATGGTGCGCCGGAGTGGGCAGATAATAGGCATAATTTATGTCGGCGGGCAGAACAACATTTTCGTTAAGATTTTCGTGGTTGTAGTCTATGTTCCGGAGATAGGCGTGTACTTCTTTCGCCACGAGATTGCCGCTGCCGATCGCTTCCGTAACCGTACCGCCCCAGGCCATGTCGCCGCTGCAGAAAACTGGCACGCTTGCTGAAAAGTCATTTTTCCCCTGGTGCGGTTTAATGCGCTTACCTGAAAAAGCAAAATCGTCGTAGGTCTGGCCCACTGCCATAATGAGCTTATCCACTTCCAGAGTTGACTCAGAGCCTTTCACGGGCAGCGGTCTGCGGCGACCGGAATCATCCGGTTCACCGAGTTCCATGGTAATCATGGTCACATTCAGCAGGCCGTTAGGCGTTTCGTTGATGGCAACCGGCGCTTTCAGGAATTCGATGCGCACACCTTCCGCCTCCGCTTCTTCGACTTCATGGTGAATGGCCGGCATTTCATGTCTGGTTCTGCGGTAATAAATGGTCGGTTTAGCGCCCAATCGGAGAGCGGTGCGGGCAACATCGATGGCCGTATTGCCGCCGCCGATGATGGCTAACTCAGCGCCCTTTTTGATGTTGTGGCGATTCCCGTTGAGTTTAAAATCGTGCAGGAATTCAATGCCCTCCAGCGCCAGGTCTTCATTGGCGATGTGCATTTTTGTCCCGATATGCGATCCTGTAGCCACCACGATTGCTGCATACTCGTGCTCAAGTTCCTGCACTGTGACTTTGGAATTTAATGTGATCTTCACGCCATGTTTTTCTATGCGTTCGATTTCACTGTCCAGAATTTTTTGCGGAAGCCTGAACTCCGGGATGCCGCTGCGCATCATACCGCCTGCCTGCGGCAGCGCTTCGAAAACCGTCGTTGCGTAGCCTTTCTTTCTTAGTTGCAATGCTGCGGTGAGACCGGCCGGCCCGGAACCGATGACGGCGATTTTTTCCCTGAAATGAATGGCGTGCGGCGGAACTTCCTTTTTGACACCATAGTCACCGAGAAACCGTTCGATGGCGCCGATGTTCAGTCCTTCATCCAATTCGATGCGGTTGCAATTCTGTTCGCAGAAATGCGGGCACACCCGGCCGCAGGTGGAAGCAAACGGGTTGTTTTCATAAATAGTTTCATACGCTTGTTCAAAATTTCCCTCTGCGGCTTGTTTCACAAAGGATCGAACATCGGTACCGGCAGGGCAGTTGGTGATGCATGGGGCCTTCTTCGTTTCATATTTTGGGGTGAGCACCCGCCAGTTGCCGGTTTTATTTTTCGACATCGGTTCGTCCCAGGCCGGTACCGTAGGATACGCATCGTCTGATTTTACCTTGTTCGTAGCAGCGGCGCCCTCTTGGAATTCCATTGCAGGCGCCCATGGTTTGTCTTCCAATAGTTCTGATGATAAATTGTCAGCAGTCCCCTTCATTGTGATCAGGCTTTCATAAGCAATGCGGGCGGATTCAACGTTCGCCTCCGGTTTCGCCGGGACATTTTCGCCGACAATCTTCGCAGCCACATCTATGTCGGCATCTAATATTCTGACAATGGCGCCGATCATCGCTGCATTTACGATTGGCAGCGATTTACTGCCGAGCCCTTTGTCAATGGATATTTGCGTTGCCGGAATTGTGTAGACATTTTGGGCCTGTTCTTTGAACTCTTCAGGCTTCCTTTCGGTGTTTAGAAGGATGGTTCCGTTCTCCCGCAAACCGTCAAATACCGGAACCAGCCCGATGAGCGTTTCATCAAAAACAACGATGAGATTGGGTGTGTAGACATTACTGCGGTTGAGAATGTCAGTTTTACCGATTCGCAGAAACGCCTGGATGGGCGCCCCGGTTCTTTCAACGCCGAAAGCAGGAAACGACTGCACCTGGAAATCTCCCATTTTACTAAATATTTTTGCAAGAATTTCGAAGGCCGTCACCATACCCTGACCTCCCCTTGCATGACCTCTGACTTCTATCATGATAAATCGTTCTCCTTTTTAATGCACAGAATAATCGTTGGTTGGATTTGCTGCATTTGAATAAGGTGAATTAATAGTCGTCTGACAGATGAACGAAATCGATTTGTTTGTTAAGTACGATTAAAGTTCCGAATAGGGATTTGCAATACATGATTTCAATCTACCGTATCTAAATTGTTCGATCCATGGCAGAACAGTTTGTGTGTAAATAGGTTTTTTATTAAAGCAACATTCATACCATTTGTGAGTATTTTGGTTGCATTGAAATTTAATAACTTACGGGTTGTTATGCAATGAGAATAGCCGTTTTTTTTCTCAGGAATGCGAAAAAGTAAAATCTTAATTCCGAAATTTAAGAAAAAATATTTGGGAACGCGTAAAGCGTTGTTCGTTATTTGCAATGATTGTGACATGCTGCATCAATGTCGAAATACCTGACTCAGAAAATCTATTTGCATCAGTTATAAACAAAAATGAACATAAAGAATATGGTCAACTTTACCTGTAAGTAAATGAAATTAAAAGAGATAATTGAAATTTGTAAAAGAGCGTTTTGTTGGCATGGTAATTGAATTAGCATATAGAAAAACCGGCACTTACCCGCAAATGAGTAAACAAAAGGAAACATGATGAAAAAGTTGGTCTATTATTCAGATTTCGATGTCCTCGTCCAGGTTAAATATAGTTATCAGGAAAATGCACTTCTTTTTACGTCACAGAGGAGGCTTTCTAAAAAGGAACGGAAAAACATCGAAAGCAGCTTGAAAAAGAACCTCGCTGTCGAAACCAACCGGGAGCAAATTGCGTCGGCCAGTCTGTTTTATCTTGGAAAAAACTTCACCCTAAAAGGCAAACTAAATCAACTCGATTCCATCCGGCCTACGCAGTATGAAGAAAAGAGGGTGAGAGTCGTGCACAAATCTGCAAAATTTCCACCACCAAACCAAGCCTCAGAACCCATTCACCTATAGACCCTCCATTTGGATTTATCGGTGTTGAAGACTGTTTAACGGTTCCTCAATCCCAATCATCAGCCCCATATTGGGTAACCGGCTCAACCTTGCAAGCATTCTCCTCCCGTACGTAGCGTCGAAAGATCCGAGCATATCAGAGCAAAGTTCTTCAATACACATTGTTACACTCTTGAGAAATGATTTGATTTTTTTCACAGTTGTTTTTTATCGTAAAAAAACTATCTTTGATGTAATTAAAATTTTGGAGGAAGAATGAGTGGATTATTGGAAAAGTTTTGGCACGGGAAATCAATGGTTTTAACCGGGGCGTCTTCCGGACTTGGCAAGGCTCTTATTGAAGCACTAGCAAGGTACGATATGCACTTTTGTTTATTGAGCCGACGCAAAAAAAAAATGCAGGAAATTGTTGCAGGCTTGCCGGATTCCGGCAGTTCGTTTTTTATAAGCACATGTGATGTGCAAGATCGGCAACAGGTGTACGACGCAGTGCAGTTATTTTATCAGAAAGCAAGGCGAATCGATATTGCCTGGGTGAACAGCGGCATCAGTGTTGATTCATCTTTTGAAAATTGGGATTGGCAGACCTATGAAAATATTGTCAACACGAATCTCAATGGTGCGATTTATACGGCAAAAGCGTGCCTGGAAATTATGAAACAGCAGGGGAGTGGTGCCTTAGTGGGAATCGGTTCGGCGGCATCCATGCGCGGATTGCCACGTCGGGGGATTTACAGTATGACAAAAATTGCCCTTGATTATTATTGGCAAAGTATTTCCGTTGAACTGCCTGAAATTGATGTTACAATGATTCATCCCGGTTTTGTGGATACGCCAATCAATGCCGGTAATCCCACCCGTTTTTGGTTGCTGACGCCGGAAAAAGCGGCTCAAATTATGATTAAAGCGGTGGCAAAACGCAAACGTTACCTCATTTATCCGTTTCGAATGAACCTTCTGTACCGGTTCGTTCGAAATGTACCATTACCAGTCTATGAAAAGCTGGCGAGAAAATTGATTAACTTCAGTACGCCTCCTACGAAAAAGGATGTTTAGAAGCAGGGCGGTTTCCGTTATCGCAAGTAAAGTCATTGATTTATTCTAAAATGTCTTTTGTATGTAAAACTCTGGTTCTTGTCATATCTTAAATAATTCTATGTAAATGGTGTTTTATGCGGGAATTGCACACAGTTAGAAAAATATGGATTTCTGTGGGGCTGATTTGTTTGATTTTCATAATCGGCCTCACCGGATTTATGATCATTGAGGGGTGGTCACTAACAGAGGCTATTTATATGACGGTCATCACACTTTCGACTGTGGGATTTCAGGAAGTGCACGCGCTTTCTGCCGGTGGAAGAATGTTTACGGCCGGCCTTATATTTATCGGTATCGGAGTTGTAGGGTACTGGATTGCGAATGTGACGGCATTTTTTATTGAAGGAGAAATTAACCAATTATACAGGGTTCGTAAGATGGAAAAAAAGATAGAAAATCTCATGGGGCATTATATTATTTGTGGATACGGTGATGAAGGGCGTCATGCGGGTAATGAATTAGCTCGCAGCAAGGAATCTTTCGTAATCATTGAAAAAGATGCGGAGATAGTGCAAACGTTGTTAAGTGAAGGATTTCTGGTTTTGCAGGGTGATGCAACCAATGATGACGTTTTGTTAAAAGCAGGCGTGGCCACCGCCAAAGGTCTCATCGCTGCAGTGCCTGAAGATTCAGATAATGTCTTTGTCAGTCTGACTGCCCGCGGCTTTAACCCAAATTTGACCATTGTCGCCCGTGCTTCTGATGAAAAAACCAGAGCCAAATTATTTCGTGCCGGAGCGAACAAGGTTATTTCATCGGCGGAAATTGGTGGCAGGCGTATGGCATCCGTGCTGCTTCGTCCTAAAGTTGCAAATTTTCTAGATGTGATGATGCACGATCAAGGATTAGCACTTCGGTTGGAAGAAATAGATATTGTTGAGAAAAGTCCGTTTATTAATAAAAGCATCCGTGAATTAAACATTCGTGAACGTACCGGTGTGATGGTCATTGCATGTCAGCGACCGGGAGAAGCAGTCCGTGTGAACCCGCCAGCCGATATTTATTTACATCCCGGCGATGTGCTGATCGTTATGGGGACGGATCAACAAGTGGAACAACTGCGCAAAAATGCCTTAACCATCTGATTGTTGCCGCAAACAACGGCTCTCCTGCTTTCATGCCTTTTGGAATATCATGTCAATTTCTTACAATTATGAGAGCAAATGTGCAAGAATTGAAAGTAGGTGTGCACTATTTTCTCAGAGTAACGACCTGTCTGAAATACTTAATTATTCGCTAACATGTTGTTAATATGTGGTTAAAATAATAGATTGTGGGTTTGGTACATTATTTGAATTAGTAGGCGCATAAAATAAACATGAAAGAGGTTTATGCGTCATATTTTTTTCCACATGAAAAGCAGTCTATTTTCTACGAAAAAAATAGATTTTTTTCTATTTTTAAAAGGAAGGATAATGATTACTATTGGGTGCCGTATAAACTGGGCTTGGAACCGTTTAATTGGATTGTCGCTTTAGACGTTATGGTCGGGGCCTCCTTTTCCTAAATTGTGTTTTCCTAAATACAATGACCAAATCCAAAGGTTCGAAGCCCTTTTTTTATTGCTATCCGGGACACCAAATATTCTTCACTGTTACGTCGTTCAAAACTTCCCCAAAGACATTAGGCTGAATTACATAAAAAATGTCATTTTGTTAACATTTTTTCCGAGGAAAATTTAAAAAAAAGCAATAAATAGCAAAATAACGCAATATTTAAAGAAAATACTTGACAAAGTTACGTACTAATTATATATTGAACTCGCTTTATTTATGGATATTGTTTTATGGATGAATATTTATCGCCTTTGTGGGGGTGTGGGTGGGTACTTTTTAGAGTAATCGTGTAAATGTGTTTTACTGCGGGTCATATTTAAGGAACGTTCCGTCTTTGGCGTAAATAATTCCCACTGCTGAAACAATTTCCATCTTGAAATTCCTCAAAGAACTGCAGCTATTCATAACATCTAATTGATTTTGATGATCAGGGGTAAGGGTGGGCTATTTTATGAATTTTAGCTCCAGGGACAGCAAAGGATATGCATTACCTTACAAAAAGTCTTCGATTTCTTGTTGGCCTTTTTTTTCTTTTCTCCACTGTATCACTACGTGCGCAAAATTCATTACCAATCACACGTTTTGACGTCTTCGGGAATGTCAATGCCAGAATTCAGCCTGGTGAAAGAATGAGCCTGGTTATTTCTGCTGATGCTTCGGGGGCCGGCATTTTGGAGTTGCGTCTGGAAGGTTCGACGCCACTTTTGCCCGCGCGTTGGGGGAAAGAGATCGCTTGCGAAACAACCTGCACATTAACCGATACTTTATATTTGCAACCAACCGCAGAGCAATGCGGTCAACACACGTTTAATATCGTCGCCCGGTTCCGTCAGGGTGCGGAAACAGTTAAAGCGTATCGGCGCGTTAGAATTTCAGTCTTACCACAAATCCTCCCCGAAGCACCGTTTACACGTGGAACCTCAAATACAATTTATTGGCGTAAATGCAACGATTTTACTCATGAACTCATCACGTTACCTATTCCTAAGTCTGAACCTAAGCAGCTTTACAGCTTGTCTACCAATGACGATGTGGAATCTGATGTTGTAGAACAGTTGAGTTCCGGAACCCTGTATGGCTATTTTGTCAAGTCTACCATTTCGGTCGGCCAGGGCCTTACCTCACTCCTGTCTGATACGGTGTTTTCAACTCAGGATAACTCACCGCCGTCAAACGTAGATGTCCAAAGTTTCTCTGTCGATTCTGAAGGGAGTGTAACCCTGCGGTGGCTGCCTGCTACCGATGATATCAGCTACATCGACAAGTATGTCGTTTTGCGCAAAAATCTCAATGATCCGCCTGGTAGTTTTCAATTAGCGGATACCCTGAATGTATTCCCTGTTTCAAGAATTTCTCCGGCAAATTATTTTCCGGTTCGGGCAGAAAATCGGGAGACCTTGTATATCGATAGTGGCGTCAAAATAAAATACCTGCCTGAGCTTGTGCAAGGCTCCACACTTGTAAAAACCTCCGGGAAAGACCGGTGGAATCAACAGGAAAAATTTCTTTCGTTCACTTTGAACGTACCGTCCCGCATTTACATCGCCATGGATCCGCGAATTGAGCATGTGCCATTCTGGGTGGATGCGTCTTTTAACTTTGTCCCGGTCAGGCAGGTAAAGACAGACCGGGCTGACGGTCGCGGCCTCGATTTGTTTGAAAGTAAAAATGTTTTTCCGGCGGGAAAAGTTACGTTCGGTGGCAATTTTGCAGAAGGTGCTATTTTTCGTGATTTTGCTGATCTCATGTACGTGGTTTTTGTAAAGCCGGAGCATGACATCCTGCCGTTTGCTTCTAAGTCAGGTGTTGTTTTTGTGGATAGCCTTAGCGAGGAAAATAATTTAAAATCCTTTCTCTATAAAATTGAAACGATGGATGCAGCAGGCAATCTCAGCGAAGGAAACGACTTCGGTCCGGTTATTTTGGATTTACACCGACGTTGCCGTCCCATCGTCACACACTGGTTTGATTTCGAAAACAGCCAACAGCAACACTTTGCCAGAGGAACCACCGGAAAAATCGTGGTGCAAGATCCGCAAACAGTGGCTGCCTGCGATGGTTTTCGCAGTACAGATTCGTTGCGTTTTCAGGCGGTCAGGGAAAATGTCGCGCTGTTTTCGAATGCCCGGCAGGAAGATACGGGGGTGCATTTTTTCGATAGCGGATGGATAAGCATTCACGATTTAGTGAATCCTTTTACATATCAATTTCATTTGCTCCCCAATGGGAAAGATGTAAATTTTGTGAACGGGAAAACTTATTTTTACCGGGTGCGTGGAAAAGATGTGCATGGCAATGTCAGCGCCTGGTCGGATACCGTGCACGCGGTGCAGGATGCTTTCCCACCGCAGGACATTTCCCAGCTCACTGCTGAAAATGAAGCCTTCGAGAATGGCAGTGACGGTTGTATTCGGCTCAGGTGGTTGCCTGCGGCAGACCCGGTGAGCGGTGTGAAACAATACGTCATTTTTCGCAGCGCAGATGCAGGGGCGTCATTTACCCGCATCGATTCCGTTCCCGGCACCCAGCTTACCTTTTGTGACACGCTTTCTCAGTTGGCAGGTAATGATGTTTTTCAATACCGCATCGGCAGTACGGACGGCGTTGGCAATATTTTTGAGTTTGCTCAATCTTCCTGGGAAGTAAACATTCGGGCGCTGAGAGGGCCAACCATACAGCCTGCTGCAAATTCCGTCATTCGGTGTTCCAATGGACTTACCGGTGTTACTAACGATTCCCTTTTGATCGCATGGCCGAATTTCAATACCAGCGGTGTGAGTCGCTATGAAATTCATATTGAAGGACCGGCTTCGCAGACGTTGGTTAAAACAGTCAATGATGCGCAGGCAACAAGTTTTTTGTGTCCGCTTACTTTCGGAGATGGTTTCTATCATATTCGTGTGCGTGCGTTTTACATGAACGGCGACATCACCCTTTTTTCAAATACGTTGACAATTCGCAAAAAGGAAACCCTACAAAGCGTGAACAACTTTGTGGCTCGACAGGCAAAGGATGCTACCGGCGATATCATTTTGTCGTGGAACCATGCTGACGGCAATGAATTGACGGAATTTCAAATATTTAAATGGCGTGAAGGAGAACAGGAACCAACTTCTCCTATCATGACAGTCCCCGGGGATTCATTTCATTTGCGGTTCAGATTTCGTGAAGACGGATTAGCCGCATATCAGTGTAACTTTTTTAAAGTAAAAGTAAAGGACTGCTTTGGGTTATCGTCAAAGCAGAATTCGGTCATTTCGCAGTACGCAAATCCGGCGCCGGTTTTTGATTCGGCTCAGACTGTGGTTGGCGCCAACTTTGTGACTGTTTGCTGGAAGCGTCCGGCTCCCAGAGTTAAACCGGACGACAATTATGAAGTCGCTGTGTCGGTATTTGAGGATTCGGTGACTGTAGATCCGTTGGCTTCCGTAACCTTTATCAACAAAACTTGTTTTACATTTCACCAGCCGCAACCTAGCCACAATTATCTATTTAAAATCAGTGAAACAATTTTGGATGATCTCGGCCAGCCGTGTAGCACTGAATTTACCAGCGCCGTGTCACCGGTATTAATCGTACCGTTTCAGAATCTCCCGCAGGCATTAGCGTTTGCTGTGCAGCCGTTACCGGTCTTGCCGGGTGCTACAACCGGGTCTGTTTTCGTTACCTGGCAAAATACCGGCAAAAAAATTGAGGCATTCAGAGTGAAATGGACATCGCAAGATGCATCTTTGATAGATTCAGTAGATGTTGTTGGAGTAGACACCCTGCTTGTACACGGGTTGAATATTTCACAGGATTACGACTTCAGTTTGATTTCCATCGATTCGCTTGGTCAACGTTCAGAAATGAATGTCACTCAACCGGTTACGTTTACCCCGCGTTGGGAATTTACCCCCAAAATTTCAATTGTGCACCCTGTATGTTTCAGAGACAGTGTTTCCGTTGCCTGGGGTTGGCTCGATGAGAATATGCAGCTTACAAATCAGACGTTTGGCGCCGACAGTGTGACAGTGGAGTACAGCGTCGATGCAAATTTTTCCTTTCGTAAAGCAAACCGTACTTTGGCTGCAAACCGTACCTTAAACCTTGGGAAGAATGAAATCCCGTTTATTAACGAACAAAACGATGTTCTCTATTTCCGTGCACGGGCAGTCGACCGTTGGGGACACGTTTCTCCCTGGTCAACGGATTATAAAGAATTAGGTGCTGTTTCCGCACAATTTGACGATCTGCCGCCTGCGGTGGTGAACGTGTCGATCGATTCGGTGCGGGCACCGTTATTGAGCGGGCCGGGAAAAGTGAGCGTTTATCTGCGCTGGCCGGATGTTTCAGATAATTGCAGCGGCTCGTGGTTTTACGAAATTGTCCGTAACGATTCGGTGCTTGCCAGAGATACGAGTCGGACTGCCGTGCATTATTTTGTCGATCGAAATCTGATGTCCGGTGCCGACCTTTTGAATTTTGAATGGACTGTCCACGCGGTTGACAGTGTGGGTAACCGGCAGTCATTCGCTGGTGCGAGCCGGATTCCGTTGGTTGTAAATCCACCGGATTCGCTCTGGTGCTTAAATGACACGACCGTGTGTTGGCGGCCGGACAAAAATAATTTACCTGATCTGGGCGTAGAATATTTTTTGGAAGGCGCCCGCTTTGTCGAACTGTTAGGAAATCCGGTGACGAATATTTTCGCCGGTCCCATTGATACGCTTTGCACTAATTTTCGTGTACCCTGGGAAGGCGTTTTCTGGCGCATTAAAGCACGCGTAAATGAGTTCGAAAGCGCCTGGTCGGACACATTTTTCTGCAATTTGAGAGATTTCAAAAATATCGCATCTATACAGTTTGCCCTAGAGAGTAATCAACTGCCGGAAAAGTTTGCGCTTCTGCAAAACTATCCCAATCCGTTCAATCCGTCCACCACCATTGAATTTGCTGTAAAGAAAGCCGAGAAGGCCGGCGCACAGGTACTCATTGAAATTTTTAACGTTGCGGGACAAAAAGTGAAAACGTTAGTGAACGAGAAAAAGATGCCCGGCAACTATTTTGCAGTGTGGAACGGGTATGATGAAACCGGAAGCGTGGTCAGCAGCGGCTTGTATGTCTACCGAATGCGGGTGAGTAGTTTTGTGACTGTCCGTAAGATGTTGTTTTTGAAATGAGTTCACAGATTCCATCCTTTGGGAAGATGGGATCTCTATGGTTGGAAGAAGAGTTGGTATGGAGAAAAATATCGTGTTTCGTTCGGGGAAACGACTCGTTTTAATGACGTTGCTAGTGTGCAGTTTGTGTTCGAAAGTGTCTGCTCAGACATTGCAGTCGGACTCGCAAGTGCTCCGGCAACTCATGGAGAAAATCAAACTCGACGGCCTCAAAGGTTGCATTGAAGATGCGCCGGCAGCGCACGTTTTGACCGAACCGCGTTTCACGCAGGGGACGTCCAATGTCATCGGGATCGTTTTGCCAAATCTCGATACAACCGCTTTCGACCCGGCAAATATCAAAGATCCGTTTGTTATTACCAACGTCAGCAATTCCATCGGAACGCAGGTTCTGCCTTTTCCACGGCCGGTGACTTTCCCTGCCTCCGGGAATACGCAGGAAACGGTCGCCTCGTTACAAAACGGCGTCACCTACTTTTATTCCACCGCCTTATTTCTGCCGGTTTGCCTGGTAAACTGCGATGCTGTCGTGGACACGAGTCAATTGGAAATCCACTGCAGTCCGTTCAGTGACACCACGATGTCCATTCAGGACACAGAGGCGCCGGTGGTTCAAGATATTGAGATTCCGCAGCTTGCAACAACTGCAGTCTCCGGATGGCTCAATCGATCCGTGTTTGAAGTCCGTGCCGGACTCTCGGACCAGGCAGGGGTCTGGCAGGGATTTTTGTATCGCAAAAAATGTTCCCAGAATGTCTGGAATTTAGTGGCAGACACAACTTTTTCCGGCGTGCTGTCGTCTGCGGGATTTGTATTTAAGGAAACGGCGGCAACGCATTTTGTGCAAAACCTGCCGGACGGCTGTTATGAATTTCGCATCGAAGGCAAGGACGCCACACACACGCCGGAGAGCTTTTTCCCAAATTTTCAGTTGGCGGGTAACGGCGGGATACCGGCAGATTACGCAGCCGCTCAGTTGAAAATTCAAATCGATACCACGCCGCCGCAACCAGTTGTTTTAACCTGCCTCCAGGAACAGAATACAATTTTGCTAACGTGGAGTGCGTCTGTAGACCCGGCGCCGGGGATTGGGCTGAAAGGATACCGCATTTTGAAAGATGAGGTTTTGATAGCAACGGTCGCCGGTACGGACTCGATTTTCATGGATGATTTTTCAGACGTGGGAACGAAAGAAAGCCTTACCTATCAGGTGCAGCCCCTGGATTCTCTTGGCAATGTGCAGACGACTGGCGGGCAAGCTGAATGTACCTTC
>CAYVXE010000049.1:18771-29406 GCA_964455375.1 uncultured Calditrichaceae bacterium
TGCTTTCAACTGCAAAACGCTAATGGCATCCGTATCGAGTGGAGTCCTGTTGCCGATGGAGAAAATTGCAGTGGATTGGCCGGCTACCGGATTTTGCGCAACAACAATTTCATTACTGAAGTTGCTCCAACGGACACCCATTACGATGATATATTTTCTGAGCAGCAGGGCAGTGCAACATTTATGTACCAGGTTCAACCATTTGACTCCGTGGGCAATATTCAACAGTCCGGCGGTAAGGCAGAGTGCGATTATCAGGGATTGGCAACGATAGCGATTGCGCCTTTGCCGGAATTCCTGCCGGGTTTCGAGAGTGACGCCTGCTGGTCGGTTTCCGGACCGCTTGCGAAGCTCCAGCTTTTTAGGAATGAGGGGACAGATTTCATGAAGTCAGATTCTTTTGCGGTGACATCCTCTGCTTTTTCAAACGGGTGCAGACATTTTAGCGATCTGAAAGATGGACGGGCTTACGTCTATTGGCTAAAAGGCACCGACGCGCAAGCAAGAGTAACTTTTTCAGATACTGTTTTTACCACCCAGGATGCGACGTTGCCGGTTGTTGATGATTTGTCGTTGCCGGCAGGGGAACTGGTCAACAACCAGGTTTGGACGTACTCGCGGGATATCGAGTTAAGCGTTTCGGCGCATGATGTGCCGCCCGGCAAAGTCCGTCAGGTGAAAATTTTCGAAAACGGAATACCCACAGCTACGATTGATTTCAGCGAGCCCTTTCAGCAGAGCGTTCAGCGTATTTCGTACTCTTTGAGCAGTTCCATCGCCAGGACGACAAAGATCGACCTGCAGGTTGTGGTTGTGGATGGTGCCGGTAACCGGAGTCTTCCAAAAAAACTGGAATTGTATTTACAGGAAAATGCTGCCGCTATGTTTGCATTTCCCAATCCGTTTAATCCTGAAACCGGGAATATGACCATCCGGTTAACCGACACGGCGGAGACCGAAGTGAAAATTTATGATTTTTTTGGAAATTTAGTACAGACGCTGAATCAAAAAGCGGGAAGCCATGATTTTCTCTGGAACGGCCGTAATGGTCTCGGTGAAATGGTGGCGAACGGCGGTTACGTTTGCATCGGTACGAAAACGCACCAGCGGTTTAAGATTGGAGTCGTGAAACGGAGATTTGTGAATTAGACTCATGCGCGCAATAAAACAAATATTATTAAATCTTGCAATTATTTTGGTTCTGCTCTTCTCCGGGGATGCCCTTTTTGCCCAGGGTAGCGCCGGACAGGCCGGTGAGTTTTTGCGTTGGGGCGTCGGGCCGAAAGCGTTGGGACTGGGCAGGGCATTCACCTCCGTGGCCGATGACGCCAGCGCCATGTACTGGAATGCAGCGGGATTGACGTCACTTACCCGAACCGGCGGCACCATGATGTTCATGCACATTCCGTTACGCAACGGAGCCTCGGTGAACTATCTCGCGGGGGCCGTTCCCATGCGGTTGTTCTTTCTGAAAAATGCACCGACGAACCCGTTTTTAAATGCCCTGCAAAATTTGGATTTGGGACTTGGTGTTTTGTGGCATTCACTGGGCGATTTTCAGTTTTATGGCGCCGACGGCAAAGCAGTGGAAAATCAATCAAACAATAGCATTGGCGCATCGGCGGTGTACGTGTCAGCGTCTTACCCGCTGAATGCAATTTTCCCGGGCTTGTCTGCAGAAGGACCTCTACGCTGGTCAAATTTCTTTAAAGGGGATTTTAGTTTCGGGTTGACCACCAAGTGGATTCGTCAGGATCTGTTTGGTTTCAGCGGCTCGGCTACCGGATTTGATGTGGGGTTTAAATATAAGCATTATTCGGAATTGTTTCAGTTGGGGTTTTCGTTGCGTGATTTCACCGGTTCATCGCTCAATTTCAAAGAACAAATTACCGGTGATCATATACCAACGTATGGCGTTTTGGGCGTTTCGGTCAGTCCGCCTTTGGGGCGATTGCGAGGCCTGCTGCTGTCGTTTGATTACGGTGTGGTACAGCCGGGAAAACGAAAACGCGATGTCATGTTTGGAGTGGAATATGACCTTTCAGTTTTGAACCCGAAAATGCCGGTAAAGCTGCGGGTAGGGGCAAACTCAAATCAGGAAGCATTTACAGTGGGAATTAATTTCAGTCCTGAAACGGTCTTAGGCAGCAATTGGATTCCGCATGGCGACATAACCTACGCGAATCAACGCAGCGCCTTCGATGCTGTGGGTGAGCGCTATGCCATTTCCATTGACAGGAATCCGTTTACAGCCCGTTACTGGTACATGAACGCTATGGCACATTATCCAGCCGCGGAATGCGGCGTAACGTTTGATGACAGTCGTTATCATCAAGTTCTCGGCTATCTCAAAAATACCGAAAAAGCGAAAAATCCAGGTAAACGTGCCTACCGTTTTGAGGCTGCTTTGTTGAGGGGTGATATTGAATTTCAAAAAACCCTTTTCGAATTCAAGGCTGCGAAGGGGACAAATTTGCGGCAAGAATTTCAAAGGAAATTTAAAAACGTCAGCAGGTTGTTTTCAAGGCGTGCAACTCAATATCGACAATTGGATTCCGGAAAAAACGAAAGGGACCCTCAACTGCTTTTTCAATCATTTAGCAGTTACGTGCAATCATTGATTCTCAGTGGAGACGAAGAAGCCGCAGTTGCTTTATGCAAAAACCAGGGTCGAAATTGGGTCGTACATGGTGATCTACTGATGGATGCTGCAGGAAGACCAGTACCGGAGCGGAAAGCTGCACTCGTTTACTTACAAGCTTACGCATTATACAAAGCTAAGAAGTTTAATGCAGCTTTGCAACTTCTGGACGCACAGACGCCGCAAAATCAGATGGCGCATTTTCTGGAGGGGCACATCGCTTTTCTGCAAGGGGATTACCAAAAAGTGTTGAGTTGTGTTGATGACGTCCATTTAAACCAAACGTCTTTTTCCGGTCTAATCCATCTGCCCGTGACTTCTGACTGCACCTATGGCGATGAGCTTCTCTTTATGAAAGGCGCGTCAATATTTAAATTGTCCGGCAAGCCGTTGAGTTCTGATTATCTAAATGCATTTGCAAATATTTTGCGATATTTTCCAAGGTCAGATTTAGCAAAATTTTTAAACGGTGACGATAAACTTTTTGCAAAACTCATTCAGTATCAGGCAAACAGGAATACAGAAAAATTAAACGTGTTGGTGAATAAAATGATTCAATCTTATTTATATTCCTTTTCGGAAGGAGCGCTGCAAGTGGAAACGTACACATATAATTATAGATGATGAATCCTTATATGTGAAATATTAAGCGAGGTGACGTTATGAATAAAGAAAAGAGATTATCTGTGACTGTTCTGACATGTGTCCTGGCCTGGTCATTATTATTTGGATTTGGCAAACAATCGATGGCACAGAACGCTTATGAAATGACGATTTCCGACATTTCGTACGAGAAGGTCTATAAAAATTGGTTACTCTTGCCCACAAAAGTAGATTTGAAAGTCGATTGGTTGATCAGTGAGAAACAGAATTCTCCGCAAGGCAATGAAAGATATTTAGATCCTCAAGATCTACGATTTTCTTATCGCATCACACTTATGGATGAAAAAGGGCAGGCCGTTACTGTGCGTGAAGAAGTCAAGCGCACGGGTTCGGTTGTCTTTCCTTCTGTGCAGGTGGGTGGCAAATTTTTCATTAAAGTTCAGGCTTTCGATGAAAATGGTGTGCTTGTTGCCGAATCCAATACAGCAACCATGGTCGTTGGTAAGGGGGAAGGGGAATTCGCCTCTGTCCTGGGGAAAAGTTGGGTGTATTATTTGAGTCCCGGCAGATGGCAATTGGCCACTTTGGGCAAAGCCGATATTTATGATCACTCAACGGTTTTAGGAAAAGCCGCTTTCATCTTTTTATCCGTGACGGGATTGTTAAGCTGTCTAATCCTCTTTCTTTATTCTACACGCACCTTATATTTGGGAAATGTGTTTCCGTTCAAGCGTTCGAAAAAAGAACTGTTGTGGTCATTTTCCATGAGCTGTGACAAATCGTATGAAAATCGTTTGACCAACAAGTTTAAGTTTGTTCTCAAAGCCTGGGAAATGATTGCGTCCAAAAGCAGAAGTGTGGCAGACCGGGCGGTGAAAAATATCCCGGAAGCATTGAGTTCAACGGAAAAAATGGCTTCGGTGGATGTGGCTTGTATGGAATACTGGACGTCAGACGGGGACAAAGCTATAGCTACCATCGGCGATATTATTTCCTTTCCAATAAATCATCAAATGGAGTCGAATCCGGATGGGGTAATGACCGAGCTGGTGGTAAAAATCGAGGACAGTTTCCATGAATTGATTTATGATGAAAATGCCAACGGCAATGGTTTCACCAACGGAGTTCACGTTAACGGTAACGGCATTCCACATCATTTAAAATTAAATAAAGAACACATGGAAGCGTTGATCAATGAAATTTATGAACCGGTTGAGATGGATGATAAATTATTTGCACGCCTGCGCAAATGGCTGCTCAGGAAAGGCGTTTTTGATTTAAAGAAAGGTCTCGAGCCCTTTCCGACGAGTAAGATCATCCGGGCGGGTTTGGATATTCATCGCATGAACGGCTATCGCTGGCTCAAGCCGACAGAAGAGGTGAAACGTGCATTCGAAGACCGTGCATCAACGGAGATTGAGACCTTGCGCAGGAAATCGAAAATTGACTGGTTCTGGAACTACGGTGCCCTGGCGCCTCTTGTAGGTCTCTTCGGGACTGTGACCGGCATTACCTTTGCTTTCCAGGAACTTTCCAAAGCCAATATGAATCCCGATTTTGCTAACACAATCCAAATGTTAAGTCATGGTATATTTGAGGCTTTGTGGACGACAATTTTCGGATTGGCAAATGGCATCGTATTTGTGATTATTTATTATTATTACAAACACAAGTTAGATTGGATTTATGCAAAATGGGAAGAAATTTACGTGCACATTACAGAAAAATTGTAAATATGTGTTGCCAAAACTAATGCAATAAGTCAAATGAATCATGGCCTTTAAACGAACAGAAGAGAAAGAAGGGCTGGAACTGACCAGCCTTATCGACATTGTTTTTTTGTTGCTGATCTTTTTTTTGGTGTCGTTCGCTTTTTCGTTAGCGGGTGATGTATCGGAAAGCAAAGTTTATTCGGAAATACAGTTACCCAAAACGAATACGGATTTACCTCCCGTCGAAAATGAGGTGCTTAATAATTTGATGATCCAATTAAATTCGGACAGCACAGCAACGGGCATTCAGCGGACTGCTTACGTTTTATGGCCCTCTTACAATGGGGCTGTAAAACTCACTCGCGGATCGGCTTTGCAGAATACAATGAAAGATTCGACATTTGCATCTTTTCCTATAAACTTTGTCCCAATGCAAAAGAACGAATTTACCAGCGTAGCGGCATGTACCTTAATTACCGGTTCCATCGCACGCTATGTGGAATTGGAAAAGGATTTCCGACGGAATAAACGTCCTATTGTTGAAATCAGGGCCGAGAAAAACACCGAGTTCAAAATAGTTAACTTCATTATGGAAACGTGCAGTGCTTATGGAGATAATATGCCCCAGGTGATTGTACGGACAGCTTTATGAGAGAAAATAAAAATTACGAATTATCAATTACGAATTACGAGTACGTTGTCAGGATGAATTTGGTGTTTGTGTTTTGAGAATTACGGTTTGGTCGCGCATGGAATTTCGTGTGCTCTTTGTGAGCAAAAAAAGTGGTGGAATCAACGATGGCCTTTAAAAAAATCAGTCATGCAAACAAGAAGCTGCAGTTTGTGTCACTAATCGATCTGATCTTTATTTTACTGATCTTTTTTATTATCACCAGCATCATGATCAGACTGTCGAAAGGAGAGGCGAAGCTTTATGTGCCGACGCCGAAAAATGAACCCGGCGAAGCGCAAATTTTCGTGCAAATTATGGACGCCGATCACTATCTTTGGATCGATCACACGGTCATCGACACGTTGAATGAATACAGCTACAAATTGCCCAACCCGGTAAGTACGGCGTATAAATTGAAACTCATCATGGATAAAATGGCTGTCAATGCTGAAACGCTTCAGGAAAAAATAGACTTGCTAAAAAAACAGGTCGGGCTGCATCCCAATGAGGATTATTATGTGCTCATCCGCTGCCCTGAAGACAAACCGTACTATCTGGCGACCAACATCATCGAACAGTTGATCGATACGCCGTATCTCGATTACGGGTGTGTCGCCGGTTCGGTTGAGGATATGAAATCCGGCAAAATTGTGACACAGGCAAATGTCTTTCAAATAGATTTTTGAGTGTTCATTAAAACTATTCAGCCTCCAAGTCTCTAGGACTCAAAGGACTAAAACGATGAACAAATAGCTTCAGGTAAAAGAGAGGAATTAGTAGCGGGAAATATTGTACATACAACTTCTCAAATACCGAGTCATTTGAAATTAACCAATAAGCATAAATGTACAAATGATCAAAAGAGGCATAAAAAATTTATCAAATAAACTTGGAGACTTTGAATCTTAGTGGCTAAATAATTACAATTAAAGAATCCTTTTATGATACGAAAAATTGCAAAATACACGTTCCGCGGTCTTGTTGTTTTGCTGCTGGCGGGTTTTTTCGTTCGAAAAATATTACTCGCCCAAATTCCTGAAACGGAAAAAATGATACCGGTGAGCGTCAGGGATGAAAAAATACCCATTCCCCGTCGTCCGGGTACGCAAAGTGTACGGATTGTCGGGCCGCCGCAAAAAGTCTTGAAATTTCAAGTGGATTTTAAACGCAATCCGCAGCCGTTGGACTGGGAATATCTGCAGCGGATTGACAAACGAGCTGACGTCATGGTAGAAGGGCGAATCGACTATTTCGGTAATTTCCATATTCTCCGGGTTGTGGACCGCGGTCATCCGAAGGCGGGGCGCTATGTTAATCAGGTTTTGTCATCGTGGAAATTTGTGCCTTACAAAATGGGTCTGGTACGCTATTATTTCAATGTCCCCACGCGCATGGAAAATATGAAAGTTCAGATCGATGCGCGCAGACTGAAGAAGAATTTTAAATACATCGGGCCGGGCGACCTGCTCAAAGACGGTTTGATGTATTATATAGACGGATTGCATCCTAAAAATATTATGATCGTCAACAAATGAAGGAGAAGGTCGTTTGCGTTGCCTGAAATATGTTTTCCTTTTTTCTCTTGGAGCTGTTTTCATTTCCTCTGCTAATGCACAAGAGTTTGCCCCCGGAATTGAATTATACAATCATGCTCAATATGATTCACTTGTCCACGGGTTTTGTTCGGATTTTATCAAAAATCATCCGGACGAGGAAGGTTTGGCGACCTATTTCCTGGCTGAGAGTTTTTACAACAAAGCGCTGTCGTCGGGAAGTTTACCTGACATTAAAGCCAACCTCATTTCAGCGAAGCAGGAATTTGGCCAGGCGATTAGCAGTGCGGACTTACGGGTAACATTTCCGGCGTACGCTGATTTTGCTCAATATAAGATTGGCTGGTGCTGGTACCGTCTGGCGGAATTGAAAAAAGATCCTGAAAATGAGTTGAGCAATGCCTACAAAGCGTTTCGTTCTGTACACGCAGAGGCGGCAGATTCCATCAAAATATTTGCAAACCTGATGGCTTTAGACTGTAAAGTTAAATCCGCTCTGCTCTTATTTTCAAAACTACAATATTCCGGAAATTCACATGCGCGGTTTCAGCAAATTTTAGCAAGTCTCAATGCAGCGGAAAAAATTGCCGACACGATTTTGCAGGCTAGTGAGTCCCCGTCGGCGCCGGATCATTTGCAGGAATTGAAAACGATGACGCGGTTGCAAAAACGGTCGCTTGATTTTTATCGCGGTAAGTGTTTTCAGATTATGACTGACAGCGAGTTTGCCCAATTGGAAAACTCGTCCCAATCCGGTAAAAACCGTAAAGCCATGGCCCTGGAATATTTTCAAAAACTTGACCGTGGGAATGTTCTGCCTGAATCGGCATTAAAAAATAGCGGCCTGGTCAATGCCTATTTTCGTTTAATGGCAGCGCTCAATGAATATTATTTGGATCGCACACCACCCGTTAAGCAGCGAACCTTACGGGAGTACGGCCGTTTGTTGAATTCCGCATATCAGGATGAGATTTTATTCCGGCGGGCAAATCTTGAGGCCTCACATCCCAATATTGATAGCGATTCTTTCAATGAGCTGGCATCGGTTTACTACGATTCCGTGCAGGCCGTTCCGGAGGCAGATTATTGGCTGGGAAGTCTGGCGTTGATTCTGAATCAGACACCGCGCAGCCTGCAACGGTTTCAGGCGTTTCTCAGTGAAGCGCCTTCTGCGACCGCGAATTTGCGACTGTCCAACCTCATTGAAAATGCCCGTTATAAGATATTTCTGTTAAAGTTTGAATCGTTCTATTTGTCGGGCCGAAGGAACAACATTCAAAAACTCGCACGCGACCTTGCATCCTTTCAGCCGAAAAATCAGGAGGTAAAGAAAAACAGAGAGCAGCTGAATTTATTGGTAAATTGTAGTTTATCCAACAACACACAACAGATCTGGACGGATGTTTTGCAGGGTACCGATAATCAAAAACTGGAACAGGCGCTGAACACCATTGGCTTTATCCTGCCACGGGCTGCAGTGCAGATTGGCGCCAATCGCGACAAATATATTCAATTGATTAACCGGCTGCTTGCCATCACACAGTTACGCCGCAGCGACGCAACCCGATTCTTCCGGGGAATTGCCCAATCCCTTCAAGCTGAGATCGAAGCCACACCCATTGAAAAGACCGAGAAATTCAAGCGCGCTGCTAAAACTCTGCAACGAATCAGTGACGGTTTTGCCAATAAGGCAGAATCTGAATATATTCGTGCCAGGTGTTTGTTTTTTGCCGATGACTATGATGCGGCAAAAGGGATTTTTCGCAAATTAATTCGTGAAGGTCATTCTTTGCGAGCCTTGTTTTATCTCGCTGAAATCTACCGTTCGGAAAAGAATGATCTCGCTGCCGGCCGGTGTTATGAAACGATCATGGGCAAGCTCTCCGGCAGCCCTAATGCGGACTTTTGGCTGCAAAATGCCACTGCCGGTTTAGCGGCTATCGGGCATCTTGGTGATGCGTCTGTCCTTGACTCTTTGTACATTGAGCAGGTGCAAATCCGGCAAAATGCTTCCGGTGAAATCCCAACATACGAACAGTTGGCAGAGGAGCGCTATTTAAAACAAATCCAGGCCAGTGAGAATGTGGATTGGCTCATGCATTATGGATTACCTCTGAAAGAAAACCTCATGTCTCGCAATCAAATCACCGGCTCGTTCTTTTTAAAAGAAAATCATTTTGCCATGCCCGGTCCTTTGGATGAGGTACGACATCCGGTGACATCTACATTAGCGCTCACGGTGCTTTTACCCGAAAACGTCACTGATGACCTGACTGTGACGCTGGATGGGACTCCGGTTTCTGAGAAAGAAGGTGTCTTTGTTCAAACGGGCATCCCACTGAATGCGAGAAAAGAGCTGCGTATCTTGAACCCGGTGTGTGATGAGTTCCACGGTGAGGTGGTGTTTTCTACTCCCGCAGTTGACGAACAGGTCATTGTTTTGAACAGGAAGTTTGCATTTAGAGAATCCGGCAAAACTGCAAATCTCTATACGGATTACAATTATTCATTTAAACCGCGGGCTGATTTGAATTATATTATGCATCGTCTGCCAGAACTTGACCCTGAATCGGAACTGCTGCGGGATTTTTCGCATTCATTCGATATCCGCGATTGTGTGTTTGATTCACTGCGACAACGGATTCTCGTGGTGAATGCACGGGAAAATGCGGTTCTTGTTTATTCCGGTGATCGACTCAGTCACCGGATTGGTGAACTTGTCTTGCCTGAAGGCATGGTTTTGAATCAACCCGAAGGGATTGCTTTGGATTCAGAAGGAAATATTTATGTAACTGATTGGGGAAATCATCGGTTGTTGGCGCTGACACAAAATGGGCATTTGTTGCATGATTTCGGTGCGTTGGGAAGCAACAGCAATGCTGAGTTGGGAAAACCGATAAAACTTGCTTATCCGTCACGCGTGTCTATTATCGAAGACACTGAGGGTGAAACGATGAGGAATGGAAAGGTCAGCTATAAAGCCACCTATATTTTGGTTTCTGATTTTAATGGGATTCAGCAAATTAGTTTGGACGGACGCTATATGGGCACGGTTGTTCTGCCGAATCAAACGGTTGCCAGCGGTGAATTTTATGGCTTAACAAGCGAAAAGTACGACGATAAGGCGAGACTTTCTCTCATTCTTCGACTTGCCCCAAATCCGGGGGATATCCTGCCGTATGTTCCACAAATCAAGCACAACAATTAAAGATTGATCAAAACCTCACGTTTCTAACATTTCGACGCGGCATTGGCCCTTTGCGTCAACTGTAGGAAGTTTCATCTTACTCTTGTCACCTTGAGCGAAACGAAGTGAAGTCGAAAGGTCTGGTTGCAGAAATCGGTTTCAGAACAAGAAATAACGAACGTCGATTTTTGGTCAATCATCAGTGAGGCACTTTTTAAAAATTGCTTCCTGCCTCACGACCTGCCTGACATATTATTTCAAAAAAT
>CAYVXE010000050.1:0-29113 GCA_964455375.1 uncultured Calditrichaceae bacterium
ATGATAATAGACATGTTCATCCTCTTTGTCTCAAGTAGTATTAAGATGTCTTAACGTACAACAATGACAGGAAAATGTCAATCTAATTTAAAGGTCCCTTTATGAATAATGTCGCTCTCAGTGTGCTTCACAATTTACCCGCAGACGGATTCTGCCAAATTCACATTAAGAGCACGAAATCAATTTGAAATTCAGAAGAACCGTTTTTTTATCAATTCTCACTGTCATGTCTTTTTCATTGACATCTATCCGAATTTATTTTAGATTAGCCCTTTACATTTTAAGAACTTTCTTTATGCCGACGACATATCCCACCAGAGTAAAAATCTGCTGTATTAGCAGTAAAGAGGAAGCCGACTTAGCGATTCGTTACGGCGCGTCTGCCCTGGGTTTGGTTTCGGAGATGCCAAGTGGACCGGGAGTTATTTCCAATGAACAAATCGTGGAAATAGCCGCGCAAATTCCGCCGGGAATTACAAAAGTTCTTTTAACAAGCAAACAAACGAGCGCCGCCATCATCTCACAGGTAAAAATGTGGCCCATAAACGCCATTCAAATTGTCGACAAATTAATCGACGAAGGTTACGATGTCATTCGCACCGCACTTCCCGCTGTGTCGATCATTCAGGTTATTCATGTGACCGGTGAAAATGCCATAACAGAGGCCGAAGCAGTGGAGCCGTTTGTGGATGCTGTCTTGCTGGACTCTGGAAATCCTGACTTACATCTAAAAGAACTCGGCGGCACCGGGCGCACACACAACTGGCAGACCAGCCACGAAATTGTTCGGAGATTGGACATACCGGTGTTTTTGGCTGGCGGTCTCAATGCGGAAAATATTCAAAAAGCTGTCACGGCAGTTCATCCGTTTGCAGTGGATGTCTGCAGCGGCGTGCGTACCAACGACCGCCTGGACGAGGACAAATTGTCACGTTTTATGCAGCAGGTCAATCACTCATAAGACATCAGACTAATTTTTCATAAAAGGGAAACAATCAGGTGAAAAAACCAAGTCGTTCTATTCGAGTCAGGAGAATCCTCTGGCTTCTGATTTTTATCTTTATCACAACTATTTATTTCGCCAACCGTATTTTTGCACAGCCTAAAGTCACCGATGCACAAAACCCGCTTTACGTCGATCCTGCGTCCAGGGATTTTTCTCAAAATCCGAAACTACTGCAAAGAATCGAAGCCAATCCACACGGTTATTTCCGTTTTATCAACATTCCTTTCAGCGAAGACGTTTGCAAACTTTTTGCCGATACGCTTCCGGGAACGCCATCTTTCAACTTGCACGGCGACGCCCACATCGAACAATATGCGGTCACCGACCTCGGACGCGGCCTCACGGATTTTGATGATTCGTCCACGGGTCCGGCTGTCATCGATTTACTGCGTTTTGGTGTGTCGCTGCGTTTAACCTGCATGATCAATGGTTGGGAGGATAAAGCCGACGACCTGTTTCAGACGTTTCTCCTCGGGTACCGGACGGCCATCACTCATCCGGAGACAGAAGCACCGGAACCGGCGTTAGTGACCAAAATTCAGAAAAAATTTAAATATGATCGGGAGGCTTACTTCAAATGGATTGCCACCATGATGACGCCCATGCCGGACGAGGAAAGGGAGGGATTGATAGCCGCTTTACAACCTTATGTTGAAGTCATGTTAACCGAAAACAACGATATGCCTGAAAATTTCTTTAAAATCACGGACGTGGGTTACCTGCACATGGGCATTGGCAGTGCGTTGGACCTGAAATACCTGGTGCGTATTCACGGAGCCACAGATGACCCCAGGGATGACGTTGTTCTGGAAGTAAAAGAAGTCCGTGACCTCAGCGGAATCGATTGCATTACCATCACCAGAAAAAATGACCCGTTTCGCGTTCTGCTCGGTCAAGCACGAATCGCTTATCAACCCTATAAATATCTCGGCTATATTCGATTTCACGGAAAAACGTTCTGGATTCATTCATGGGTGGACAATTATAAGGAGATAAACGTCACAAAATCCTTTAAATCTGTTCACGATCTTGCTGAAGTTGTTTATGATATCGGGGTGCAATTGGGCAAAGGGCATCCCAAGCAAATCGCTTCACCTTTTGACGTGCAATTGCGCAAGGAGCAACTGCTGTTCCTGGAAAAGCATGAAAACAAGATCAAGAAGTCGTGTCGCTACCTGACGCACTTAACTGTTCAAGCCTGGAAAGAATTCTGTGCAAATATTTCCAAAAGTACGCAAAAATCACCCCAACCCCAATAAACTCTTTGCCATAAAATAAGGCGTCTGTTCAATAGCTCATTGAATCAAACGCCTTACCTGCGAACGGAGCAAATCCTTTTTAGTTAAAAATAAACATTCGCAACAACAGCCGCGCTGGTGTTCAAAAGAATATTCCGGGCGCCCGAAACATCGATGACAAATCCGTTTAATCGGGCTTCAACCCCAAAACTGAATTTTGGATTTACAAAATATTCCCCTCCAAGTCCGATGCCTAACATCAAATTAGAGGTATCGCTGCCAACAGTGGGCATTCTAAACAGCAACCCCGCCATGCCTGTAATATACGGACTCACACGGCTATTGTCGAGGTAAAGTCTCGGAACGACTTCAATGCCTAAGTCGGTGGTCACATTCTCAATGTAATTCAAGCTAAAACCCGGCGCCAGGACAAATGTGTCACCTGTCCAGATAGGAATCAAAATATCCATCTGGCCGGTCTGAATAGAAGCCGAAAGACCCCAGGTTCTGGTAATACTTCCCTGTTGTGCATGTGCAGGAATGATTGAAAATACAACTAAGAAGGCAACGACAAACGTACACACAATCCCCTTGAGACTGTCTTTTTTCATGTGAATCTCCTTTGTCTAATCAAAATAAAGATTAATAAATCAAAGATGTTTATATAGCCAGATGCAGAATTGAGCCAAACATGTCAAGAAGCAATAACAAAACGAATCTTTACGCAATCCTCCTTTCGTATTTTAATTTTAGAACCAAAATAAACTTTTTTGAAAAGGGGTGCCGCCGTGAAAAAGATTAGCAATGATGAAATATAGATGATATATACATACAATAAAGCAATTTTGGATGAATTTTCATCTATTTTACAGATATTTTAATAAAATTTATTTTAAATTTTGTTCATATTTCAGATCATGAGTGTCCGGTTAAAGAATATGTCAGATAAAATCGAGCATCAGCTTAGGACAGGAAGGATTTGAGGCCAGTTGCACCATTTGCTTTTTCGAATCCCTCCTGTCCTCCCTTTGGCCAAAGGGAGGGACTAACTCCAACGCGCAAAGGATAAAAACAAGTCCAGGCTTTCACAACGAGAAGTTTGACTATTGTTTTTTAACGACTTTACCTAAAACCATCTATCGCTTAACCGGACACTCATGATTTCGGGTAAACAAAAAGGGGAATTTTCCATTTCAGAAAATTATCAGGAAAAGTTCTTTAGAAAAAAGAAAATCAGAACGCCAGTAATTGAGACATACATCCACACCGGAAAGGTAAATTTCACGACTTTACGATGCGATTGTCTCCGGTCGGTGAGTCCGAAAAACAGGGACGACAATATCAGCGGCAACATAAAAACAGACAAAACGATGTGGGTAATGAGAATAAAAAAGTACACCGGCCGTATCCAGCCCACCCCTAAGAACAACGTATCGCCGTGAATACTATGATAATAAACATAACTGAGCAAAAACAGTGCGGAAATACAACATGCAGTTATCATTAGATTTTTATGGAGCTGTTCTTTTTTGTTTTTAATGGCAAAAAAACCGGCCAGCAAACACAATGCACTTGCGGCATTTAAAGCGGCATTCACTGCGGGTAAAATGGCCACCGCGGGGTTGTTTGCACTATCCACCTGCCGAAAATAAATGAGCCAAACCAAAAAGACCACGACAACAGTGCTTAACAGGACATTCCAGACATAAAAGTTTTTTCGTGTCATCTGTACCTCTTTTCTAACATTTAATGATTCATAAACCGCCAATTTGCTTGCGACACTATCCGCAGCCGTTGTCATTTCGGATGCAACCGCTGAAGGCAGAAGAGGCGTTTTCGAGCAAACACAAGTTGCGAGCATTTTTTAAACTGATTTACGTTTTACATTATAATGAAATTTTTATTGACAATCAAAAATTAATTTTTAATTTAAACTTCTGCCGAGCAGACGTTTTCGTAGCTTGTTTTTACCTTAAAATTACCGGAAATAACAGTCGGAATGAACCGTTTAGAACACACACACGTTTACAAAGAAAGACAACAAGAATCCTCGATTGTCCGGATTAACGGAGTCCAATTCGGTGGCAGCTGCTTTACGGTAATTGCCGGCCCGTGCGCATTGGAAAACAGTGAGCAGGTTCTGGCAACTGCCCGTTCGGTGGAAAAAGCCGGTGCGAAAGTTCTGCGCGGGTCCATTTATAAACCCAGAACGTCTCCATATTCGTTTCAGGGAGTTGGGCGGCAAGGCCTGGAATTTCTGAAATTGGTAAAATGCGAGACCAATTTGTTAGTCGAAACGGAAATTCTGCTGCCTTCACAGTTGGAATTTTTAACCGAATACGTGGACATCCTGCGTATCGGCTCCCGCAACATGGATAATTTTGAACTTCTAAAAGAAGTCGGCAAATGTACCGTCCCGATTATTCTGAAACGAAATATGAGCTCTACACTCGAAGAATTTCTTCTCGCCGCGGAATATCTCCTAAATGCCGGGAACGAAAACGTCATTTTGTGTGAAAGAGGAATCAGGACATTTGAAACCTATACGCGCAACACGCTCGATCTTATAGCCGTCCCGGCTTTAAAAGAGTTGACCCATTTACCCGTTATCGTTGACCCGTCACACGGCACCGGGAAACGCAGTCTGGTTCTACCGGCGAGCAGAGCCGCGTTAGCGGTGGGCGCTGACGGACTGATCGTCGAAGTGCACCCGTCTCCAGACCATGCAAAATCAGATGGCTTTCAATCTCTGCATCCCTCTGAATTCGAAATCCTGATGACGGAACTCAAATCCGCAGCACCCATTTACCACAAAACAATTTAATGAAACCCTCCTTCGGTAATCTTAAACAATCCACGTTCGATTCAAACCGGCGCCAGGAATACGTCACGGATATGTTTGATAACCTTGCTCCAAATTACGACCGATTCAACCGTTGGGTCAGCTTTTACAGAGATGAAGCATGGCGCTCACAAACCGTATCGCTGCTGAAGCAGCAAAAAAATGGCACCATATTAGACCTGGCGGCAGGTACCGGAGACCTCGCCAACTCCTGTCATCGTGCAGGCGCAAAGCAGGTCCATGTTTTCGACATCTCCCACAACATGTTAACGGTTGCAAAACAGAAACTCATGGCAACGGATGCCAAAAATTCATTCATGTTTGCGCAAGGCTCCGCGCATAAATTACCGTTTAAAGATGAAACATTTAATGGTGTGGTAAGCGGTTTTGCAATGCGCAATGTCTTCCATTTCCTCGATGAAGTGCTGCTGGAAATTCACCGAACCTTAAAACCACACGGACGGTTTGCAATTCTGGAGCTAACGCAGCCAAAGAATCCGATTTTGAATTTCGGGTTTCGCCTGCACATGAAAATAATCATGCCGTTGATTGGCAAAATGACGGTTGGGAAAACCCGCCCGTTTAACTATCTCCGCCAAACCACCCTCACGTTTCTTTCACCCGAGGAATTCAAATTGAGAATTGAAAAAAGCGGTTTTATAAATGTGGGATGGAAAACATTTTTGTTGGGTGGCATTGCCGTGCATTACGGTGAGAAACCATGACATTTGCGATTGATTCTTCACGTACGAGGCGAACGAAAAAGTCCTTTCCTACTTCAGCCTAAGCGCAGTCGAAGGCTGTAACCTATTGTTTTTAAAATATACTCCGACTTCACTCAGCATGAAGATTTATTTAAATTTGATTTCTTCAACAGCCGCAGCGTTTTGATTCGATCAATTTTCCCATTGGACGTCCGAACAAATTTATCGAGAAAATAAAATTCTTTTGGCATCTCATATTTTTGTAATTTCCCGCTAAGTTGAATCCGGATTTCATTCAAGATCGTTTCCGCAGGTCTACCTTCAAAAAGCAAAACGACCTTTTCTCCAAGCAGTTCATCCGGAACTCCGCCAATCATATACTCAAAGATGGGAATCCTAATTTCGAAAACCTCCGACAAAACCTCCTCCAGACAGCGCTCCACTTTTTCCGCCTGAACTTTTATCCCCCCACTGTTGATGACGTTATCGAAACGCCCTTTCCAGATGAACCGTCTGCCGGATATTATTTCCACGATGTCATTCGTTATTATTTTCCGGTGACTCGTCAATGGAGATTCGATTGTCAAACAGCCGCGTGCATCTGTTCCGATGGTTACATGTGGCAAAACTTCATAATACCCGGAAGCGTCACAGCCATTTAACCGCCGTAAGGCGATGTGGCTTACCGTTTCCGTCATGCCGAATGTCTGGTAAACCGGTACGTCCAACGGCTTAATCTGCCTTGACAGTGAATGAGAAATCGGCGCACCGCCAACAAGCACGGCTTTAAACCGGTTCAGCCAGGCAACCGCTTTTTGCCCTGCATCCAGGACCGCTTGTAATTGCATGGGAATGAACGCGGTAAAATGAAAACAGGGGATACTCGTTTCGGGAAAAGATTTAAACGGGTTTCCCGAAGGCTCCATGATGGTCACATCCAACCCCAATTCAAAACTACGAACCAGCATCATTTTTCCACCGACAAAGGTACACGGTAAACAAACGAACGCTTTCTCGTCGGGTGTGAGCCCCAATGCGTCACCGGTCAATTTAGCACTCAAAATCATTTGCTCCCTGCGGAGTAAAATATTTTTAGGCGTTCCCGTAGAACCTGACGTCTGAATTGGAAACTCCTTCCGACCTTCAAGCCATTGTTTACAAAACGTCAACGCGTTTATCTGATTTCTACTGAATGCCGGTTCTTGCAGTGCGTCCGCATGCTGCAAAATCCATTCTTTAGAATAGCGGACACCATCTAACGTAAGATGCGTAAAAGCGCGCATAAAAACCTAACGTAATTGTAATTTATCCTGGACGGTGGAAGAAGCCGCAAATTTTTCAGGTGAGTAGTGCAGGTAACCGTTTTGGAGAGACAAAGGCGATTGAAAATTCCGGGTGAAAAGCTGTCCGGTTCCCAGACCCTGCGGAATTGAAACATCTAACGTTGCGGCCCATTGACTGATAATGTTCAAGCCGATATTCGATTCAAGGGCGGACGTTACCCAAAATCCGACATCAAACTTTCCGGCGATATCAATCCACTCTTCGCAGGCTTTTAAGCCACCTAAAAGCGTGGGTTTCAAAATAAGAAATGCCGGACGGAAAGCTTCCACAAGCGCCGTTTTTTCGTCGACGTCGGTGATGCCGATAAGCTCCTCATCCCAGGCTACCGGGATAGGACTCTCCCGGCACAAAAACGCCATGGCGTCCCAGTGTCGCGGTTTAACCGGCTGCTCGATGGAATGAATAGAAAACGGTGCGAGTGTTTCCAGTTTCGTCAGAGCCTCTTCATCCGCAAACGCCCCGTTGGCATCGAGCCGCAGGGCGATTTCCCCGGCGGGAAACTGCTCACGAATTCTGGAAATCAACCTACATTCCGCATTAAAATCCAGCGCGCCGACTTTTATCTTAATACAGCGAAACCCGGCATCGATTTTCGCAACGACTTGCCGGTACATATTTTCGATGCTTTCCATGACCACCAGACCGTTGGTCGGCAAGTTTTTCACGCCCTTTGTAAAATCCGAATCAAAGAGCTGTTGTTTTCCACCCCGTTCTATATCCAGAAATGCAGACTCCACAGCAAATCTAATAGACGGCCAGTCAAGCAAATCTTCGTCCGCAGGCATAATCCCATTATCGATTGAATCGCAAACCTGGGAAAGTTTATTTTCGAATTCAGGATCGCTCTCCGGACTTAGTCCTTTTAATGGCGAACACTCCCCGAACCCTACCACATCACCATAGGAAATACACAGGATATAAATGTCCCGTTGCCGCAAAACCCCGCGGGAGGTTCCCATGGGATTGATAAAATCAAGAGAATATTTCTTAAACTCTGCTCGAAAGGTCATAGAATAATACTCAAACCAAATGTAAAACAAAACAGTAGCGTTGCCAAAGACATTTGCTTCAGGTAAGGGTCTAACTCTCCTGAAGACTTTTTGCCGGAAACTGCAATCCCGTTATAAACCAACAGCGGAATAGAAATGAAAAACAAAAACTGCCAGGGTGATCGGTAATTCACCCAAACATAAACACAGGCACTAATCAGGCCTCCCGCTAACAGAAACCAATGATAAACGTTTGCTTTGTTTTTCCCCAAACGAATAGGGATGGTTATTTTTCCAGCTAATTTATCGGATTCAACATCCCGCATATTATTGATATTCAAAACCGCTACACTAAAAAATCCGCATGAAACGGCCGGTAGCAGTATCTGTAAGTTTAACCTATGCGTATGCAGATAATAAGTTCCCAAAACCCCGACAATTCCGAAAAAAATAAAGACAAAAATATCTCCAAGACCGGCATATCCGTACGGTTTTGGTCCCGCGGTGTAAGCAACCGCAGCCACGATTGCCGCAATTCCCAGAAAATAGTAAATGACACTTTCACCATGAATAAGAAAGTAACCGGCGACCAAACTTAACACCACAAAGACCCCAAGTGCCATGCGCATGGCTGACACCGAAATTGCTCCCGTTTGTGTGGCACGTTTTGGACCCACTCTTTCTTTGTGATCGGCTCCGTGCACAGAATCACCGTAATCGTTGGCAAGATTGGAAAGTATCTGCAGCAAGACCGCCGTTAAAGCACTCAGCCCGGCGATCAGCCACTGAAAGGCACCGTCAGCCGCTGCTAAAAAGCTGCCGAGAATAATGCTGGCTAACGCTAACGGTAATGTCCGTAAGCGAAATGCAGTGATCCATATTTTAATTTTTTGCGTCATGAAAATCATATCCCGCAGACTTTAAGGAAACCGCTTAAATTTTGAAAAATCGGGGTCTCTTTTTTCCACATAGGCTTGCCTCCCTTCATTGGCCTCCTCAGTTAAATAATACAACAATGTTGAATTACCGGCCAATTCCTGAATGCCCGCCTGTCCGTCTAACTCAGCGTTAAACGCTGACTTCAACAACCGCAGCGCCATAGGACTTTTTTTCAACATTTTAAAACACCAGTCAACCGTTGTCGTTTCAAGTTCTTCCAAAGGCACAACTTTATTTACCAGCCCCATCTGCAATGCTTCCTGCGCATCGTACTGGTCACACAAATACCATATTTCCCGCGCTTTTTTCTGACCCACAACTCGCGCCAAATACGAAGCGCCAAATCCACCGTCAAAGCTGCCGACTTTCGGACCGGTTTGACCGAAACGAGCGTTCTCGGCGGCAATGGTTAAGTCGCAAACAACGTGTAACACATGACCACCGCCGATAGCCCAGCCGGCCACCATTGCCACAACCGGTTTTGGAATAGAACGGATTTGTTTTTGAACATCCAAAATATTGAGCCTTGGGACCCCATCGGAACCGACGTAACCACCGGTGCCGCGTACGTTCTGATCGCCGCCGCTACAAAACGCTTTACCCCCCTCACCGGTTAAAATAACCACCCCCACATCGGGATTTTGCCGCGCCAATTCGAAAGCTTCAGACAGCTCGAATACCGTATTGGGCCGGAAGGCATTGTGCACCTGCGGGCGATTGATGCTAATCTTAGCGATGCCCTGGTAGAACTGGTACAGGATGTCCTCAAATTCCTTCAGTGTTTCCCACTGAATATTTTTATTTTTCATGCAATCTCCCTCGCCATTGATATAAATTTTAAATAAAGTTCAGAATTTTGATTTTTATCGAAAATAATTTCTAACAGCGCCGAGGTTTTGCAAGGTTTAAAAAAATCATCTAAAATCGACGCCACGTCCGTCATTGAATCAGCGCGAAAATAGTTCAAGCCATGCTGTTCGGCTGTGGCTTTTGCCGACAAATGCTGTTCCGTCGCAAACCAGGTCTCAAGTTCGGGTAGTTTTCTGCTACCCTCAAGAAGGCGGAAAATACCGCCGCCGGAATTATTAAAGACAATAATTCTGAGATTATTGGCTAAAAAATTGTTCCACAACCCGTTGCGATCGTAAAAAAAGGCCAGATCACCGGTGATCAGCGTGGTCATCTTTTCCGTTGTCAAAGCGGCGCCGACCGCGGTGCTCACCGTTCCGTCGATGCCGCTGGTACCTCTGTTTGAATTCACTTTGATGCTCTGAAGTTCCCGCAGACCGACAAAATTGGCAACTCGTACAATAGAACTGTTTCCCAACTGCAAATGACTCGCAGTTGGCAGTTTTGTGAGAATGACCTTCATTGCGGTCAGTTCGCACAGAGGCGATGACTCTAAAAATGCCGTCACCTGTTCCGCAGCCCGATTCTCAATTCGTTTGTGCAAGTCAACATACGCTTTCCCTGAAACATGTTCCGCTGACAGGACTTTTTCTTTGAGCTCGGGGAAAAAATAGTCGGGTGAAACCGGCAATATCCTGGTTAATGCCTGGTAGGTGTCGATGGCATCCGCCTCTAACTGCAAATGCCAATGCTGTTTTGGCCGAAACTTTCGAAGCGTCAATTTAAGCCCTTTCGCTACCAGCGGACCGCCAAACGTAATGAGTAAATCCGGAGAGAGATTTTCCCGTACTTTTTCTTTCTGAGAGAAAAAAATAGAATCATAAAAATAAGAACCACCGCACTGTTGAATATTCGACGTAACATCACCGCACACAACGGCCTGATCTGTTTTTATGAATTGACTTAGCGCATCAGTAAGCTTTTCATCCGGGTCGTGTAAACCGCCCAAAATCATTCTCTTCTTTGAAGAAAACCAAAGTTGATGCAATTCCTGCCAGGTGTTGTCCGTAAGCTTTGCTTCCGGGTACATTAAGGAAATCACTTTTCCTTCAGCCGAAGATTGAAACTTCTTTTGCGGGTAAAGCGGCTCACGCAAAGGGACATTAATTTGCACAGGCCCAGGAATCGGCCATAGACATTTGTTCACGGCATCGGAAACAGTACGCTGCGTGTGCCACCGGGCATCGGGGTGGGCATCTTCCACCGGCAGTTGAAAAAACCCGCGACAGTGATTTGCGAAAATCCTTTGCTGGTGAATGGTTTGGTTATCGTTTTGATCGATCCACTCGGCAGGACGGTCAGCCGTAAGAATCAATAAAGGAATGTGCTGATAGAATGCTTCGGCGACTGCTGGACCATAATTCAACACCGCAGTTCCAGAGGTACAAACCAGCCCCACAGGATGTCCGGTTTGTTGAGCGACTCCTAAAGCAACAAAAGCCGCAGACCGTTCATCCACGACTATTTTACAATGAATATCAGAATGTCGGACCAATGCAAGGGTAAGTGGGGCCGAACGCGACCCCGGTGAAAGAATGAACTGAGAAACTCCCTTTTTTGCACAAATATCGGCTATTTCAGTCACACTTTGCTTAAAGTCCGTCATCCCAGAGAAACCTTGTCTTTCGCAAAAAACCGTGTTTTAGATTCAGGAGCCACGGGAAAACTGCTTTTGCTATCCCTGAGCAAACTCAGCAAGGCGTCAAATTTCAACTCGGTCTCCTGCCATTCATTCTCTGCATCCGAATCGATGGTGATTCCTCCACCCGCATACAAAACAGCCGTATCTTTCAGGAGCTGCATACACCTTAAATTAACAAACAGCCGCGTATCGTTTTGGATGTTCACCGTACCTAAATAACCGGCATAATATTCCCTTTCGTGGATTTCATGTTGGTCAATAAAGTTGAGAGCTTCTTCTTTAGGCACCCCACAAACAGCCGGCGTAGGATGCAGTTCTTGAACCAATTTTGTAACGCATCCCGGCTCAAGGCCTTTTCTTTGCACACGAAAAAATGTTTTCAAATGCAGTAACTGACCGATTTGAACCGTTTCAGGACCTCTCTCAATGAAATCTCCGCAATTTAACCGATGAAAACAGTCTCGAATATATTCACTGACAATTTCCTGTTCAACAATCTCTTTGCTGCTCCAGGGATATTCTTTGTCCTGGCCTGCTACGGTTGTACCGGCCAAAGCGACCGTGGACAGCTCGTCCGGCTTGACCTTTAGAAGAAGTTCAGGTGTGGCCCCAAGCCACGTTCCAACACCGGGAAGCGCAACGAATGACACAAATGCCCTGGGATACACGGCGCAAAGTCGCTCAAATAATTGCAGTGCGTTAAACGATTCTTTCAGCTCTACAGTCAACGCACGCGATAGAACAACTTTCCGTAGTCGCTCCTGCCTAATAGCTTTTACGGCTGTGTTAATCCATTGCAAATATTCACGTTTCGAAACATTCCATCTTTTATCCGGAAAAACTTTCGGATGATACCACTCCTGACCAGTTTGACTCAAAAATGGATTTTCCAGACAATTTAATTTGTCAATTTCTTCGGAAAACAATTTGAAATTACTTTGCTCCTTTCCATTGTTTGACGCATGTAAACAACGGAAACAGGTTGAACCCTGCCAATAGATATTCGCATTTATTAAGAAAACAGATTGGTTCTGTTCAGAATTAAATGGTGCAAAAATAAATCCCGGTGACATCGCTTGATGATCAAACCCGCTAATATTATGACGGCCGGATAAATCCACCACTGTATGAATTTGTTTGTCGGCCGGATTTCTCCACAAGGCTATGGGCAACTTACATGCAATAGACGCAGTGTAAATATTACGATAAAATTTTTTATGGTTCAAATTTTTAAAACAAACCTGCCATTCTATAGACATAAGACCGATAATTCCTATGAAAAAAGGCGCATAATGATTTTAAATTTATTTGTCGATATCGATTTATTGTTTAAAAGTTTCGTGATACTTTCCACTGCAAATGAAGTCACTGAACGCAATTTATCTAATTTGGCACTGGTGGCCGAATCCTCAAAAGACATTTCTTTTTTTAATGCATCAATGTTTTCCAATATTTTTGTTGTCAATTTTAACTCCCGGTTGCGCAAAACGTTATATATAACGTTCACAAGATCGGTGTTCGACTGATAACCGGGCGAACGTGCGTCACCGAGATTAATTTTTTCGACGACCTGATAGGCGATTAATTCTGAAAGTGCCGTACTCACTAAACCTTTTGTCACACCTAAGCTTTGCGTCAGTTCTTTAGCCGTAACCGGCTTTTCGGATAGATAAATATGCACCCAGAGTTTTCCGTGAACTTCCTTAAATCCCCAGTATTTAATGAATTCACCCACGGATTCAGCAAGTTGTTTTTTTCGGTCAGAAACAGTTTGTTTGACAGGCGAATTCATTTACTACCATCCACATTCGTTAATTTTGTTCAGAACAAATTAAACAAATTGAAATATAGCTAAATTCTTATTTCTTGTCAAGGACAATATAATTGGGGAATAATTTTAACTTCAAATACGAACGGCAGGAAACCTTACCCATTTATATGGATAATTTCAGATATTTTAATTGCAACCGTATTTTCCTTTTTTACTGGCAGGGCTTTATATAAATTTAAATTTCCGACATACACGTCAACGGGTTTTTGCGTCTTTGTAGGCAGACAAATCACATCTCCTTGCTCCAGATTTACAACATCATGAATACTCATTTTGGTTTGTCCGAGAATGACCTTCAGCGGTAGCACAGCTTTCTTCATTTGCTGTTCGATATCGTGTCTGTCGGAAGTACATTGAGACGGGGTTCGTAAAACCTCCTCATGACTACCTTCATATCTGGCTAAAAGCTGCTCAAGCGTGCTGCTTGGCAAACTCACATTTAGGTAACCGAGCGTTTTGTCAGAACTCCTCACATCCATCGATATAAGAATAACCGTCTCGGTATTACTGATGACCTGAACATAATCGGGTTGGGCGTAAAAAGCCTCAAGCTCTATGGTCAATTCATCCACATTTGACCATGCATCCATTAGATCATCCACTAAAAAATTTACAACCTTTGTCATGATTTTTTCTTCTATCAGGCTTAGTTCCCGGTCCATTGGATGGATATCTTTAGAGTTGCCACCCAATATTTTGTCTATAATAAAAAACGCGACATTGGGATCAATTTCCAAGATGAATTTACCCAGACCACCATTCACGTTAAAAATATAAATGCAGGTAGGAGAAGAAAAAGAATCCATGCAATCACTATAAGACAATTCCGTTGCAGCTGCGAGAGTCGATAGCACCGGAGAATTGAGCACATTCGTTAATGTCACTTCAAAATTGCGCAGAAACCGTTTGTGAATGCTCTCCAAAAGCAGGTAATGACTTTTGTTGAATTTCTTTTTTTTGCGAAAATTATACGTAAAAACAGTCTTTTCTTTCTTTGCAGGCGCGGTGTCTTCATGTGCTTCACTGGTTTGTGCCTGTGACAAAAGCGCATCTATTTCACTTTGAGATAATGTTTCAGCCATTTTTGATCTATCTTATTTAATCTGAAAAAATCGCATTGAGTTTTTCCAGGATGTGTTCCTTCTTAATAGGTTTTTTGATATATTCCCGTACACCCAATTTAATTATCTGCTGAACAACGTTATTGTCATCTATCGAGGTACACGCAAGAACAGGTATTTGGGATAATCGTTCATTTTCGCGCATGGTTTGCAGCACTTGCACACCGTTCATAAACGGCATCACCATATCTAATATCAAGACATCCGGCGGGTCCTTCAACATCATTTTTAACGCAGCAGACCCATCATCCGACTGTAAAATTTCACAATTAAGATTATTTCTAATTATATGTGACAACAATTTCCTTGATGAAAACTCGTCGTCAAGAATCAAAACTTTCTTTTTGTCTGAATTCATGAGTAAATCTCACAATCGTTTATTCTTCTTTTAAATAAACCTCTATAAAAAACTCCCCCGCATCCGAAACAAAATCAATGCGGGTTCTTGATGTTCCGGCTGGAGCGGTTATCTGATGATTGGCACCAATGACTGTATTCGGAATAGACAAATCAAAATTTACACCTTTCTTTTGCAGGCGGGTTTTAGCACCTCCTGCGATCATGTTAACTAATTCGGCAATCCCATCACGCACATCTGCGTTAATCTCGGTCAACGTCATCCCTAACATTCCGCCGACAACAGCCAAAGCAATTCGGTCACTGAAGGTCACCAATATCGACCCTCTTCGTCCACCGGAAAACCCTAAAACGCCTGTAATATCCATACATGCTGTCACATTTAGCATGTCTGAATTCCCATTTATTTCCCGAACACTCCTTGTTTCAACATGATAAGATGCCATGGTAGATAGTACATCTTTTGTGACGTCGATAAAATCATGAATAAAATTTTCTTTCTGAATTATATTTTCACCCATTCTTGAGCATCTCCTTGTCTCACATAAACGGTTTATTTTTTTATCGACTTCAATTTTCCCAACAGGACATTCGGTTGAAATGGTTTCACGACATAGTCATTAACGCCGGCTTTCATTGCCTCCAAAACCTCTTTTTGTCCGCCTTCGGTTGTAATCATGACAACGGGAACTTTCGACGATTTCCGGAGCTCTTTAACAAATGTCAGTCCATCCATGACCGGCATGTTCCAATCGGTGAAAACAATATCGACACCATCTGATTTGCCAAGAGCTGCTTTACCGTCACTGGCTTCAATAATATCGGTATGGCCCCCTTCATTTAAAGCTTTTATGACAATTTTGCGCATCACGGCAGAATCGTCAACGACAAGTATCTTCATTCCTTAAACTCCTTTTTTCTTTAACTATTCAGAAAAATCATTTCCTATGTAACTTACATACAAACAGTATTCCCCCACATTCAAAAAAACAGAAACACTTTTTTCATTCAATGGTGGCAATTCACCCTGACCCTTTTGGGGGAGTCCCAGGTGAAATGTCACATCCTTTGAAACATATCCGTTTAAGAAACTGCCGGCAAGCGTGTTCAACATTTCGGCCACAATATCCTCAACCGCTTCATCACTGGGCGCCACATCAATTTCCCCGTAAACTTCCAGGGCAAGATTTCTCCCACATTCTTTCGGTACCTCAAGCACCAGTTCCCCTATAAACGGTTCTTCAATCGGCAGAATCGCCCAATATTTATTTTTGTCCACCGGTTTAATATCTTCCTGGTCACTTCTAAAAGTAACATCTTCAAAGGTCATATTTTCCATGGTTTTTGAGATTGCGGAAGTCAATTCTTCTTTAAATCGGCTTTTGATATCGCTCATTGTTCTAACCCCACTGATCTTGTTGCAATAGATTATCTAATGCTTTAGCGACACTGGCCGGTGTTATGGGTTTATTTACTACCGCCAATGCTCCACCCTCTATCAGGTTGCTTTCCATTTTTTTGTTGCTGGCGCTAGAGATTACAACCACCGGCAAATCATGTAACCTGGGACTGGCTTTAACATGTTTCAGAAGCGTCTGGCCATCCATATTAGGCATATTCAAATCAGTAATAAGCAAATCAACTTTGTTGTCCTTGGCAAGTTGCAACGCTTCCTTTCCGTCGACGGCTTCAATAAAATTGGTGTTCATAAAACCGGCAATTTCAACACACCTTTTAATAATCATGCGGGCAGTTGAAGAGTCATCTGCCACGAGTATTGTTTCAATCATATTCAAACCTTTCCTTCAGACATTAAAATGTCTTTAATTGTTTGAAAATCATTCTCGACGATTAATAAGACCCTGTTCAACTGTTCCTTGGCAATATCAAAATACCTTTCATACGCATTATCAACTGTGTATGCCAGGCTGTCCGCACCCGTACCGGAACCGCCAATCATGGCAATTAAATCTCCAAGATGAACAGAGTACGCCAGAGTTCTATACTCTTTAGAAGCGTTTTGCGGGTGATGGTGATCACGAATAGCATAACAGAGCGCTTCGGGTAAACTCCAGTGTTTGGCCAACTCATAACCGATGGCACAGTGGTCTGTTCCAATGGTCATTTGCTCCGCTTCAAGATAATCATGTACTTGATGTGTTTCACACAATTCAGTCATCTTTTCGGTACATCCCACTAAAAACTCCGAAATAACAGACTTTCCAATGTCATGCAACAAACCGGCCGTGAAAGCTAACCCCGGAGAAAGGGATTTTTTAGCAAACTTCGTTATTTCCCTGGAAGCAATTGCTGTACGCAAAGAGTGTTCCCACATTTCTCCGGTTTTGCTCTCATACCCTTCAAGGGGCCTAGTATAAACGATGGAAGAAGAGGCGCAAATAGCTACGCCAACGACCATCATTTCACCCATTAAAAGAACTGCCCGTTTTACGGTTGTCACCTCCGAGCCCCGGTAGTAAGCAGCAGAGTTTGCCATTTTGAGTACTTCAGAGGTCAGCGAAACATCATTTTCAACAAGCTGTACCACATCTTTAAGCGAATGATTCTCATCATCAATTACTTTGAGAATTTGGAATGCAACCATTGAAGGAATGGGTTTTTCCTTGATACGTTGTGTGATTGTTTCTAATGAAATCATAATTCCCAATCCCCCCTTCCAGGCGAAGATATAATGACTTTTCCTGAGTTAATGTCAACTGAAACCGTGCGGCTGATAGACCCTCCGACATCTTCGGCAATGGCACCCAACTGGAAACGCCAGAGAATTTTCTTGACGGCAAGAATATTCCGCTTGCCAATATTAAACGTATTGTTTGGGTCCATGATACTTGCACCTCCTGCAAGCTTCACGATAAGTTTCTTCTGACCGACATAGCCGAGTTTTTTCATCTCATCTAATAAATTTGGAATTCCGGTATCAGCAAACATTCCCGGCCTTTCTGCCGCTCTTTTCTTATTGATAGAAGATTCCGGCAATGCGACGTGTAACATCCCGACTGCCCTATTTTGAGTATCCAAAACGATGACTGCCACACAGGATCCTAATGCCATCGTTTTGATCGTATTTTCTTTGGACGCTGCATATTCACCTACCCCAACATACATTATTTTCATTTACCCATCTCCGAAAGCGTACTTATGATCTTACTAGCGATAGAATCCAAAGGAATTAATTTATCCGTTCCTCCGCGTTCATAAGCTACTTTTGGCATACCAAAAACCACGGAAGTAGCTTCATTCTGAGCGAAGGTCTGCGCGCCGGCTTTTTTCATTTCAACCATGCCGTCAGCGCCATCATGCCCCATACCAGTTAACATAACCCCCACTGCATTTGAACCGACGTATTTTGCTACCGACTGAAACAATACTTCCACAGAAGGCCGGTGACCACAAACTTTTTCACCGTCGTAACAATCAATGATATAAGTTCCGCCGGAACGAAGGACTTTCATGTGTTGATCTCCGGGCGCAACCAGTACACTACCTCGCATAATGCGATCGCCGGATTTCGCTTCCTTCACCGTCATTACACTTATTTTGTTGAGACTTTCTGCAAACATGGATGTAAACCCCGCCGGCATGTGCTGGACAATAACAATTCCCGGCGTATCCGCCGGTAGTTGTGACAACACTCGCCGAATAGCTTCTGTGCCCCCTGTCGAAGCGCCAACTGCAATGACTTTATCAGAAGATTCGGCTAATGCCGAATAGGATTTATTGGTAGCTTTTAACGGCTTGTAATCTCTTCTTTTCCAGTGGCTCACATTCGCTTTTGATGCAATTTTTACTTTTGAACGTAATTCAGAAAGCATTGAATTCAGTCCGTGTGCAACATCCGTATTCGGTTTTGTCACGAAGTCAACGGCACCGGCTTCGAGAGCCTGCATGGTGATGGTTTTGCCTCTTTCCGTCAAAGAACTCACCATTAAAACCGGTAAAGGACGTTGCGGCATCAAACGGCGTAAAAATTCGACCCCATCCATGCGCGGCATCTCAACATCAAGGGTAAGTACGTCCGGTTTGAAAGCCATTATTTTATCACGGGCGATATACGGATCCGAGGCATTTGCCACCACATCAATTTCCGGGTCCATGGAAAGACCTTTCGTAAGGATTCCCCGCACTAAAGCAGAATCATCAACCACTAAGACCTTGATTTTTCCCTTCAACTTCCCGATTCCTTTCGGTAAACGGCAGGTTTTACAAACTGAAAAAGTTGATGGCTCCTGCCAAGCGTTTCTGAATGTCCAACAAACAAATATCCGCCGTTGTTTGTGTAACGATGGAATCGTTCCACTAAAGATTTGCGGGTGACTTCATCAAAATAAATCATGACATTTCTGGCGAAAATGATATGGAATTTCCCTTTGAACGGGAAATCTCTTTGTATTAAATTTAGTCGTCTGAAAAGAACCAAATCTTTAACCTGTTTCCGTACCTGCCAGGCATCTTTCCCTATATGTTCCAAATATTTATTTTTTAAACCCTCCGGTATACGGCTCACATTTTTTTCCTGATAAACGCCTCTTTTAGCGACCTCTAAAATGGACAGGGAAATATCCGTTGCCAGCACCCCGACATCCCAGTTCACGACATCATGTTTCAGATATTCCAGAATCAACATAGCCAGTGTGTAAGGTTCCTCACCCGATGAACTGGCGGCACACCACACGCGCAGAACCTTCTGGCCTAATTTTAAATTGGCGTTAATTATTTCAGGAAGGACAACTTTTAGTAAATAATCAAAATGATCGTTTTCACGAAAAAAATACGTGTGATTTGTGGATATTTTATCGACGAAATCGCTCAGAGCTTTGCCTGACTGATCGTTTACAACATAATCATAATAGTCCTGAAAACATTTGAGATTATTTTTTCTGAGCAGTTTATTTAAGCGGCCAACCACAAGTGCGCGCTTTTGATCACTTAATGAAATGCCAAACCGATCATATACTAACTTTCGAATCAATTCAAATTCATGACCGCTAATATTTATGACATCAAGCACCTATTAACTCCATTTAATCATTGTGCCGCAAAACCGTTCATTCCAATCAGCCGGATAGACATTTAAACAGCCCATGAATCCCCGTTCGCCTCATCGACAACTTTTACTTCCTTGGTATTTTCCTGGTCATGAACCAGCTGCCGACCGTCATAATTTTTCAATCTGAATTTGTTTAATAACGTCTTTAGTTGCTTGGCTTGGCCCGAGAGTGTTTCTGAAGCGGAAGCACTTTCTTCAGCACCGGCGGTATTTGCCTGAGTTACCTGGTCAATTTGGCTTAACCCGGAGTTCACTTGTTCGATACCTTGCGCCTGTTCTTTTGAGGCCTGGGCTATTTCGCCGATGAGATCAGACACCTTCATTACACTTTGCTCGATCTCATCCAGGGCTTTTGCAGTGACATCGGCAAGTTTCGAGCCATTCTCTACTTTATTAACCGTGTCTTCAATTAATTCCGTGGTTTCCTGCGCTGCCTTCGCACTGCGTTGAGCCAAATTGCGAACTTCCTCGGCAACCACGGCAAATCCCTTGCCGTGAACGCCGGCACGCGCGGCTTCTACCGCAGCATTCAAGGCCAGCAAATTAGTCTGAAACGCGATCTCATCGATGGCCTTGATAATATTGGAAATCTTCGAGGACGAATCTTTGATTTTCCCCATTGCCGAAAGCATCTTTTTCATCTGCGAATTTCCATCCCTGGCAGTGTCTTTTGCGGCATTGGTTAATTGGTTCGCTTCCGTGGCATTGTCTGCATTCTGGCGGGTTTGCGAACCGATTTCATTCATGGAAGCAGAGATTTCTTCCAATGAACTTGCCTGTTTGGATGCGCCCTGCGACAGTGAATTGCTGGAATCGGCCACCTGCATGGAACTGTCGGCCACCTGCTCAGCACTGAAAGAAACTTGGGAAAGTGTTTCATTCAATGATTCAACGGTTTTATTCATGGAATCTCGCATCAACGCTAAATCACCCCGGTATTCACCATCCATGGTTACACTGAGATTTCCAGTAGCTATTTCCGTCAAACAATTCACAGCATCATTTACCGGATGGGTAATATTTGCAATGGTTAAATTAATGCCATCAATAATTTCCCGGTAGCTACCCGAAAACTTGGATGCGTCTCCGCGTGTGGCCAACTCGCCTTGTTCAGCAGCCGAAGTTAGCTGCATAATCTCATCGATCAATTCCCGCAAATTGCGGCGAATTTTATTAAGACTGTCAGAGAAGACAACCTGCTTTCCTGGTAAAGAACGCATTTCCAAACTTAAATCTCCTTTTGCATAGAGTTCCAGAATATCAATACCTTCCAACGTAGGGTTAATGACCGCATCCAGCGTGTCATTTATGCCTTGCAAAATCCCGGAATACGCACCCTTCACAATGTCCGGGTTACAACGGTTGTCAATATCTCCGGTTTTTTGCGCTTCAACCGTTTCGTGAAGGTCTCGAAGCATAGTTTGCAAATTTTCTTTCACACTCATCATGGCCTTACCCAACACATCTTCATCCGACGTCACCTCTATGTCCACGTCCAGATTTCCTTGAGCAATCTGTTCAGCGACCTGGGCCTTTCGCTTCTGTGACTGCATCATGTCACGAAATGAATCTGCCAGCGCACCGATTTCGTCCTTACTATCGATGGAAATTTGGTCGTCGATCTTACCCTGCGCTAATTTTTTGGCAATCGCCGTAATTTTTCCAATGGGCTTCGTAATACGATTTGCCATGATTATGGTAATGATCACAAAAATTGCAATCATAGTTAAACTAAGAAGAGTTGTCGCTCTGTTCGCCGATGCAAGCGCTTTATTCCGGCTTTCAAGCGTGATTCCAACCATTATTTCACCAATTTGGTCATCACCGGAAAGAATCGGATTCTCATAAAACATTTCGCCATTATTCTCTAAATTACCTTCAACAGCAGACTCATCCACGGATTCCATACCGTTTTTACGATAAAGGAATACCTGTTTCCCATCTTTATCCTTAATATCGATATAAGAAAACATGGCCTGACTCGTAAATCCCTGTACCGCAGTTACAACCGCATCACGATCGCTAAATTCCAAACCGGATTTAACCGCTTCCCCGGCAATTTCTGTTAAAACCTGGAGCGATGACCCTAAATTACCGTCAAGAGAGCGTTTGTTAATTACCTCATTGACAAAAATTGATATCATCATCATCACAACAATTGTGGTGATAAATATAGACAACATTTTGCCTTTCAGATTTAATGATATCCTTTTCATTTCCTCATCCTTATTCAATGACTTTAGCAATTCCGAATTTTGCAATGGTATCCGGAGTAAATTTATCCTTCAAAAAAGAATTATGTTTCAGATTCAAGACCATTTTAATTTTATGGTCCTTATCCAGCAAGATTCCCAACAACGCTCCCGAGTCGGAGAATTGCTGTGACGATGTGATAATTGTAATCTTTTTTGTTTTACATTTTGAAAGGATGTAGAGCTTGTTGTTGCTCTGATCCAGAGTTGCTGAATCGAAAATAATTAAAATACTGTTCTCTGCTATAGTGCCTAAAGCATTACCGATGTCCGTTGATTTTTCAACGATATACACATGCGGTTTGATCTTATTCTGAGCGGCAGCGCGGGCAATTTTGTCTTTATTTTTCTGAAAATATTCCTTCGAAGAAAAAACCACTACTTCACTGCAAGTCGGAAAAAATTGTTTGGTTGTATATAAAACTTGCATTGGAGTGACCTCCTTTGCGCTCCCAACACCACTTACACAAAGGACCATTAATACGACAATAGTCATGACTCTTTTGACCATCATTACCTCCAGATATTTAATATTTAATAGAGAACGTGTTTTACTATACTAGGATTTCGGTTCGTTTCGGTTAAAACTAAACTCAGTTTTTTACATTAATTTAACTTTTTCAATTCATAATTGACCGAAAACAGGCCATTTTTCACAAAAGGTATCATTCCGAAACCGGCTGCTGCCGGTTCGAAATGAGAGAGAGGTTTCGCAGAACATTTTGTGTCGCATTTTTTTACTCTGATTTCAGTCGACGGACTCACTGCGCCTGATATTTACAATCGATTATTTTAGACCCTAAAACTTGCCAAACTCATCATCGTCGAGTGCGATAAAGTCTTCTCCAGCGGAAACATCCTCAGCTTGCTCTTTTTCAACATCCGACCAATCCAGGACATCTGAATGTCTCTTTACATTTTCCGTGCTGACAATCTCAGCCTCTCCCAATGGGGTTGGTGCGGCAGTATGAGTCCGGCTCGTCTGCAATTGAAATTTACCCAGCAAATGACTAAGCTGATTTGCCTGGCTGGAAAGTTCCTCGGAAGCCGCAGCGCTTTCTTCAGCGCTGGCCGTATTGGCTTGTGTTACCGCATCGATCTGATTAAGCCCGGCGTTGACTTGCTCAATGCCTTGCGACTGTTCATCGGACGCATTGGCTATTTCAGAAACCAGCTCGGTCATATCTTTAACACCCGTCACGATTTTGTTCAAAGCTTCCGCCGTTTCGTTGGCCAGCTTCGTGCCGTTCCCTACTTTGGAAATGGAATCATTAATCAGCGTCGTGGTCTCTTTTGCCGCATTGGCGCTGCGCTGCGCCAGGTTCCGTACCTCTTCAGCTACAACGGCAAATCCCTTGCCGTGCACCCCGGCACGCGCCGCTTCCACGGCAGCATTCAACGCTAACAAATTCGTTTGAAATGCAATCTCATCGATGGTTTTGATAATTTTTGAAATCTCATCCGATGATGCATTGATGTCCTTCATTGCGTCGAGCAAATTCGTCATCTGACTGTTGCCCACCTCTGCGTTTTCCCGGTTGGAAATGGCAATTTCGTTGACTTTCTTTGCATTTTCGGCATTTTGCCTGGTCTGTGAACCGATTTCATTCATTGAAGCAGTCACTTCTTCCAATGAACTTGCCTGCTTAGTAGCGCCCTGCGAGAGCATTTGGCTCGCATCCGCAACCTGAGCCGCACCGGCAGCCACCTGTTGAATCATCATAGAAATTTGATTGAGAATCTCATTTAGATTTTCTAGAGTCGTATTCATGGCATTCTTCATGGCTGCATGATCGCCTTGGTACTCTCCCCGAACCTCGACATTCAAGTTGCCATTGGCCATTTCTGCAAGACAGGCAATGGCTTCATTCACCGGCTCCATAATATTATCTATGACTGCATTAAATCCTTCCACTAATTTTTTATAATCTCCCGTAGCATTTCCAACTTTTGCGCGCGTACTCATCTTCCCCTCTTTGAGACATTCGGCTGTTTGATTTACTTCGTTTACAACATTTTTTATGTCTGAAATATCAAACGCCTGTTCCAGGGCACCGATGATATTTCCCTGAGCATCCTTAATTGGCGTACCGGTGTATTGAAGCGGGACCTGTTGTTTTTCAAGTACGGTTTCCGAGGTAAACTTTGCATCCATTTTCATCGCTTTTACTATATTGCATTTGTCCGTTTGGCAATGCGAATTTCTTAGTAAGTCGTAGCACTTTTTACCTATGCATGACTCTGCCGGCAGCCCGGCTACTTCGGCGGCAGCGGCATTCATGAAAATGACATTCATCTCTTTATCCACTGCATGTACGGGAAAGGCAACATTATTTAAATAATCAGCTTTGGCCTGGGCATCATTCAAAACGGTTTGTAGTTCTTCTTTACTTTTTTTCAATGCATCGCGCATATCACGCATGGCTTTCCCTAGCAGATCCTGCTCGGACGCAACATTCACCTCAACGTCTAAATTACCGGAAGCGATTTCTTGCGCAACACCTGCCTTTTCTTTTTGGGTATCAATCACAGCGCGAAAGGAATCGGCAAGTTCACCAATCTCATCCCTTGAATGAATGTCAATGGTCTGATTTATATCTCCGGCAGCAAGTGCCGTGGCTTTTTTTACGATCTTTGACAATGGCCGCCGAATGATAAGAGTTAAGAAAAGAGCAGCAAACATGCCGGTTGCAACAGCAAAGATACCGACTACCCACAAAGTTTTTATCGCGGAATCAGCCGAAGCAGAAATTGTATTTTGCAATTGGAGCGCCCTTTTTTGTTCAGCTCTGTTTACGTCTTCGGTTAGTGCTAATACCCGGTCAGAATTCGTTTTTAAAGACGCGAGAATATTTTTGATTTCATCATTCTTACTTGCAAGCTGCGACAAATTGTTTTCGTATTCATTGAGATAATCCAGAAATGTTCTCTTTTGATTTGTGTTTAAACCTGCATTTTTGACATTTTCACGCAATTGTGCGAGAGTCTTCCGATTACGTTTCAAATACTTTTCTTTGCCGCGAATCATATAATCCTTTTCATGCCGCCTGGTCATCAGATACAAAACCATCCCATCTTTTATGGGAGTCTTTTTAATTGCGTCCTCGAATTTGTGTGCAGCCGTGCGAAAGGCTCCCCTCAAACCATCCTCTTCTGTAAGGCCATAAGCAACGACAGCCTCAGATAACCGGTTAAATTGCTCCTGATAATTGTTAATATCACTGCGGATTCTTTCTAATTTTTTCTGCACGAATTCGTCCTCTGACAATTTTGCAATATCATTTACCTCTTTATTGGCAGAGGTTAGAAAGTCATTCACCAGTTGGCTGTATTTTAAATCCCGTCTGGTTAAAAAATCCTTTTCCCGTCTTCTCGCCTGCAGTAGATTCGTCCGAATTTTCTGGGACATACTCTCAATATCCCGCTCCTTCACCACTTTGTTTTTGTAATCATTATTGACCCGTTTTAATTGATGAACCCCAACAACAGTGCTTATAATAAGGAGCACAATAACTAAACCAAACCCAAACACGACCTTTCCACCAATACTGATTTTCATCATACAACCCTTTCATTTTATGTCGCAACGACCTTTATCTCCGATACCCGCAAACGGGCGCAGCTTTTAAGTCAACCCTTTATTCTTTTGTACAGGTTTCCTTTCTCAGAGATCAGGAAGCCACTGAGTCCGCAACCTGTTCCAGGTCATTACCAAATAACAGTTTTTGCGTATCCAGTAAAATTTTCACCTCATCTCCCACTTTGCCTAACCCTTTAATGTACATGCTGCCAGACTTGTTATTTACTTTTGGCGCCGGCTCGATATTTTCACCAGGAATATCCATCACTTCCGAAACCGTATCCACAATTAGGCCTACTGACATATTGTTAATATTCACGACAACAATACAGGTACGGTCGTTGTATTCAAGTTCTTCAATATTGAACCGCAAACGGACATCGATGACCGGAATCACTTTCCCGCGCAAATTGATGACGCCCTTCACATACGCCGGAGTATCCGGTAATTCCGTGATGTTTTGAATCCCGATAATTTCGGTGACATTTCTAATTTCAATGCCATATTCTTCCTCACCCAATGAGAATGTCAGGAACTTACCTTCCTGAGTGTCCTCGTTTTCTATCTCCTCAACCACTTCAATTTGCTGTACATTTTTTTCTGTCATAATGAGTTTCCTCTATTTTTTTGCTACGAAACAAGTTTTATACAGTCACGTTTTCCACTTCGTTTACAATTGGGGGTTCTGCAGAAGTCTGGGAACACGTTTCCGCCACTTCTGCCAGACCGGCAATATCGATGATTAGACAAACAGTGCCGTCGCCAAGAATCGTACATCCTGAAATAGCCTTTAAATGACCGATGTACCCCGACAAACCTTTGATCACAACCTGCTGCTGTCCGATAAGTTCATCCACAAACAGGCAGAAGCGTTTGCCGGAATTCTCAACGATCATGATGATCCCTTCGGAAAGTTTGGAAAACATGGGGGCCACTTCATAAAACTCATGCAGCCTTACAACCGGGTACAAATTCTCCCGAATCTTGACGATTTCAGCACCATCCATTGTGTGGGTAATGTCTTTTTCCTGAATCCGCAACGTCTCTTTTATGGACACGATAGGAATGATGTATTGATTTTTCCCCACGCGGATGATCATCCCGTCGATAATTGCCAGCGTCAACGGTATTTTCAAAATGACCTCAGAGCCTACTCCCGGGGTACTCTTAACGTCTACTTTTCCGCGAATATTCTCAATGTTACGCCGCACCACGTCCATCCCCACACCTCTTCCGGAAACGTCCGTCACCATATCCGCAGTGGAAAAACCCGGCTGGAAAATCAGTTGCCACACCTGCTCGTTTTCCAGGTCGGAACCGTCACCTTCCACGAGTCCTTTTTCCATGGCCTTTTCGAGAATTTTTTCCCGGTTCAACCCCATGCCATCATCAATAATAGAGACCCACACTTCTCCACCCACATATTTTGCTTCCAGGATTACATGTCCGGTTTCGGGTTTACCAGAGCTTTTGCGAGAGTCCGGCGTTCCAATGCCATGATCGATTGAATTTCGAATAATATGCACCAGAGGGTCGGTAATTTTTTCGATGACCGTTTTGTCAACTTCCGTACCTTCACCTATGAGTTCAAGGTCGGCTCTTTTACCGGTTTTTTGTGCCAGATCCCGCACCAGCCGGATCATTCTGCGAAATGTTCCGGACAAAGGAATCATCCGGATAGACGTGGAAACGTCCTGTAAATCCCGGGTAATTTTATTCAAATGCATGACCGACTTTTCAAACCGATCCAGGGAAATATCCAATCCTTTGAGATCGGGATTTTGCGCGACCATTGCTTCTGCAATGACAAGCTCTCCCACCAAATCCAACAGGATTTCCAGTTTCTCCACATCCACACGTATGGATTGTCGCTGCACGGACGTCGTTACCGCGGGCTTGGATATTTTCGGCTGTAATTTTTTTGGGCCCCCCGGCTTTTTCAGCGGAGTTTTCTCTTCGGCTGCCGGCTTTGGGGAAGTTGAAACAGTAGAGAAATCTGTATCCATCTCCGGGTTGACTGTTTTGTTGGAACTTGATGCGGTGGTAGATTCTTTCTGCTTTGCGGTACCGGAAATAAACTTATTCATGGTATCCTGCATGAGGTGAATGAGACCGTCAGCGCCATTTATTTCCGGTTCTTTTCCCTCCTCAAGCTGGTTCAGGCCACAGCGCAAAAAGTCAAGAATATCCAAAAGTAAAGAATACAACTCGCTATTGCCTGTAATTTCCCCCAGCCGCACTTTATCCAGGATGGTCTCAGCCTGATGACTGATACGCTGCAGGTCTTCATAACCCAAAAAACCTGCATTGCCTTTAAAACTGTGTAAGGCACGAAAGGCTTCATTTATCTGCTCACTACTTTCCGGCTCTTTATCTAACGTCAGGAATGCTTCTTCCGCCACGTTCAACAAATCTTCCGACTCATTCATAAATTGTTTCATCATTTCAGGAGTGATCAAAAGATCCATTGCTTCCTGTTCGGATTGATTTTTGGAGCCGATTGCTGTATCAACTTGAGATTCGGAATTATTAGTCTCGGTTACGTCTGTGGTTGATTTACCTTCAGGGCTAGTTTTTCCTGTTTTATTTGATTCACCGGTAATTTCTGAAATTTTTCCACTCAGGGTCGCAATAATTCCGTCAGCTTCATCCTCAAAACCCTCATCATTTAAACTGGATTCTATATTACTGAGCAGCTTGCGCAGAAAGTCACAGGTCTGATTCAATATGTCTATGTGTTCACTGCGAATGGTTCCTTTGCTTTTTCGAAACAAATCCAGCAATGTCTCTGCTTCATGAGTTACTTTACCCACCGTTTTAAGATCGAGAAAACCGGCGCCGCCTTTTAGAGAATGGAATAGTCTGAAAATGGTATTGATCATTTCATAGTCAACCTTGCCGGATTCAATTGCCCGGCTCTCCAATTCAATTATCAGAGGTTCCGATTCATCCAGCAACTCATTTCCTTCTTCCACAAAAGCGATGAGCAATTCTTGTTGTTCAGCATCCGGCATAATAAGTACCTGTTTTTTCATTCGTAATCATTACATTCGGCTCCAGTCCTTCAACTGGTCATTTTAAAAAAAAATTAGTAGATATTCTGCGTAAAAATCGTCTGAATCTGTTTAAGACTTTAGCTTTTTGTCGGAACATCATTGAATTATTTTAAATTATTTTAAAAAATTATAAAATTACAGCGGACAAACTGCCCTTTAAGAAATGCCGTGAAATCCTAACAACCTTTATCGCATTACGCAGACCTTCCGTCTCCACTCCCATTGTGCTCAAAGT
>CAYVXE010000051.1:0-11640 GCA_964455375.1 uncultured Calditrichaceae bacterium
ATTCACAAACCTGAATCTAATGACCGGACAAGGTATTGTAAAGATGCCAATTAGGCTTATCATTTCGAATCCGGCGTTTTTGCCGGATGAGAAATCTTTATTTGCTGGAATCGTTGCAGTTACAGATTTCTCGCCTAAAGAACAGACTCGAAATGACAATTCGGAGGAAGCAGCTGAAAAAACATAGATTTGTGAATTAATCAGGCTAAAAAGGACTTAACCGAAAGCTACTCAACCAAATTAATCGTTGTTTTAACCGCTTGTGTAATCGGGATGGTCATACTCATCTGCCCGGTAATGGCAGCGGTGGATTCCATATCCATTTGACTTTGAGAAGAAACAAGCAGGCCTTCTTCCGGGGCAAACAAAAACGTTCCGTCAATATCCCCGTCCCCTTCTATAAAAAATTTCATCCCCTGAATCGCACCGTCGCCTTTCACTTCTATGGACGTAGCAAACTTCACTTTTACACATTGATGACTGTTTTTTTCTTCCGTTCCCAACAGCGTGTATTTAGAGGTGGATTTCATAACCACCGTTCCGCCAAACCGATTCACAGAATCAACATCCGTATTGGTGATAGTCTCACCGGTCTTTATGGGCATTTGCGGTAAATTTTGTAAAATTTCTTGTTGGCTGGTAAACCCCTGGCTGAGAATCGTTGGAAGCTTTATGGTATCAAGTTCCACAGATTTAATTTGATCACCATTATCCGCTAATATTTTTTGGATACGTTTGCCAAGGAGCCCTTCCGGGTTGGTGAAAGTCGTATCGAACATAGCGTTGTACATCCGAATTGAAAAGGATTCATATTCAAGGATGAGGGACAGTTTTCCGTCTTTCGTTCTGCCATTGGACGTCATTTTCACTTTTGCACTGGATTTCGAGGTACTGGAATTTTCCGTTCCTTGTATTTCCTGTGTGGTTTCTGTTTCGGCAGTAAAGGCATATTCGACAGTCTGACTCTTTTTCAATTTGTATTTCAACGTATACGAATCTTCCCCAACCTTTGCTACGCTAAAAGATGTCATTGCAATTGCGCTAACTAAAATGAGAACTTTTGTGAAATGAAACTTTTTCATTGCTCCTCCGAATTTAAATAATTATTTGTCAAGCAGTTTAAACGTGCGGCTGGTATTGGCCGCTTCCCAGGTCGTTCTGTATGCAAGCCGGGCAATCATGGCTATTTTACCTTCATTTATTTTGTCTGGATTATCAGATACTTTATGATAATCCTCGTGGGTCATTGTACTGTAAAACAAAATCGGAACCCCTTTGCGGGCAAAGTTGTAATGGTCACTGCGCTTGTAAAACTTCTCTCCATTGTATTCCAGCGTCATACCAATAAATTGGTTCTCATGCGTGTTGATAGCATTCAAATCCGGACTTTTTGAAAAACCGATAATCGTCACTTTGTTGCCTGCATTTCTCCCCAACATGTCCATGTTCAGCATCGCTTTGGTTTCAGCTAACGGCCACAAAGGTTTTTCAGTATAAACTTTTGAACCGAACAATCCTTTCTCCTCACCTGCAAAAGCAATAAAAATTACCGTCCTTTTTGGCGCCTGACTTTTGCTGAAAGCCTGAGCAATTTCCAGTAATGCGGATGTTCCCGAGGCATTGTCGTCGGCGCCGTTATAAATATAATCTTCTCCGGAATGCATTTTCTCAGGGATGAACCCAACATGATCATAGTGCGCTCCGATAATGACAGCCTGATCTTTCAACTTCGAATCTGAGCCCGGCAGCATTGCAATAACATTTTTTGTCATCTCAGATTCGGTTTTCGTAGATGTTTGCATGGATACAGAAACATCGGGAATTGCGAAGGAATGAGGTTTGAGAGAGGAATCAATTGCCCGCTGAATCTCTTTCAAACTATCCACACTGCTAAACACTTCTTTGATTAATTTTTTCCCGGCGTGAACAACCGGTATTTTTTCGTTCTCCGTCAAAGATAGTGTGTAAGGAACCGCATCATCCGGAATGTTTTCATATAAAGAGGGCCAGGGAAATCCCCTTGGTCGCAGGGAGCGATGATTTAACGGATCATTTACCAAAACCAGTCCAACCGCCCCATGCGCCACAGCATTTTCGAGCTTGTTGCTTAAATTGGAGTAAACCGTTTTTTTCTTTCCATCGAACACGGAATTTTCATCCTTCTCACCGGGCTCATGCCGCAACACAAGAACGATCTTGCCCTTCACATCCACTTGTGCATAATCATCATAGTGATATTCCGGCGCGGTAATACCATAGCCAACAAAAACCAGTGCACCTTTTATGGCTTTATTGGCTGTAAATTCGAACGGCATAAAGTCCTTTTTTAGCTGGAAATCACGTTCTCCATTTTTATTTTTCAATGTGAAATGATTGGGCGTACCGAGGCGAATCTTATTCACCGCAAACGGTTGGAAGTAACTGCCATTTATTGGCTTGAGCCCGTAGGATTTGAATTCATTGGAAATGTAGTCCGCTGCCTTATCGAGATACGGGCTCGGGGTATTTCTTCCCATTAGAGAATCTGAAGCGAGAAAATCCACATGCCTCCGCACGTCTGCCGGGCGAATGCTTTCAATGGCAGTAGAACGCGGCTCGTCCGGGAAAAATGGTTTGGCAAAAATCATTACAGGAAGGCTCAGCATTACCAAAGCAGTCATCTTTTTCATAGAGAAATGCCCTCGTTTTCATTTAAAAAGTGAGATGAATTGTACGTCTGATTTTCAATCTTAGCTTTATTCCACGAATTACTATAAGAATTTATGAACTTACTTACTAACAAATTGTATTGTTTTTAAAGTGCCGTTGTACGAAGACGGTTTCGGATCATGAAGTAGCTTATCCAGCCTATCAGACCTATTATTCCTGATATGACTGCACCTTCGGGATATTTAGACCAAAGCCAATGAACACCCTCGATTTCAGACCGTGAAACGTCTCCAAAAGAAAATGGTAATGCGGTAAAGAAAATAGCGATGACTAAAAAAATGGTTCGAAACCTGAGCAGTCTTTTTGTTTTTCTTAAAGTAATCATTTCATCCTCCGGTTTTAATGATATGGGAATATCTTCAGGTAATTTTTTTGTTGAATATTTCTGCATTTTTATGGCAAATTCCGGATGTTTATTAAAATAAGATTTGACTAGAGTCTTTGTCTCTTCACTAGCTTCATCAGCAAAATAAAGAGGCAATAGATCCATAATAACGTTATCTGTGACTTTCATTGAAATTTTCCTCCTTAATTGAAGTAATTGATGCTAACCGGAGTCTGCCTCGATGAATTTTAACTTTGATAGCGGGGACTGATAAACCGAGCACTCGGGCTATTTCTTGATACGAAAGATCCTCATAAGCTCTCATAATTAAAGCGGCTCGGTCAACCTCGGGTAACATTTGTAGAGCCGTTAAAACATTCTGAAGTTCTGAACGGGTTTCGGCTAAAGCGTCCGGTCTTGGAGCAGGATCAATCATATTAGCATCCAATTCAACCATCTGTTTTGGGCTACGTTGTCTTTGCAAAAATAAATTTCGCGCAATGGTAAACAGATAGGCTTTTACTGTTTCAACTATTATATCATTCTTTGCAGTCCAGAGCCGGATAAAAGTCTCAGAAGTAATATCTTTGGCTTCGTCAGAGTTACCGCAAAGCCAAAATGAGAACCGATAAACATCCTGCGCATAGCGCTGGTAAATATTATTAAAGCTGATAACGGATTCATTCATATCTATACTATCCATGAACAACGGAAAGGTTACAATTTATTTTCTTATTATATGGATGTTATTTGAAACGGGGTAATATGAGAAGGGATGCTCTCTTCCTATATTTATCAATCCGTTTCCATGAAAGGGCAAGACTCATTAGCTGTGAACTGGTGTTGTAACTACTAACTGTTTGTTTTTTTCTTCTTAGTAAGCGATCTAACGCAAAAGTTGTGGGGCAGCCATTAAAGAGAATCTTTGAAAAACGAGATGAACTTAATAATCTGCAAATTCTTAAAACCGCGCCCATTAATGATGGTCCGCTCGAATTGAGTCGACAGACAAAAATGTTAAAAAAACTCATTGCCTTGAGCACATACCCTACAGGACTGCCCGCATAGTCAATGTAACCAGTGGCGAAATACGAGAACCAATCCAAACAGATCGGTCAGCTAACCAGTGGTTTTGTAAAATGGGCGAAAATACTCGGTTCACCCCAAAACAGGTGTGGTTTTGTGGTAACTTGAAATCGGCTTCATGGTTAAACAATTGCAATAATCTATGCGCCAGATTTATCCCATCCCTTAAAGCAAAGTAAACACCCTCGCCGGTAAATGGTTCAACTGTTTGCCGGGCATCGCCTATCAGGAATGCATTTTTTGAGCGGATATGACGAGTTACAGGGTTAATGGGAAAAGAGGTTAATATCATACCGACCGGTTTAATCTGCGAAAAACTTTCCCGGAATAATGAACTTTTTAAAAGAGTGGTATCAGCGAATAACGCAAAATCCGCATGAGCAAGCTGAGCTAGTTCCGGGGTTGTAACCATGGCGATATTGGCATGGTTTTGATCCACATTCACCAAACCAAAGTACCCTGAATCCATTAAAAACAATTCCAGACATGAAGCCAGACCGGCCTGATAACCCGTATGCCATTGCACCCCCACACGTTGACGACGGTGATTCGATTTTCTGCTCGTATCAGCAGACAGTTTTTGGGCAACAAATGAATTTCTGCCATCAGCACCAATTAAAAAATCTGCGGTGACAGTTTCAGTCATTCCCGAATCCAGTCGTTTCACGTCAACGGACCACTTGTCCCGTCGATAAATATCCAGAACCCGGGTTCGTTCCCAAACACATACGTTACAGTTTTTTGCGTGCTGTAATAAAAGGGCATCAAAAACCTTCCTTTTAATGGCAAAAAAGGGATTTTGCGGGCGGGTTTTAACCGGTACTGTAAGCGAAATGCCCTGACGGTTGGTTACCCTAATTCGGTCAATGATGGATAAATTCTTGTCTCTTACTTTGCCATCAAGGCCTAACAATTCCAATAAACACCAGACTTTCGGATTGATACTATCGCCACAGATTTTTTCCCGCGGAAACCGCTCCTTTTCACATAACAGAATTTTAAGTCCCGCTCTTCCTAAAATTGTGGCACAAGCGCTGCCTGCAGGACCGCCACCAACGATAATCACATCAAATAGGGCGTTATCGCTCACGATTTGTACCTGCCGAGAACAAGTGCAGAATTAATGCCGCCGAAGCCAAAGGAATTCGATAGAATATAGCTGACTTCTGCTGCCCTGCCTGCATTTGGTACATAATCCAAATCACATTCCGGATCAGCATCGTGATAATTTATGGTGGGTGGAATGAAGTTGTGGGCGAAAATTTGAGTGCAGATGGCTGCTTCAACTGCCCCCGATGCACCCAAAGCATGACCGTGCATAGACTTGGTACTGCTTACAGGAACCGCAGCAGCTTGCGCGCCAAATACTTTTTTAATCGCCAGTGTTTCAAATTTATCATTAAGAGAGGTTGAACTGCCATGGGCATTGATATACCCAATATCACCCGTTTGGAGCCCGGCCTGTTTTATGGCATCGGACATACAACGCGCGGTGGATTCTGTGTCAGGACGTGGTACGACCATGTGGTACGCATCGTTGTTACAAGCGTATCCCAGCACCTCACAATAGATAGGCGCATTCCGTCGCAGCGCATGTTCTAATTCTTCCAAAACCAATACTGCCGAGGCCTCACTCATGACAAAACCATCCCTTTGTTTGTCAAACGGTCGGCAAGCGGTATTTGGATCAGGGTTCGCCGACATCGCACGAATGACGGTAAACGCGGTGAATGTGAGTTCAAATAACGGCGCTTCCGCACCGCCCGTAATCATGACGTCGGCGTAACCATCGCGGATGTAGCGAAAACCCTCACCAATCGCAATGGTGCCGGAGGAACAACTGTTTGAGTTCGCATTGCTGGGTCCGCTAAATCCGTAACGGATGGCAATATTGCTGGTGCTGGCGCCACCAAAAACAATCAAAGCCAGACTGGTGTCGACGGCGCGAATGCCGTTCTGCAGAAAAGCTTTATGCTGCTTTTCGGCACCGGCCACACCGCCCAATGCCGAGCCGATCGTTACACCGATGCGACTATTGGGTTGTTTCTGGTCATAAGGGAGTCCGGCGTCCTGCAAAGCCAAACTGGTCGCGGCAAGGGCGAATTGCGCGAACCGATCCATTCTTCTAATCAATTTTGTGTCGAAAAACGCTTGCGGATCAAAATCATAAATTTCACCTGCAACCACTGTTCGCATTTGCGAGGTATCAAAACTGCGGATCTGTTTAATCCCGGATTTACCGGAGCGGGCACCCTGCCATAAGCCATCTTTACCATGTCCGATTGGCGTAATGGCGCCAACGCCGGTTATCACAACTCGTCTATTCATGAGCCTTCTCCGCGTATTTCTTCATGTGGATTAACGTTTGATTGGCGACGTAATGAATGAAAAATTTGCCAATGATAATATCAGTCAAAATATAACCAAGCAACGGGATGGATGTTGGCAACTCATGCCTGATTTTGACATTCGTACCTGCGGCTACAGGTAAAAATGTCCAGACAACCCGCATGTTTTTAGTAAATGCTTTCAGATGGTGAAAACGAATCTCCATCTTCTCCTGATCGATTTCCAATTCCGAAGTCCATTTTATGCGAATCCAACTGCGCTTTGCAGCCATTTGAACGATGTTCTTTGCCGGTGACTTTTCAATGTAACGTACCCAGCGATAGTGCGGTAAAATTTCAGGCCACCGCGATAAATCCGCTGCAATCTTAAAGATTTTCTCTGCGGGAGCCTGCATGATGATTGAATTTTCACTATTCATTCATTTCCCCTGTTAATATGAGTCTGAAAAACAAATGCCTTTTAATTGAATATTTATGAATATCTGCCTGCCCGGCTAAGCTATCAAGTTCTTTTGGTGTAAATCCCCGAAGTATGGAAATATAAGCGTCGTGATGTGTCATGGGATTACGGGTCGTTAAATGCGTGTATGCCCAGACTGTCCATGCTGCTAAACGTGTGCGGTTCAAGTCGTTTACAATAAACCCGACCCGACTCAGGCGTTTCATTTCTTTAAGAATATGCACAGCTTGTTCCAATGAAAAATGATGCAGAGTCAGAGAGCAAAGTACAATATCAAAATTTTGTGACACATAGTCAAGATTGAGTATATCTTTTTGTTGGAGTTTAATATTTTCAAAGGATTCGGTTTGTTCACGGGCAATTTTCAGAACTTGTGGATTGTAATCTATGGCGGTGATTTCAACATGACGGCCGACTTTTTTCGCCAGATGGACGAGGGCCAGGGGATGGTCTGCTGAACCGGTGGCCAGATCCAAAATTTCGATTTTTTTGTGGCGGTCCATTTGTTTGATCAATCGCAATAAATACGGTTTTACAGACCTAAGACCACCGAAATACTTGTTGATTGTTCGCAAATTTTTTAAATTTTCACGAAGCATATCCATCTGGTTGTCCGTGCGATCTATCATTTCGATAATATCAGGATTAAACCGACGTTCAGGAATAATTAGAGACATAAATTATAAACAGAAAAATTATAAAAGACTGGAAATATTTGATAGTATAGATTAAATTAGAACATCAGATTACAAAAACAATATATGCACAAATAATTTAATTACAATGAATAAATATCAGACATTAACAATTAAAATGCTCTTTTTATTCACCTTAATAAGTATTTTAAATGCCAATGATGTAATGGAGCATATTAAGCAAGGTGATCGATTCGCAAAGGAATTTAACAATCAAAATGCATTGAAAGAATACAAATTAGCGGTTCAGGCAGATTCAAGCAATTGCATCGCTATCTGGAAGATGGCGGAAGCTTACATCAATTTAGGGGAAGATGCGATTCGGGATAAAAGTAAACAACTACAATATTATTATCTGGCGGAAAAATGGGCAAGAAAAACGGTCGTACTCTGTCCCGAAACACCTAATGGACATTTTTTTATTGCGGTTTCTTCCGGGTTACTATCCTTTTTTGAGGGCACCAGAAGCAGAATCAACCGTTCAAGGGAAGTAAAAGCGCAAGCAGAGGAAACCCTGCGATTGGATCCGGAACATCACGGGGCGTATCATGTCTTAGGTCGGTGGAATCGGGAAATGACTGAATTAAGCTGGATACAGAAAACCGTCGCTAAAATAGTGTACGGCGGTCTACCGCCTGGTGCAAGTCTCGAAAACGCAGTGAAAAATTTTAACAAAGCAATTATAATCAGTCCCAATTGGATTAACCATCACAAGGAATTGGGTATTACTTACATGAAAATGAAAAACTGGAAAGCAGCCAGTCAGGAATTTCAGAAAGTTCTCGAACTTCCGGTAGCAGATCATCAGGATAAATTTCATAAAGAAGAGTGCCGTAGGTATTTACGGGAAATAGAGCATAAATTATAAATCCGTATCAACGCTCCGCAAATATATCGAAAGAAAACAGAATCTTATCACCAACTTTGACCGTTCCCCCCAAAGCTGAGGCTCTTGTAATTCCGAAATCTTTCTGCTTCAAAGAAAATTGTCCTTTTGCTCGTAAAGTATTTTCTTCCAGCGTCATAAGCGCATTGATTGTTATTACGCGTGATACACCATGCAGCGTCAGGTTACCTTTGATTTCTAAATTATATTTCCCGGCTTCCGTTTTATCAACGGATATTTTAGAACTTTTGAAAACAATCTCAGGGAATTTTTCGGTTTCAAGAACCGTGTTGTACATGGCCAGCTCAATTTGTTGTCGTTCTTTTTCATCGACATTGTCAATGACTTTCAGAGAATCCGTATAGATTAGCATGTCTAACGAAGCCGGAACGATAGAATCGGATGTTAAATTAACGATGCCCGAGAAGCTCCGAATATTGATGGTGTGGTTGTGACCAAAAAATTTCAACAATCCTGCTTTCGAGGTTGTAACAAGGAATTGGCTTTGTGATGAATTTATCGTATAAGTTAGCTGAGGGTTCCCGGCAGCAAGTAAGGATTTAAAAAACACGAAAAGTAAAATTATTATTTTTAAAAAAGGCAATTTAATCTCCATTTTCGAACCACTATACTTAAATTCTTGTATTGTGTCAAATCATCGTGCAAGAAACAATTGCAAACAGACGTAGGGTCCTCTCGTTAAAACTTCAGTTTTCCTTCACAAACTCCCAAATCTCCAAATCATCGAAGAGCGTTCGCCGTTAGGTGAAAGCGATGGTTAGCGTTTTTTATTCCCCCAAAGCGCAAGATCATAACTTCTACAACAGCTTTTCCATATAGCTAATTATCCGATTATTTGATTAAAAATGTTTCACTCCTCCGCTGCCGTCTCTTTTTTTACGACCGGCTTTTTCTTTGCTTTGGTCAATGCCATAATACCAGGCAAGTCAATGCCGGCAAGATATTCCAGAGATGCGCCGCCGCCGGTAGAAATATGGGAAATCTTATTTTTTACACCCGCTTTTTCCATCGCAGAGATGGAATCTCCACCGCCAACGACCGAAAAAGCGCCCTTTGCCGTTGCCGCGGCCACAGCTTCAGCGATTTGGATGGTGCCTTTCGCAAAATTGTCATCTTCGAAAACACCCATGGGTCCGTTCCAAAAAATCGTCTTTGCAGTGAGAATTTTTTCTTTGTAAGCTGCAACTGTTTTTGGCCCGATGTCCACCGCCATCCACCCATCCTCTATGGAAACATCACTTGTGGATTTGAACACGGATTTGTTTTCAGCATTGGCAACCACATGGTCAAACGGTAACGCCAGTTCCAATTTTTTATACGGATGCGGGTGACTTGCCGCCACCATGGTATTCCAGGCCAGGGGTATTTTTTCTTCATCGACAAGGGATTTGCCAATTTGTAACCCCTTTGCTTTCAGAAAGGTGTACGCCATGCCACCACCGATGAGGATGTAGTTGACTTTCGTCATGAAATTATGGATGACTTTCAGCTTATCCGAAACTTTTGCACCTCCTAAAATCACGGTAAACGGCCTTTCGGGTTCCTCCAGCAATTTATTCAAATTTTCAATTTCCTTTTTTAATAAATAGCCCGCAGCAGCCTCCTTTAAAATTTTGGTCACACCAACAGTGGATGCATGCGCCCTATGGGCCGCGCCGAACGCGTCATTGACGTAAACGTCTCCCATAGCAGCTAATTGTTTCGAGAACTCTTCGTCGTTTGCTGTTTCCTCTTTATGAAACCGGGTGTTTTCCAGGAGCACCACATCAGCGTCCTGCATAGTATTTACGAGGGCTTCTACGGCTTCCCCAACGCAATCCGGCGCCAATTTCACGTGCCGGTCAAGAATTTCTGCAAGCCGGTCTGCAACCGGTTTCAAACTCAGTTCATCGTTACGTTCACCTTTTGGCCTTCCCAAATGGGACATGAGAATCAGCTTTCCACCCTCAGAAAGGATTTTTTTTATGGTTGGCAGCGCTGCCTGAATGCGGGTGTCATCCGTAACCTTTCCCCCGGACAGTGGTACGTTGAAATCCACACGCGTCAAAACCCGCCTGCCTTTTAGCTCCACATCATCAATGAAAAGTCGATCCATAAAACCTCCTTTGTAATAGTCCTGATTTCTATTCGATAAAACGGAATATACAAACATTTCCATAGGATTGAAAGTAATATTCATTATTTTTCAGGAAGAATAAACAGAAAAGTAAGGAAGAAATGATGTGTTAATTTAAGAAAAATATCTTTCCAGGTGTGAGGAATCAAGTGTGGTCATATCGGAAAGTCGGAGTACACAAATACAACGATCACTGGCAATTTTGGGCCTGACCCGAAGTAAGGTAGAATAAGCTTCGATATATTTGCCATTGGGCAAATGAATTTCTACCCACGAAGAATTCTTCTTAATTGTTTTCCAAATGTTTTTCCACTCGCTTTCAAACGCAACCCCGCCGACACTCAGATTCAGTATTTTTCCGGCAAGAGGTTTGCCTTTGGCTCTTTGAATCCGGATTTCCCAGTTTCTCTCTTCGGACGTGTCAATTCGGGGATTTCTTCGTTTTTCGGTTAAACGCTTCTGCATGTAATACCGAACATTCGTAATTATTAATTCTAAAATTAACGAAATAAGAAAGATGTGCTTTTTTAAAAAAATCGTAGGTGAGGCAATAGTATAAAAAATAAAAACTTATAATGCAAGCAAAAATTTCGGCATGAATTGCGACGAGTCATGAAAATCGGCTTATACGGTAGGATTCAGACATTTTACTCACGAACATTTCTAACTGGTCTGAGAGGTCATTCCGAACCGGCAGCCGTCGGTGAGAAATCTGAATTTTGGCATGCTATTTATAAATTTTTCACACTGGTTGCCAAATTTCTATTCAGCAACGTAATTGTCATTGAATGAACGATGCAAGCAATTAACCCTTGCAAGTACGTTCCAAAAAATCTGTAGCGTTGGCTTTAGCCTGCCAGTGTGCAACAACCTGCTATCCCATCTTACTCTTATTTCCCTATTTGTGGATACCTGCCTTTTCTATTTGGCAAATATGTTCCAAATAAAAAGAAAAGGGTCATCCGAACCAACTACTGTCCGGATAACCCATATT
>CAYVXE010000051.1:11740-29034 GCA_964455375.1 uncultured Calditrichaceae bacterium
CCAAATAAAAAGAAAAGGGTCATCCGAACCAACTACTGTCCGGATAACCCATATTTTCAAACAACTATAGAATCATTAATTGAAGAAATAACGTAATCCAAGTTGTACTTGCCAGCGCGAATTCAAATTGGGATCATCGATAAATGTATTAGTTGGTCCGACAAAATTAAAAACCGGAATCTTATCCCCGTTCCCTGCGTCTTGCAACTCAACTATTTTTAATGGCGATGTGGCAGATGAACTTGCAACTTTACGTACACCCCAATGATCATTGATTAAATTGCCCAAATTCAGGATGTCAAGATTTAGTTGAAACGTATGTTTTGACCTTCCGGCAGTGATTGAAAAATCCTGCAAAATACGCAAATCGATATCACTAAACCACGGATTTAAAGCACCAAATCTCTCAGCAATCTTACCGCGATGCGAGCTCAGGTAATCATCCTGCCGGATAAACGCCTCAAATGCCTGCGCCTGCTGTGCGGCTGTTTGCGTGCCATTATCGGCAAAAACAATCTCATTCGGATTTGTTGCATCTTTCGGAATATAGATAAGATCATTGGAAAAACCATCGCCGTTCACATCCCCGGAATAGGTGTATGAATACCTATTGCCACCGGCACCGAAGAAGGTATTTCCTTCAGCTACTTCCAGGAACATGCCAAAATGGGTCGCAAGATCTTTCGACCAGCGATGCGTATAGGTAGCGCCTCCAACGAAACGATGACGATTCCCGAATTCCGAATTGCTGAGCTTCGGTCGGTTAGGATCGCCCTGCACCGGGCTTTCCGAAAACAGCACACTGGCAATTTCCGTAGATTTAAATTTGTTCTTTGCTTCGGTAAAACTATACGACAAGCTGGCATTAAGCCCGAAATTAAATCTCTTGCGCAGTTGTGCGGTCAGGTTAAGATTGTAACCGGAGCTGGTGTTATCCAGAACGTAAACCCCTTCACCGGAACCGGGGAAAAAGGAATTTAGCTCATTCGCACCGGAACCGCCAAAGTACGGCCGACCATCAGGGCCGGCAATCTTACCAACTGGTGCCACAAGGTCGGCATTTCGCACAAACACCGCATTGATATCTTTGCCATAGAGGAATTCGAGGGTTCCCAGAAAATCCCCGGGTAATTTTTGGTCAATTGCAATGTCTGTATTCCAAATCTGTGGAAATTTAAAATTTGAGACCATGGCATTCAAATCAAACGACTGCTGAAGAATGGACCCATGCCCTGTTTGATGTGAACTGGGTACGTCCGCAAGCGGAATGCCCGGAAAAAGATTCGGATTATTCCCCGGGTTAGATATAACATTCCCGATCCAGACAAAGGGCACGCGCCCGGTAAAGATGCCCGTGCCGCCACGCAATTGAGTAGACCTATCTCCCTTCACGTCCCAGTTAAATCCCAAACGGGGAGAAAATAAGGGAGTAGAGCCAGGTAACTTGCTCTGGTCGAGGCTTTCTGGCTTATCATTTGCGTCCAATAACGTCAATGATCTTGAAAACGGGTTATCCACAGGATTGGTAAAATAAATAGGAAAATCGACTCTTAAACCCGCGGACAAGTTAAATCTATCAGTGGCCACGAATTCATCCTGCACATAAAAGGCAAGTTGCCCAACATCGATATTCTCACCCTTGAAGGGACCTGACCCTATAATTGAATTGAAATCATAGAAATCGGGACTGTTCGGGTCCGTTCGGCGGAAGAAATCATCCAGAGAGGAGAATGTCGTTCCACCGATGAAATCGAGAAAATCCGGAAGGAAGAAAACCCCGTTGCGGAAAATATTGAATGAGTTAAAGAATGAGAAACTTTCAAAGTTGGTGCCAAAGGTTAATACATGCCGCCCTTTGAATAAGCTGAAATTATCTGTGAATTGTACCACATCCTGGTACAAAATGTTGTGATCGGAGAAAGGTTCTTCGCCAACCGTCGTATATGTTACACCATTCTCGGCGATCTCAATCGTCGGGAATTCCCTACTAAACGGTTTCCGAAAGTCGTGAAAATGGCTATAACTGGCAAAGAAGCGATTAGCAAAGTTGCTGCCTCGACTGTTGAGTTCCAGAGCAAATGAGTTGAGTTTATTGTTAATCTGATACCCCGAATTCCGGAATGGCAAGCTGCTTTCATTGGGCCCTCGCCCGGATTGAAAGGCACTGAGAACAAAGGGGTGCGGCGGCAAATCCCGTCGGGCATCGAGCATGTTGTATCTGAACGACAAGTTGTTATTTTCGTTGATATTCCAATTCAATTTAAGCAACAATTTCTCATTATCGGTTTGGTTGATGTACCCTTCATAGGGACCGGTATCGTAATTGTAAACATCAAGCATGCGTTGTCGTATCCGATCCATCACAGAGGCTTCTACACGCGATTGGCCAAACTTTATAGCCCCACCGTTATTTGCTACAAAATTAGTCCCCGGATCGTCTTTACGTTCGAGCTCACCATTTACAAAGAAAAACAATTTGTTTCGAATGAGCGGACCACTCAAAGTAAAGCCGGACTGATTAAAGCTCAGGTTTGGGTTGGCCGCCACCCGGTTGCCTCTTACTTTGTTACCGAGAAGATTTTCATTTCTAACAAAGCTGTAAGCCGACGCCTTTAATTCATTGGTTCCACTTTTAGTTACGGTATTGACATTAGCGCCTGTAAATCCACCTTCCCGAACATCGAAAGGTGCAATGGAGACCTGCACCTGTTCAACAGCATCGAACGGTATCGGCTCTGCAGCAGCCTGGCCGCCAGGTGAAGGATCATCCAGGCCAAATGGATTATTAAAATAAGACCCATCTACCGAGATATTATTATATAACCAGTTACGTCCACCAAAACTGTAGTTGCCGTCATTGCGGGGATCCAGACGCACGAGATCTCGCGTGCTGCGTTTTATAGAAGGCAATTCGGCAACCTGATCGGCATTGATATAGGTTGCGGCACCGGTTCGGTCACTGTTTAAGACTTCATCTGCCTGGGCTGTTACCTGAATTGCTTTCATTTCAATAGCAGACTCAGACATTCTAAAATTCAACCGCAGGTTTTGTCCGAGATTAACATAAACATTTTCTTCCTTTTGGGTTCCATATCCGATAAAAGTGACTGTAACGGTATACGGCCCGCCAATTCGCATATTAGGAATATTATATGCGCCACCTGTACGAACGGCGGTTCCATATTTTGTTCCAGTGGGCTCATGTAGTGCCACGACGTTAGCGCCAGGCAATGCCTCGCCTTTGTCATCTGTGACAAAACCATTGATCGCAGCCGTCGTTACACCTTGCGCCATCAATTTTCCACTACTGCCCAAAACCATGGAAAACATAAGCAGCAAAACGGCCGCTCTAATACAATTAGCAAATTTCTGCATAATCCCTCCTTACTGAAAAATAAATATGAATTATGAATAATGTAAATGTAATTACACTGGATTGACCCTGCATTCGTAGAAATTAAATATTTTGTTACGATTGTGGTTTAGATTTGATAGAAAATACGAACGACAGGTAGCCTAAAGAAAATCAATGCAACAATATATATTAACCAAAATACAAATTCAACAAATAATTATGACATTAAGTATTATTTTCACTTAAGTGATTTACCGAAAATTTTTCTTTTGCTTGTCATTTCTGTAAAAGTTTGACGTTTTGTGGACCAAATTGTACCTTTAAAGAAAGAGAAAATTTTGTCCCATACGTGATAATAGCAAGGATTTGACCTTAGCCCCTAACCACATTCAGAAATACCGGTTTTTGATAAGCGAGTATGATTCAGTAAAATCAAAATCATATCCTCGTTTTCACGCTGGGAGCAATTTGTTGCTATGCTTTTTTATCAATTAGGCAAAGTCCATTCATTACGGAAGATTTGCGGTGGTTTAGCCACATCTTTAGGTAAAAGGATCCTTTTGGCGGCCGATCTTATTTTACGTTAAAAGGAGTTGAAAAGGGACTCTGATAAAGTTATATTTAAGTTGATTGAAAATAGCCGTTTAAAACAACCTTGAAAGAAGTCTCTAGATGAATATGCACAAAATTATGGACATTGCCAGACGCGAACTTTATTACAGAGTTTTGTCAAAAACATGATTTTTCAAAGCTAACGCCCGAAAATGCGGAAGAGTTTGCCCCGGCGGTTTGAGGGAAGGACTTACAGTCGCTGGTGGGGCAGCCTACAAAGTTTTCAAAGAATCCGAGAGGCGAAAAATATCCTGTGCCCTTAGATTGGTTATCCGAACCATTAAATTGATCAATATGAATAGTAACATGTAGCACAAAAGATACCACAGGAACCCTTGTTTGTACCTAAAAAATTTTGCCGGGGTGTCCATTCTCCTGCCACTAATTTAGCCAAAGGCTAAATACTAAAATTATTTTAACGATTAAAGCTAAGACTCTTTATCCTTCAGGCTTTGTTGAATCACATCAATCAAAATTTTTTGAATAGACGCGAATCGCTCGCCTACAATTTCGGCGATATTTTTCATGAGAATATAGCCCAAATGATTATTTTCAGCACATAATTTTATGATGTCATTCGCCTTTATCCTCAACAGCTCGGAATCTTGCATAGCTAAAGCGGAGAGGGTATAGATATTGGGTTCTGTAAGCGCAGACCAACCGAAGGCCTCACCTTTAAATTTTCTATCCAGGGTCATCTCTTTTAAAGCATGATAGTAGATTACTTTGAAGTGAAGTTCAACGGCTCCTTCAGCAACAATGTACAAATATTCAGCCGGACTTTCGGCCTCAAAGATGCGTTCCCCATCTTTTAAAGCAATCCTTGCGCAAATATTAGCAATTTTTCCCAGTTCCTGCGTTGTGAATTCTTTAAAAACTCTGGATTCTTTAAGTAAATCGACCATTAGTCCTCCTGCCCAAGTCCATGTAACTTGTAATGAATTTAGTCATGTTTGTACTCCAAAGGGAAATGCTGGTGTGTGCCTTTATTCCTTTTCTTTTCAAAGTCAAAAAGGCTCATCCCTTTTAAAAAAAGGACTCTTCTCGTTGTGACACAAAGAGGTGCAGGTTTTACCTATAACCGGACTGATGAGGCCCACTTTGACCAACTCCGCCAGCTTGTTGCTCTTATTTTTCAAAGACAGATTCATCCTACTGTTATTTGAGGAGTTAAAGTTGCAATTAATATTTTAATCTGTGCTAATACGCGCTATCTGTGTAATCAGCAATCGATTAGCGAAAGAGTTATGCTTATTTTAATTTTTTTGATTTCGACAGCTCATGCAAATAAGCGTAAATATCTCTCATTTCCGTTCCGGTAAATTTTGGCCAACGCATGACTTTTTCCGCAATTTTTTCATCCATCACAGGTGCATGATTCCATAGGATCTGCGCCATATCAATAGCCGACATGAGTCCTCTTGACTGGGAAAGATCCGGGGCATACTCCCCACCCTTTGCATCTGCACCATGACAATTGACGCACCCTTTTTCTGCAAAGACTTTTTGACCGGTGCGCGGGTCTCCAGGTTTGTCTGTAAATTTCAGAAAGTACAAATAGGCGATGAGATCAGCCATTTCTTTGCCGCTGAATCTGGGCCAACGGATTTTTTTCTCCTCCATAAGCTCCGCCATTTCAGCGCCGTGGTTCCACATCAGACCGGCTATTTCAGTGACACTGTAGTTCCATTCCAAATCCCCAAAATCTGGGCCAAGTTCTTTCCCCTTTCCATTCAAGGCGTGGCAGTCCAAACACCCTTTTTCTTTTAAAACGATTCTGCCCCTCTTAGGGTTACCCGGAGACATATAGACCTGTTCCCTTTCGGTGCCCTTACTTGCTTCGCGGATGTAAGCACTGAGGTCTACAATTTCACCTTTTTCAAATTTGGGCCGCTTTAAACCCATTTTCTTAATTTGTTTTTCCATTTCAGGCCCGTGGTTCCATAATGCCTGTGCCATATACAAAGGCGAAATATATTTTGCCAATTTATCAAAAGCCGGAGCCCGATCGCCTCCCTTTTCGTCAATGGAATGACAAGCGAGACAACTCTTTTCTTTTATCAATATTTTTCCCCGATACAGGTCACCAGGTTCGCCTAAATATCTCAAATAATAAAGATAAGCGATGAGTTCGACCATTTCGGTATGGGAAAATTCCGGATATGGCAAGTCCAGTTCACGCATACGTCTAAGCATTTCTGGAGCGTGATTCCACATGACTCCAGCAAGCTGAAGAAAGCTGCCATAATATTTTTTTTGCCCCAAATCCGGACCGATTTCCCCGCCTTCTCCTTTAATCGCATGACAGGTACTGCATCCTTTTTGCTCAAAAACAAATCGGCCTTTAAGAGGATTGTCCGGGATGTTTAGCTCCTGTGCATTGATTTTTACAGACTGCAGATTAAAAGCGACTAAAACAAAAATAAAAAGTAGGCAGTTGGACTTTTCAGGTAAATAATGTTTTTTCATTTTGACAAATCCTTGACTTCTCTTTTTCTTTACTACGGTCAATAACATCCATGCCATTCAGCAGGAATCTTTTTTACCTTGGTGGTTCAATGATTTCAAAAAGATTCTTCCAGAATGACAGTGAGGTCGAAGACGGTTTGAGCTTTTACTCGTTGCACTATGTATTCTACTACTAACCTTACAACCATCTCTAAATTATTTTGACCTCGATAAATCTTCACGCTTTCGACCCTTTTGCAGACCGACAAAAACATAAGTTAACACCGCTGCCAAAGCAAAAAACACGGGAATAGCAACAATGCTAATGGCAACAGAGGCATTCAAAGCATCGTTAAGCTTGTGCGCTACCCGGATCAGATTTAAAATCCAAATGGCCACGACCGACACAAAAATCCAAATATAGGTCATGGAAGCGACTTGAAGAAAATAAATAAATTTTTTATTTTGCATAGCTAAACTCCAGCCATTTTACTCAAAACCTACTTTGACTGTTGCTCAGGAAGATACGTTTTGAGACGGTCAGCAACTTCTTGGATACTGTGTTCGCGACCTTCCTGAGTTTCCCAAATTGAAATCAAAGGGAAAAATTTTGCAAAAACCATATAGCCTAAAATAAAAAGCGCGACGCCCCCGGCAAAAAGACTCCATTCCGTCAGAGTTGGAATATAAATGCCGGTGGGGTAAGACAATCTGGGATTCGCTAAAGATGGAACAACAATGATCAATCTTTCCAACCACATTCCGACAACCACGCAAATAGAAGCGATAAGGATGCCCGGAATCTTTCTGGTCTTTGGATTTGCCAGAATCACTAACGGAATGAGAAAATTACATACCACCATCAGCCAAAAAAACGGCGAGAACTCGCCAATGAATTTGTAAAGGAAGACTCTCATTTCGTTCGGCTCGTGTCCATAATACCCCGTAAGATATTCCGAGAATGTAAAATAGCCCCACAAGATTGACATGATAAGAAGCAGCATAGAAAGATAGTTGAAATGAATTTCTTTTAGATAATTTTCCAAATGGAATGCTTTACGGAATACTATCATGACGATTAACAAGGCGGCTATACCTGAGAAAATCGCGCCAACCACAAAATAGGGTCCAAAGATCGTGCTGTGCCAGCCCGGTTGTATGGTCATGGAAAAAATAAATGAAATGACCGTGTGAACTGAGACGGCAATTGGAATGACCATGATCATGAGAATATTTATTGCCTTCTCCAGCACTTTCCTCTGGTGCTCCGTGCCCTGCCAGCCCCATGCCAGGAACTCGTAAAGCCAGCGCGGCTTCGTGCCGCGGTCACGCAAAATAGCGATATCGGGAATCATGGGAATATACAAATACACGGTACTGGCCGCAAAATAGGCTGTGATGCTGGTAACGTCCCAAAGCAATGGAGACTGCAAACGTCCGTTAGTAAACAGATGCAGTATTCGATCCGGCCGGCCTAAATCAAGGATAGGATGAAGTCCACCAATGGCTAACACGATGGCGGTAATGACTTCCGCCATGCGGGTAATAGGACGACGCCACTCTGCCTTTGAGAGCCTGAGAATCGCTGAAATAAGGGTCCCGGCGTGACTGATGCCAATAAAAAAAACGAAGTTAATGATATAAAATCCCCACGATATAGGTTGAGCTAAACCAGTAACGCCTAAACCAAAAACAACCTGCCTGACATAGGTGTAACCGGCAAAGACGATGACACCCAGTAAAATAAAAACCGCAACATAGAAACCCGTACCGGTTTGTTCGATGGGACGAACTAAATCTTCATCTTCGAATGTACTCTGTCGGGGCTCAGCCATTTATTCTACCTCAGACAAATAATAGACCTTAGGCTCCGTGCCTAAGTCTTCCAACATTCGAAAGGCTCGAGGACTTCTTATCAACTTGCTTACCTCGTGTTTATGATTATCCAAGTCACCAAAAGATATGGCCTGAGTTGGGCAGCTCTCCACACAGGCAGGGACGTAATCCCCTTCTGCCAGTTCCCGCTCCTCTGCTGCCGCCTGCTCTTTTGCTTTCTGCAGCCGATGGACGCAAAAGGTGCACTTTTCCACGACTCCCACTGGTCTTACAGAAACATCAGGATTACAAGCCGTCGCCATTTTTTCAGGCCATTCCGGTTTGTACCAGTTAAATGATTTAACGGTATAAGGACACGCTGCCATACAATATCGACATCCAATGCACTGGGGAAATATTTGGGTCACAATGCCCTCTTCGTTGAGATACGTCGCTCGAACAGGGCAAACTTTGGTGCAAGGAGGATTGTCACAATGAAAACAAGGCCGGGGCAGGTAGCGAATTTTTACGTGCGGAAACTCCCCTTCATATATGGTCAGGATATCCATCCAAAGCATGGTGCGTTCCCGGGCGGACTCCTCCGGCCCCACGATGGCCACATTATTTTCTACTTTGCAGGCTGCCACACATTCGCCGCAACCTGTACACTTATTCAAATCAATAACCATGCCCCACCTCGACATCCTAAGCTCTCCTCTTGTGATTAACTTTCTCAACGTTGACTTTCGTGCCAATTAGGGAAGACACGCCACTTAAAGAATCATACTCTTTCAAAAGAATTTCATAGGGATTGACACCGATATCTTTAGCATACCGGCCACCCGCCTTGTGTCCAAGTCCAAATGGAATGTGCACCATCTCAGGCATGACGCCCGACAAAAGCCTTACTTTGAGCTCCACACTTCCTTTTGAAGAACTCACTCTTACGAAATCACGGTCGGTGATGCCATACTTGTCGGCTGTGACGGGATTCATTTCGAGCCAAGTCTGCCAGTACTCACGGGTGAGCAATCCAAAGAGTTCTTGCACCAAAGGCAAATTGCTGCCCGTCCCGTTGACGTTGGTAATCAAATTAAAAGGAAGCAAATGAAACGCAAATTCGCCGTTGTTCTGCTCGGATTCAAGAGCTTCATAATGGGGTAGAAAAACTAAATCGCCTCGGGCTTCAATTTGCCATTTTCCCAATAATAGATTTATTTCCTTTTCTGAGAACTCTTTTCCTTGTACTTGTACTTGGGATTTGACTTTTTCTTCTAAAATTTGGGAGTAAAACTCAAATCTCCTGGAAGGAGTTTCGAAGGTTTTACTGAAATCGGTTTTGTCAGGGAAAGGATCCCACCAACCGCCTTTATCTAATAGCACTTGCCAAAACTCCTCGAAGGTTGTGTACTCAAATATTTGCCAGCCGCGCTCCTTGAGGAATTTCAGCCAGGCTTCATCCATGCGCTCGGTAAACAGGGTGCCCGCACCCGTCTTGTAAATACCCTGAAGGCGGCTCTGTAAATATTCTTTGTAATCCGGCCAGGCGAAAGAGGAAGCCAGGGGGCCACCAAGATTCCGGGCGATATGTAAAATCGCATCTCCGGTATGGCGGGTATTGTATATAGGCTCCACGACAGGCTGCTGCATTCCAAGGTGTGAAAAATCTACCATCGGAATATTGTAAACGACCTCATGCTTTTCTAAAAAAGTATGGTCGGGCAAAATCAGGTCGGCATAGACACTGGTCTCATCCACAAAAGAAGCGAAACTGACAACAAATGGAATTTCTTTTAAAACAGCAATGAAATCGCTCTGATTAATTGAATTAAACACCGGATTCACATTTGCGAGAAAAAGGATCTCGATGGGAGTTAGCTGTTTATCCAAAATCACATTTGGCAAATAGGAAACCGCATCTTCCGGAAAACAGAAATCTTCAATCGATTTGGTCAACTTTGGATAGCTTAGCCCTTTTGAAGCTCTTTCATCCATCTCCACTTCCGGGAGTGCGGCAAATGGGGGCTCTGTCGTAAAAGAAATCGGGCCTTCTTTTTTGAAATTGCCTTTGAGCGCATTTAAACATTCTACAGCCCAAAGCGTGTACAAGCCATTCCTACTGTTTGTAGCCTGCCCGCCGGCCAAAATTAATGCAGACTCCTCGGCGCCGAATTCCCGGGCTAACTCAACAATTTTTGAGGCTGGAACGCCGGTTATTTCTGCAACTTTCTCTGGATAATATTCTTGCGTAACAAGAGTCTTGAATCCTTTATGGGAATTGCTTGCTTTATCAGTCCAATCCCTAAAACCAAAACTGTTTTTTCTTACAAAATCCTTATCGTACTGTCCCTCTTTTATAAGCACATTGGCAATCCCTAAAGCTAAAGCAGCCATGGTGCCCGGCTGAATAGGTATCCATTCATTGGAGTTGCCGGCGGTACGAGAAAGACGGGAATCGATGTGAATGATTCTCACTTTTTGTGCACCTTCTCGATTTCTCAATTCGGAATAAAGTTGATTGAATCGAATAGGCGATGGGCCGACATCCAATAAATCAGCCCCAAAATTGATTAATAGTTTAACATCCTTGAAATTATATCCCAAAGGTTTTTTATGACCCTGAGTTAAATAGTTTGCTAAATTCAAAAAATTATTTTGGTCAAAAATAAATAAATTAGGCGAGCCAAAGGCATCCATAAATCTTTTTATTAAACTCGAAAGTAGATTGTATTGCTGTCCCGCCCAAAAAGCCAATTTGTGCGTTTCATTTTTCTCTCTCAAGCTGCGCAAACGGGAGACCACAATCTGAATCGCCTCGTCCCAGGAAATAACCTGCCATTTATCCTGGCCGCGCTCACCAACCCGCCTTAAAGGTTCTTTGATTCTATCCGGATTGAATAAGGCCTCGACACCTGCCTCAGCCATGGGACAAATCCCCCCACGATTCACCGGATGGTTTGGATTGCCAAAAATTCGAACCGGGATGCTGTCGATTAGGCGTACTTTTATACCGCACCCACCTGGACACAAGGAGCACACGCTGTTTTTCCAGGTTTCAATTTGTGGGCCCCCGGCGACTTTTTTATACAGTTCATCGGGCACCGACCAGGTTGTATCACATCCTAAACTGCCCAGCGAAAAACCCGCCGACGTAATACCTAAATATTTTAAGAATTCTCTACGGGATATCTCCATACAAGTAGTCCGGTAAATGTCTTAAACCAGTTATCTCAGTCTTTTTAATATGCTCTTGTTAGGCAGCCTAATGGAGTATTAGAGTATTGGAGTACTGGATTGATGGAATTCCATCACTTCAACACGCCATTACCGGTGACAAGCATAGCAATCAGTTGTCACACCTCTCTCTTCATGACAGTCCATGCACCATCCCATTTTTATCTTTACGAATGGCTTGCTTATGGGCGAGGTGAAAGTGCTGACTTCACCATGACAAACCGTGCACTCCAATTTCCCTAACTTTACGTGGCGTCTGTGAGAAAAATAAGCGTAATCAGGCACAGAGTAGATTTGCCGCCAGGGTATCTTTTTGTTTTCATTAATAAAATTGAGTAAAATTGCTTCTTCTTCACTTTCAGAAGTGGCTCCCTCATGGCAATCCCGGCATACCTCGATGTTAGGGATGGAAGCGCGGGGATTTTCTTCAGCGTATTTGTGGCAGTCCAGACACTCCATATCATTTTCTTCAACGTGTTTGTTATGATTATAGGCGATAGGTTGGAGAAACTCATTTTTATAGGATATAAGCCCGGCAACCAGTGTTCCCAAAAGAACTAAAAAAGCAACAGAAATGATTTTTTTCATTTATTCAGAAATGGGTAAAAAATGAGAATCAATATTTCTTTTAAGAAAGACCCGCTGCGTTGTTTCTACTGATCAAAAGTGGACAAACGATTGGCCCAAGTAGATTGGTATGCGCCGCCTTCCAGTGTCAAGTGGTAATCATATCCGATGTCCACTCGCAGGGGGAGGCAACCCCGTCCAACGTAGGTGTACCCATAGCGCCTGTCAAAGAAGCTTGGACAGAGGCGTTGGGATGCGCTGCAAGTACGCCAAACACTGCTAAAACTATTAACTTTTCTTTCCTTTTGTAACCTACTTGTAATGTTAAATGATTATAATGGTTAGTAACAGCCCAGCATAATTCTAATTCGTTTTCAAAGATTACAAGGCTACTATCTATTAAATAACGTCATTTTACAAAAATTATGCCAGCAACAGGGCAGAAATATTTACAAATCATAACTCTAATAATTTACAATAATTAAGATTAGAACAAAATGTCCAAGAAATCTTTTAAAATCCATTTATTTCTCAAAGTTGAGAATTCAATTCTTATATTTGAGAATTCTCCTTTCTTAAGGGTTCCAATCCTTTGGAAGATAAGCATCTACTCCACTATCAATTTCCCGCGCAGCATCCCCATGCCGCATTGAAAGCCATACTCACCTGGTTTCTCCGGCGTAAATTCAACGGGAATGGTCTTATGAGGTGTAAGCGTTGCCTGTTTATCAAAATCAGGAAACAGCACCTGTTCCGAACAAGCAGCAGTTTCTTCACGACGGAAATTTAAACGCACGGGTTTGCCGGCGTCTACAACGATTACATCCGGTGAGTATCCACCCTTTACCGTAATAAGTATTTCTTGAATACCGCTTGCGGCCACTGTTAATTTTGTACCCTTTGCTTCTGAAAACCAGAAATACCAGGCGACGGCTGAAGCCAGCAGAAGGCCAATTATTGTGATACTGATTTGATCGATTGCCATGATTATCTCCTTTCTTAATTAACCTTGCGAAGGTTTCCGAACCTTCACAAGGAATACATTCTACAATTTCGGTGTAAACCGTCGTAAACGATTGGCGTTGGATACCACTGTAACCGAGCTAAACGCCATGGCTGCCCCAGCGAGCAAAGGTGATAAAAGAATGCCAATAAACGGGTACAAAATTCCGGCTGCAATGGGAATACCAAGGCCGTTATAGAAAAATGCTCCAAACAGATTTTCGCGAATATTTTTCATTGTCGCCTTCGAAAGTTGGATCGCCAACACCACCCCCTTTAAACTTCCCTTGATCAAGGTGATATCCGAAGCTTCGATGGCGACGTCGGTACCTGTGCCGATAGCCAAGCCGATATCTGCCTGCGCCAAAGCGGGAGCGTCGTTGATGCCATCCCCTACCATCGCGACCATCTTGCCTTCATTTTGCAGTTTTGAGACATTGTGAGCCTTATCTTCCGGCAGCACTTCCGCCAGCACCCGATCCACCCCGACCTGCCGTGCAATAGCGTCCGCTGTGCGATGGTTGTCGCCGGTAATCATCACCACCTCCAGTCCCATTTGTTTCAACTTGGCGATGGCAGCCCGGGAATCCTCTTTAACCGTATCCGCAACCGCTACAATGCCTGCAGCTTTGCTGTCGACTGCTACATACATCGGAGTCTTTCCGTCGTCGGCGAGTTGCCGGCTCTGTTCCTCCAGCTCTCCAACCTGAACAGAACGATCACGCATCAGCTTAATATTCCCCAGCAAAATTTTCTTGCTGTTTACCGTCGCCTCAACACCATGGCCGGGGATGGCGTTGAAATCTTTGGGAGCGACCAGTTCTATGGAACGAACCTCGGCCCCTTTCAGGATCGCCTCGCCCAGCGGATGTTCCGAGGCCTTCTCAACCGAAGCAGCAAATTGCAGCACGTCATTCTCTGCAAAGCCTTTTGTGGTGATAATATCCGTAAGCGACGGTTTGCCTTCGGTGATGGTTCCGGTTTTGTCCAAAATAATGGCGTCCAGTTTTTGTGCGCTTTCAAGTGCCTCGCCACTACGGATGAGAATGCCGTTCTCAGCGCCCTTGCCGACACCTACCATTAATGAAATCGGCGTAGCCAGTCCCAGGGCACACGGACACGCAATGATCAGGGTCGTCACAAATACAATGAGTGCGTAGATCAGATTGGGCTGCGGGCCAAAGTCATACCAGACCACGAAGGCGAAAATTGCAAGGATGATGACGGTGGGCACAAAATATCCAGCCACTTGATCCACAATCCGCTGGATAGGCGCCTTAGAGCTCTGTGCCTCCTGCACCATCTCAATGATCTGTGACAGTGCCGTATCCTTGCCGACTTTGGTCGCTTTGAATTTGAAAGAACCGGTTTTGTTAATGGTTGCACCGATAACTTCATCCCCTGCGTACTTTTCTACCGGGATCGATTCGCCGGTGATCATTGATTCGTCCAAAGAAGACGAGCCATCGACCAGCACGCCATCCACAGGCACCTTTTCACCCGGGCGCACGAGGATGATCTCATCCAACACCACCTCTTCCACAGGAATGTCAATCTCCTTGCCATCACGAACGACCCGGGCTGTTTTCGGCTGCAAACCGATGAGCTTCTTGATAGCTTCTGAGCTCTTGCCCTTTGCGCGAATCTCCAACGCCATACCGAGCACAACCAGAGCGACCACAACCGCAACTGTATCGTAAAACTGGTCCGCCAGCGCTTCTTTGGGAAAAATACCTGGCAACAACACGGCCACTGTAGAGTAAAGCCAGGCAGCCGTAATGCCTGTAGCGATCAAAGTGTGCATGTTGGCCGAACGATTTTTGAGGGCGGCCCACGCGCCGGTGTAAAACTGTGAGCCCGACCAAAACATGACTGGAAGGCTAATCAATCCCATCGCCATCCAGATGTAACGTAGGGTTTGGCTGCCACGTTGAAACTGCGGCGGCAGGCCAAGCAAATCCGGATAGCTGAAAAACACCACTGGCAGCGCCACGATAGCCGCAAAAGCGAACTTGTACATCAACGTTCTGTACTCTTTCTCCCGCGCTGCTTGGTTTTCGTCAACCGGCTCTTCGTCGACTTTACTCACGGCTTTGGACGGCGTTCCGGATTCAATGGTGGGATATCCGAGTCGCTCGATCACATTTTTTATTTCAGCCATTTTTACAGAGGCCGGTAAGTAGTCTACTCTGGCCGATTCGGCGGCAAGATCCACACTGGCCGAAAGCACCCCGGGCGTTTGCAGAAGTTCCTTTTCAATTTTGGTAACGCAAGAGGCACAGTACATACCGCGGATGCCAAGCTTCAGAGTAGCCTGACCTGTTTTGTAGCCTGCTGATTTTATCGCATTCAGAATTTTGTCGGTATGAACTTCCTGGGGATCAAAGTCAACATAGGCTTTTTCGGTGGTATAATTAACATTTGCCTGTTTGATACCGGGAAGCTTTTTGACTTCTTTCTCAATAGCCGTTGTACAAGAAGCGCAGTGCATTCCCACTATCGGAATTTGTAGCCGTTCAATACCTTTGCTCGTAGTGCGGTTCGTAGCCTTATTGCGTCCAGGCCGTAAAACTACGTACTTAGACGGCTCGGCCTCAAACTTTGATTTACAGGCAGGCGAACAAAATTCATACTTTTCGCCTTTATATTCTAAATAATTTTCGGCGGGACTCTTAACTTCCATTCCGCACACTGGATCTTGTGCCATCTCTCCTCCTTTTTATTTTTCTCTTTCCTGAGACGTAAACTTCTCAGGGCAGTAAGTTTTATCTAAATTCAAAGTTCATCTATAATAACTCATCTTTAGTTGATTATTGTCTGGCAAGATGAGTGCCAACAAATTCTTAATGAAGCATATCCGCTTTAAAACATAAAATATCAATCGTTTAGAAATTGGATCGATGAAGAGCGAGTAGCTGATTTGAATTGAATTTGCTGAATATTTCACATTTAAGTGTTGAATATTCTACAAGTTCTCTCCGTGAGGACTTCACAACAACTGTGTCTGATTCGAGATTATCCTCGTCTGTTATTCTTAAATTCACCAAAAAAGAATCATTCGCACCGCCAAGCAAGTCCTCAGCGAAATAAAGCTTCACCCATCCATGATCGACCATTCTACATTTTGCCGCACCAATCATTCCACTGTTATTCCCACAACAACGAATCAATCGAGCTACTCCATTTCATCTGAGGAAACATTGGAACGCTCGACAAACTGCCGCCATTTTCCCTTCAAAGGAATGAACATAGGCACACGTTGCTGATACGCTATATATGTCTCCCCAAACTGTTCAATCGTATTCCGCTCTTCCTTGCGGGCAAGCAGAGTGTACGCGAGCACGATAATCGGAAACAAGCCCACGGAGAAGAATGTCGGCCAATGTACGACACCTTCCCCAAAAAGTGCCATAAACAACCCCGTGTATTGAGGGTGCCGAACCACGCTGTACAATCCTCCGGTTGCGAGCTCGTTTTGTCGATGCGCGCGATGGAGTTCTCGCCAGCCTTGCAGGAAAATGCCAAAGCCCAAAAAAAGCAACAGATAGCCGACGATCATCGAGATCATCATTCCCGTCTCGCCAATACCCAGCAGTGTGGACCAAAGATTTGCATTGAGGTAACGACGATCCAATCCAAAAAACCGAACGAGCAGGTAGATTGTGAGCGGGAAACCATACATTTCTGCGTAGAGAGCGATAATAAATGCCTGGATCAGTCCCGCACTCGTCCACTCGCGCCACGTTTTCGGGGCAAGATAACGGTAAAGCAACCATGAAGCGATAACGATCACGATCAGTGCTATGCCCCAGGCCCCAGAATGTTCAATGCCTCTTTCCATCTTACGGTTCCTTTCAATGTTGAGTTCGCTCCGTGCCATCCTTCGCTTCGCCATACGTGTTCTGGCTCTTTTCCGGAGTAGATGAAATGTATTTGTCCGCTGCCGCCTCAAATTTTTCTTGGTACGGCGGTGAACAAAACTCGTATTTTGCGCCGTTGTACTCGATAGTGCTTTCGGCGGAACCCTTAGCTTCCATTCCGCACACTGGATCTTGTGCCATCTCTCTCCCCCTTTATTTTTCTCTTTCCTAAGATGTAAACTTCTCAGGACAGTAAGTTATATCTAAATTCAAAGTTCATCGATAATTACTCATCTTCAGTTGGTTATAGTCTGGCAAGATGAGTGCCAACAAATTCTTAATGAAGAGTATCCGCTTTAAGACATAAAATATCAATCGTTTAAAAATTGAATCGATGAAGA
>CAYVXE010000052.1:0-28951 GCA_964455375.1 uncultured Calditrichaceae bacterium
TTCATCTGCTGTGCGTTCATGCCGAACGGGACTGCCGTAAAAAATTGTCCTGCCGGGACTTTACCTGCCCAGTAGTAAGAGGCGCTGTGTCCCATTTGTGCGGTTCCCTGACTGACAGCGTCAAATGTTTCGAGAGCAGGTACGAGTTCACCACCCCCGTAAACCTGTATTTTTAACTGTCCTTCGGACATTTCATCGATCCATGTTGCTATTTGATCGGCCCCTTCTCCCATTACAGGAAAGTGGGGCGGCCAGGTGGTTACCATGTTCCATTGATATTTTTTCCGGGTATGAACCGCTGGTCCGTCATTCGATGTGTCAGAGCCACAACCCAAAAGAGCAGATCCTCCCAGGAACGTTAGCGCGGTACTTTTCTTTACAAATTCCCTGCGTTTCATTTTTCTCATGAAAACCTCCGTTTCCGTATATTTGATGATTGACCGGAAACTCACGTTTCTGTCATTTCGATCCGGCAGCCGCCCTTGTGCGTCAATTTAAAGAGGATTTACTTTTATGCTTGTCACCTTGAGCGTAGCAGCGCGGAGCCGAAAGGTCTGACGCAAGCATAGACCAGCTTTCTCGTCAGGTATTCGCCTGGCTCGAAAAGACAATTCTGAGCATAATTTGATGTCTAGGGGCATTCACCGGATTCGGAATGACCATAAAATTGGCGTTTTCGTTCAATCACTCGTTATTCAATATTATGAAACAAATTAAAGAGATTATCTTTTATTTGCAAGAAATTACCCAGTTCAAAGCGTTATAGATGGCTTGGAAGAGAAATCCTTTACAATGTAAATATTTCATTGTAAATTCCTCCGGTAAATGAAGAAAAAGGGAGGAGAATCAGCTATGCAAGACCGGCGCCAATTTCTACAAACCACACTCGCAGGCAGTTTTTTGTCATTCTTACCTTTATTAACGTTAACTGCAGGAAAAAACCGTTCGGCAAAGATTATCAAACCACCTGCTTTAAATTCCGGGGATACGATTGGACTCGTGACGCCCGCTTCATCCTTGTTTGAAGGCCACAGGACGTTAATCGATGTGCAGGAGAAACTTCACAATTTGGGGTTTAAAACTAAAATCGGCAAGAATGTTCTTAGACGAAAAGGTTATCTCGCAGGTTCAATTGAAGACCGGGTTGAAGATTTGCATACTATGTTTAAAGATGATGCTGTAAGCGCGATTATGGCGATTCGCGGCGGTTATGGCAGTGCCCAACTGCTGCCGTTTCTGGATTACTCTCTCATAAAAAGAAATCCTAAAATCTTAGTCGGCTACAGTGATATTACCTCTCTACTCATTGGCATTTATGAGAAAACGGGGCTGGTCACATTTCATGGTCCGGTGGCGGTGTCAACTTTCACAGATTATACAAAAAAATACTTTTTAGATGTTCTGGAAAAACCGGAAGCAGTGGGTGAAATCGTTGATGCACCGTATGAAGACAATTTACAAACCTCCAATCGAGTTTGGACTGTGAAACCCGGCGCGGCGGAAGGGAGGCTTATGGGTGGGAATTTGACATTGCTGCAAATGACCTTAGGAACTCCGTACGAATTCGACAGCAAGGATGCCATCATCTTTATCGAAGAGGTGGGCGAAGAACCCTATGACCTCGACCGTATGTTGACCCATTTAAAACTCGCCGGGAAATTTGATCATTGCAAAGGTGTTTTCTTTGATAAATTGAACAGCGTGCATCCTGCAGATTATGAGCCGGGATTTTATTCTTCACGCAGTGTCGAATCGGTCATCCAGGAAACATTTAAAGAATTCGATTTTCCTGTGTGTGTGGGTATTTCTATCGGTCACATTAAGGACAAACCGACTCTGCCTATCGGCATCCGGGCAGGGCTGGATGCTGATACCGGCAAAATCAGTTTGTTGGAAGCTGCTGTAAGCGGCTGACGATTTTTGATAAATTACGAGTGATAAAAATGAAAAGGTTGTTCTATGCGTTTGTGGCTAATCAAATTGCATAATTGAACAACCTTTTCATTAAATTGTTTACTACTTAGAGACGTATCAAACTTCAGCGACATCCATTTCTTGTGGGACTTCTTTACGAACAGCTTTTCCGCAACCACATGTCGTTGGGGCCGGGTCGTTCTGAATGACCTTTAAAGAATGTGGTTTGTCCGGAAGTTCAACATTACGGCCCGCAGCATATATTTTATGTCGTCCTTTGGTTTTGAACCATTCAGAGGTTGTTGCGGTCATGTGCATGTTTTCGATAATTTGTCGCCAACCCACACCGGTATTGTACGCACAGAATGAGATTTCGCCTTCTTGTGTTCCGTAAGGGATGACACACATCTCCGTGCGGCGGAAGTCATAGACCCAAAGATCCTGAAACCACATTCCGCCAACCCACAATGGAAACCATTCGTTTTTCTTTCTCTCTCTGGGGTCATCTTCATAGTTTCCGCCAATGGAACCGCCGGAGTGCATGTCGAATTGTTTGATCAATTCGCTGATCCTGAAGCCGGCAGGGGCTTTTTCAGGTATGTAGTTACGAGCAAATGCCAACGCCATTTGGGCAGCACTCAGCACTTTTCCGCGTCCGGAATCGGTGATGGTGTAGACGTCTTTAAAGAGTTGTTCCAGATTAAAGAATTCTGAAATAGGTGCCCAGGCTCCGGTTCTTTTGTTGGTCATTAAAATCGTCGCAATGCCGCAATCGGGATGGCAGGAGCAATTGATACCGCCCCAGTCGACATTCGGACCGCGCAGATGGTCTGCGGCTGCGGTTAATGAACTAAGACTGGAAAGTGGAAACCAGTCACGCAGCGGCTCTGTGATACCCATGGTATTTTTTACTTCATGTGCGAGATGCGACAGCGTATATCTCTGTTTGTGCCGTAGTTCATCGCTGATATTTTCATCCCGACCGGTGAATGAAACCGGCTGAAAACTGATTGCGCTAACTTTGTCCGGATTATCCAACGCGAACCTGAGAATGTGCTCAACCTGGTGGTTATTTATGGTGTTAACCAGGGTCACAACCAGAGTCACGCTGATACCGGCAGCGGCTAAATTATCGATCGCCTGTAATTTTACGTCGAAGAGATTACCAACCTTTCTGTGTGAATTAGCCAGATTGCCGACGCCGTCAAACTGTAAATATGCGGTATTTAACCCCGCATCATATGCTTCAAATGCAAACTCGGGATTTTGTGCAAAACGAATGCCGTTTGTTGCGCAGAGATTTGCATAATATCCGATCTCTTTCGCGTAACGCATGATCGGAAAGAAAGTCGGCGCCACGGTTGGTTCGCCACCGGAAAATAGCAAAGCTAACTGTCTTTTAGGTTTAAAGGAAATGGAGCGGTCTAAAATTTCTTTTAAATCGTCGAGCGATGGTTCATGGACATAACCGACCTGATTTGCATCCATAAAACATGGTTCACACATCATGTTGCAACGGTTTGTCAGGTCGATGGTCATTACGGCACCACGGCCATATTTAATAGACGACGACCCGTGTCTGTGTACCTGTTCATCTCCCAGTGTTCTAAAGTCACGTCCTGGAAATAAACTTTCTATATGTCGTGTGAAATCAGGGTCGATGGAAAGTGTATCTACGAAATCCCCATGGATGGGGCAGTTTTTTTTCATCAACACCTTGCCGTCTTCTTCAACGATTTGGGCTTTGATCTCACCCGGATGGCTGCCAATGAAATCTTCAAGGTTTTTTTCACCGGAAATCACCGCATTTCTCACTTCCATAACACATTTAGGACAAAGCGAGTCGGTTTCCCGGGGAATACCAAGTATTGGTCTTGTTTTCTTATAACTTTTCAATAATGGCTCAGGTGCCCATTTCGGCTGAAACGGACGCCCCTCAGGCAACCGTTTATTTATGGCCTGAAAACTTTTCCAGGCTAATTTCGCTACATGTACAACCGCTTTTTCAGAAAGTCGATTGGTTTGCATCTGCATCTCCTTTCATTATAAATGAAAAATAAATGGTCAAATGCTCTTGGGAGGGGAATTGAAATCGACGTCCAGACCAAAAGTCTGACTGCAACATGGTCGTCATTTAAATGTGAGGGTAACTATATATTTCATCGTTGTTTTCTGAAAAAAATCTCCATTTTTCCCTTTTTAATTACTTGTAACAAAAAGCCTTGCAGAATTCATCCAATCTTTTTAAAAGTGAGTGATAAAATTGTTTGGCCGCCATGAATAAATTATTGAATTAAAATATGTTATCTCTATATGAACTTGAGGGGTTTGAATTAATTTATTTTTTGTAAAAATAATTGGAATAATTAAAAAAGTTACTTTGTTGTAAAGAAAAGTTAATGAATTTCGTACCCTGTATGATGGTTACTTTTCTAAGCGTTATTGCAAGATTGTAAATACTCAAACCCATTTTTTAAATTAGACCAAAAAATTGAGTAGACGTCATTGAATATGAGAGGAGGTGAATTCCAACAAATTGTTTAATGTTGTTTATTTAAATTCATTTAATTGTATTTTTTAATCTTTAAGGAGGCAAAAAGATGAAAGTTTCAAAAGTAATGAATTGGATTCTGGCAGTCGTGCTTATTTCCACCGTCAGTTTTTCAATTGTGAATTTAGCAGCCGGAGAAAAGAAACACACGCCACAACCGCTGACAAAAGAACAAAAAATGATGATGAAAAATATGGCCATGAAAAACATGGACAAATATATGGCATCCAAACAAGCGATGATGCAAAACTTGCCGAAGCGTTTGATGTCTACACAAAAGGAAGCTATCAAGTGGGGTGAAGAGCTGTTTAATGACAAAAAAGCCCTCGGTACAAACGGTCAGGCGTGTGCAAGCTGTCATCCTGGCGGCGGTACAACCGGCGGTGAAGCAGAAACTCCTATGGCAAGTGAATTGACCGGTAAACCCTACAAACTGCCTATCCCAACATTAGTAGGCGCAGCAGCAACGTTTCCTAAATACAAAGTTCCCAACGATCAAGTTGTAACATTGACTGATATGCAGAACAATTGTATCCAGATGTTCATGGCTGCCCAACCGTTAGACCCGACAAGTAAAGAAGCGAGAGCCTTAACCGCTTATGTTTCTTCATTGAGTAATAATGACAAAATTTCGGTGGGTGAAGTCCCGGAAATGATGAAGAAAATGATGGGCAAGATGGATAAAATGGGCAAAAAGTAATCCTCTTTGAATAATTGAATAATAATGGGAATAGTTGTGGCTAACTTTATATTTTAATATGAGAAAAGTTAGCCACATTTTTTATAACTAAAAAATAATGAGGTTATGGATAAACTAATTATACTATCGAGCATATTGTTTTTGACTTTGGTACCTGCACTCTCGAAAGACAAAGATTGGACGGGTACGCCACAGGAAGCATTTTTAAATAGTGACATCGTCAAATCTTACCAATGCACAAGCTGTCATACAATCACGGAGCGTGGCGGCACGGTTGGACCTATCCTGAATCAGGTCGCGAACCGGCGTTCCACGGATTGGCTGAAGCGATGGTTAGCGGACCCACAGGCTGTTAAACCGGGCACAAAAATGCCTAACTTCGACTTTCCTCCTGACCAGTTAGAATCGGTGGTCGGGTATTTAAGTAAAATGAAAAAAGATTTTCATACGGAAGATATTCTGGCTAAAGATATTTCTCTGACTGAAAAGGGTAAATTATTATTTGAAGATTACGATTGTCTCGCCTGTCATCGGGTTGGTTCCACAGGTCGTTTCATCGGGCCGGATCTGACCTGGGTGGCGATCAGAAAGACGGAAGATTGGGAAAAAGTCTGGCTGCATGATCCGGACGCTTTTAAGTCCGGCACATTTATGCCAAATTTTCATATTCCCGACCAGGGGATCAAGGCCCTTGCTGCATATTTACATACGCAGGCAGGACAGGATAATAAAGGATCTCAGGATTGGGAGTTCAGGACAAATTTTTTTCTGGGTAATATTGATAAAGAAAGAGGTGAATTGGTTTTTAAACGATTTGCCTGTTGGGCCTGTCACGGTGAAAGTGGCGACGGCGGCATAAAAAATCCCAATATGGCCCCCGATGAAATAATGCCGGCGTTAAAAAAATCTGCAAATAAATATACCGAACAGGCATTTGAGGAAAGACTGAAAAATAAGGTGTATGCGAAACCGCTGCATGCAAATCTCGCAAAACCACCGTTTTTCTGCCCCGATTATGCCAATTACATGGATGATGATGAAATAAGCGATTTATATGCGTATTTAAAATCGTTTGCTCCGAAGAAAAACAGATGGCGGTTCAAATAATAATTATTTAACACAGGAGACCTTAGTGAGCAGGAAAAAAATGAAAAAATCAATTTTTTATTTGTTCCCGGTAAGTATTTTTTTTGTTGTTGTAACGCTGAATTTCGGAAGTTCTGCTGCAATAAGCAAGGAGCCCACTCTGAGGGCAGAACCTCTGGACGGCGGCACCATTAAAGGAATTGTGAAATTCCCGGAGGATTATCCCGAAACGGAAAAAGTAACGATCACAAAAAACCAGGCGGTTTGTGGCGCATTTCAATATTCCGAATCGTTTGTTGTTTCTGAAGACAACCACGGTTTGAAAAATGTGGTCATTACATTGGTTGGCGTGAAGGGGAAAGTGTCTGTACAAGATACGCCTTTCACTCTGGATCAAACGAAATGCAGGTACCTGCCGCATGTTCAGGCGGTACCGGTTGGCAGTATGTTGGAGATAAAAAACGACGATGGTATTTTGCACAATGTTCATGTTTATCTGGATGGGGATCTTTATGCCGACCAGCTCAAGCCCAAGGCCACTATTTTCAACAAAGCACAGCCTAAATTTCGCAAAAAAATTAAGCAGAAGCTCGATAAGCCCGGAATGTACTTTTACCGGTGTGATGTGCACAGCCACATGAGTGCTTTTATTGCAGTTATGAACCAACCATATTACGATGTGACAAATGACTCCGGTGAATTTACGATTGCAAATGTACCGCCCGGAACGTACAAAATTCAGGCATGGCATGAAGTCTTAGGAAAACTTGAAAAAGACGTGGTTGTGGAATCGGGAAAAACAGCAGAAGTTGTGTTTGATATTCTGCCCAATGAATAAGAGTGTAAATTAAAGCTGAAGAAAAACTTTCATTTCCTTTTACGTTTTTTCACTAAAAAAACAACCCACAGGTTCGTACTGATTAACGACCTGTGGGTATTTTTGTTTTAGGAAGATTCTCTGATTCCGGGTTGCACTGAATTTTCAATTGGGGGGAAAGATAAAATTAATGACCAGATGAAGCCGCCAAAAATTTTTGCGAGAAATTGCCCGAGCATAATCGGCCATAATAGAGGAAATCCGAATGCTAATATCGGGAAGACGACGGAATCCACTGCTGCACTGGGAATATTCGAACCGTTAATACGCAGCCAGCGCGGTTTGGTGTGCAACTTTTGATAGACGAACGTGTCAACCGTTGCTGCGCAGGCAAACGCGGAAAAGGACGCTAATGCAATCTGTCCGCTGTTTTTGTTGAGCAGAAAAGAAAGGATTGAACCGGCAGCGATTAGAGCAGACATTTTTATAAAGAGATGTTGCTCTTGCCAGGCATCGTGCAGACGGTCGCGTGCTGTTAAATCGAGCCCGATAAATAGAAATGCATTTATGATGGTAACAGCCGGTCCCCAGACCGTCACACTAAGGTTCGCTAATATGACTGCAGCCAGATAGGCGCAGACATACATCCAATTATTATGTCTCATCGTTTATGGGTTCCATGGAGTGGTAACGGTAGGTTTCCTACAGGAGGTGCAGATTTAGATTTAGCCATCGACTTTGGGCTGCATCATTTCTCCGACGATACGCTGTATTTTGGCAATGGCGCTGGCAAATCCATTCATGCGCCGATTCGTAATGGAACCGCCGAGGCCAATGGTATTCAGAACTTGCTGTCCATCCACAGCAGTGATTTCTTCCTTTGTGTGACCGTTGAAACAGCGCTCAAGCAGTTGCAGTAACCCTCTGACGATTGCTGTGTCAGAGTCCGAGGTGATGAAAATTTTTCCGTCTTTTTCTTCTACATTGAGCCAGGTCTCCGAGGCACAACCGTACACTTTGTGCTGTTCGTCTTTTAATTCCGGCGGTAATCCCGGCGCTTTTTTGCTAATGTCCACTAAGTACTCAATTTTTGCCATGTCGTCAAGAAATGCCATGTCGCTACCGATTTCCTGCATGATGTCCTGAATGCTCTGCATCTTTTGTCCCGAATTTAAATATTCTGCACTTGTTCCGCGGCGATTCCCATTTCCATAAGCATAATGGGAATTTCATCGTCGACTCTGTAAATCGTCTTTTTGTCAACGGTGATTAACCCTTCCTGCAAAGGCTTATCCACCGGTTTCCCATCTTTGTATTTCAGGGCGTTTTTTTCAATTTGGCTGTTCACATTTGCAATTTCTTCTGCCGTCATCACCTTGAGCTCGGTTTTGGTTTCCGGACAGCAGAGAATTTCAAGCAGTTCCGGATCGATTGCCATTTTTTACCTCAAATTTTAAAAGTTCAAAATTCAATGAATTTAAAAATATCAATAATTGGGACGATAATCAAGCTAAAAATGATAACGATGAGATGTGAAATGTGTGGGAAGGAAACCTGAAGGTATCTTTTGGAGAGCGTGCCAAAAGATGTGCGATCTGTTATTACGCGAGGCCGTGACTTTCCACCGGATCACTTTTTCGATCAAACACGCCTTTGAAGAACATTTTCATCTTATTTAAAATCTGACTGGCGACATTTTTTGTTTCCTCAATTCTTTCTTCGACAGTCGCTTCATTCATTTTTTGGGAATTTTGCACCTTGCGTGCGGCCACCACCTGGCTGATCGTTTCTGCCAATTCCGGACGTTTGCTGAGCAGACCGTTTATATTTTCTTTGGTGACTTCATGAACTACGACATCTGTCGCGGCGACGATTGTTGCGGACCGCGGTTCACCGGTCAGTAGAGACATTTCTCCCAAAAATTGTCCGGGAATGATTTGTCCCACTTTGATTTCATTTCCGTTTTGATTGGTGTTGATGTAGGCATGCAAGACACCTTCAGACAGGATAAACATGGAGTCGCCTGCATCACCCTGGTTAATTAACCGTTCGTCTTTCAAAAAGGTGTGTTGGTGCATTTTCGCGGCCAATTCTTTTAACTCATCCGCTTCTAAATTCTTGAACAAATCTGTTCTGCTAAGCAATTTTGTCCGATCAGCCAAGGATTTTGAATCTAGATGGCGCACGGGCATTTTCGCATAATAAATGTCCTGTTTTGGATATGCCGGTGTAATGCCCGCCTGTTGCAAATGTTCTAAAATGCTTTGGTTCACTTTACTTTTGGTCCGGCCAAAGGTGACGCCGTTTCCCCAGGTGTGCATCCAGAAACGAATTTTGTAAATGACGCCGTGTTCGTTGGTCGTACTGACAATCACGTTGGGTTCCGGTTCTTCTAAGATACCTTCCTGCCCCACCACCGCCTTTGCTCCTGCCTGCAGGATGCGGCAGGCGCGGTCGGTTGGTATGGAAAAGTCGAGGCAGAAGCTCGTTTCGAAGCGACTACCGGGACCCGCTCCCCAGAAATTTGTGACCACCTTCGTTCCGAGAATACTGTTTGGTACAATGATTAACGAATCATCTTCCGTATACAAACGGGTCGTACGCCAGTTGGTTTCCAAAACCTGTCCCACTAAATCTCCATTGGACCCGGTACTGTGTACTTTAATCCATTCACCGATTTTGTACGGCCGGTCGATATTGATGGCGAGACCGGTAAAAACATCCAGGATCATGTTCTTCAAAGCGAGACCAAGAACCAATCCGATAATGCCTGAAGTCGTCCAGAAACCGGTAACGGATTTATTAAAAACAAATCCGACGATTCCGGTAATGGCAATAAAGTAAATGATGATGGTTAAAACGTCTTTAAGCAGGCGGGGAACCGTTGCACCAAGCATTTTTTTGATAAAACCATCCCAGAAAAATACGATGATAATCCGGTTCAAAAAATGTGCTGCTGAGATCCAGATTCCGATCTGCACCACATAAGCAAAAACTTTTTGGGTTTGAGAAATTGCAGTGGCGCCAAACTGAAAGAGGATATCTTTATTTAGGAGTGCCGCACCGGCAAATATACCAAAAATTAAGAAGGGAAACCATAATTTTCGTAAATTATTTTTGTTCATTATAGACAAACCGGTAAAAATATTTGTGAGTCTAAGTAAATAGTTTTATACATGCAATAAGTTAAAATTGCATAACTTTTTTTAAAAAAAACTCCCTGCTTAAAGAAGGTCATTTTGTTGTCATCTGTTTAAAAGACGATGCTCGCACGTTGAACTCAAACAGAAAAGAAAATTCACTTGAACTTCTTTGCATTTCTAATTACTTTTCATTTAAAATTATTTTAAATTTTAAAAACGCATTTTGCCGGAGGAAATGTTGAAGTCGAAAAAAGTGATCGTCGCAGTGTTTTTGATGAGCCTAAGTCTAATGGCTTGCAGATCGGCAGCGCAGGAGCATGCAAAGTTACCAAAAGACATTGAGTGGGCGTCAAAATCCATTGAATATGAGGCATTGTGTAAGCAAGTCTATTCTATGGCCTGGCCGGTTGTTAAGGAAAATGCCAAATCCATAACAGAAAATTGGACAGTGGTTCTGGATGTGGATGAGACCGTTTTAAACAACATTCAATACGCTATTGAACGTGTTCAGGTGGATTCCGGGTTTACGCAACAGTCCTGGAGTAAATGGGTGCAGCGTGAGGAGGCGCCGCAGCTTGCCGGGGTGACGTCCTTTCTCGACAGCATCAGAACTTTAGGCGTGCATGCACACGTTGCTTTCATCACCAATCGAATGTTCAGCAATGAAGGCGCTACCATTGCAAATTTGAAAAAGTTCGGTTTGTATAAAGACGGTGATGTCATGCTAACCCGAAAAAATCGTCAAGACCGAAAAGAAGACCGGCGCCGTGCTTTGGAAGCGGGAACAGGGCGGTGTGCGGCTAACGGCCCGATGAAATTGGTAGCACTCTTTGGCGACAATATTCGTGATTTTATGCCCATGCGCGGAAGTGAAAAAGCTGCTCGTTACCGCAGTGAAGAATTGAAAAAAGATACACGTTGGGGAACGAAATATTTTATTCTTCCGAATCCGCGGTACGGGTCGTGGGAACGTGGTTACCGTTAATTGATAAATCCGATTGTTTTGCCGTCATTGAGTTTTCGGATTTGGAAATGTAAGTGTTTAAGGGTAATACTATAAATGGTCAACAATTCGAGATTCGATTTTATTAAATATTCCGCAACAGGGAACGATTTTATTTTAATTGATAACCGCACACTCGGTTTGTCGGTCAATAGGAGGTCTTTTTTTCAGGAGATATGCGAACGCCGTAAATCCGTGGGCGGCGACGGGGTGCTGCTCATCGAAGAAAGTAATGCGTACAATTTTCGTTTACGCTACATCAACGCCGACGGGTCTGAAGCCGAGTGCGGCAATGGCGCCAGAGCAGGGGCTCATTTTGCTGCACATCATAAGATCGCTCCTACCACGATGGCGTTTGAATTTGGTATTCATATTTATGAAGCCGTCGTTACAGAAGATTTTGTAAAAATTAAAATGCCGGAACCGTTTGCTCTGGATAAATCTCCTGGAATCGTAAAAGAGACTTTTTTGGAAGAAGGCGGATTCATCAATACCGGCGTTCCGCATCTGGTTTTGTTTTGTGAGACCATAGACGAGGTCGATGTTGACAGTTTAGGCCGCAAATATCGGCACCACGGCTATTTTCATCCGGGGGCGACCAATGTGAATTTTGTCGAAGTGGAATCTCCCGACGTCATTCGTGTGCGAACCTACGAGCGAGGGGTTGAGGCAGAAACGCTTTCGTGTGGCACCGGTTGTGTGGCTTCTGCGCTGATGTCGCAGATGAAAAAAGGCACGGTCTTTCCACTGACGATTCGAACCAGTGGTGGTTTGCTGCAGGTCGAAAAAATTGAAAACGTAAACCGCTTTTACCTGAACGGTGAAGTCAAGGTCGTTTATCAGGGAAGAATGTTTTAAAGGGACTCAATGACCCAAATCGATTGTTTGTCTGAAAATGTCTCTGTGCCGGACATTCGTGCAGATCGTCATGGGTATCTGCTCAACCTGTGCATGCTTTTGATGCAGAATGTCAAATTGATATTCCCTGTCAAGCAGTTCCCCGAAGCTCCCTGCATTTTTGCAAACATTCTCAAGGCAGGCTGGTATGAATAAAATAATCATCGATGGTTACAACGTTATTTTTTGTACACCTGAACTGAGGAAACTTGCAAAGCAAAACCTGGAACAGGCGCGAAACGAATTCATTCGCCTGGTCAAAAATTATGTAACCATCAAACAGGTGTTTGTAACCATCGTATTCGATGGAACACAGCCGCCTTTTGGTGTAGATAACGCACATTACGGCAAGCGTTTGTTCGTGAAATTTTCCAGAAATCCATTCAAAGCCGATCCGTTAATCAAAGAAAACATTCGTAGTTCGTCCAACCCTAAAGCAATTACATTGGTCACCGATGATTTGGATATCGTACGGTTTGCCAAAAACAAACATGCCCGGGTGATGACAACGGCTGAATTTTACCAACTGCTTCATAAAAGGCATCAGGATAATAGACAAAGTCATTCTGAGGAACCGAAACTCACTGAAGATGAACTTGCCGAGTGGCTCAGGTTGTTTGGTGCAGGGGATTCAGAAAAATGAACGCTTCCAGAAATATTGATGAGAATCTTTTGCGTCGTCGGAAATCCATGGTCAGCGGCATGGTTATTTTGACCGTCGTGGTGATGCTGGGGTTTATTGTGGGAAGCTGGCGGTTTTTGCAAAAGATGGAGAATTTTCTTGAGGAGGAATTGGGGCAACGCTTGCTCTCAATCGCCACGCTTACAGCGAATGTCATCGAGTCTGCAGAATACAACTATGATATTGAATCCGGTCAGGCAAACATCATTTTACCAAACCTAACGGATATTCTCAAAAGAGTGCATACCGAAAACCAGTTACAAGCGGTGTATCTTGTGGATTTGCACTACAAACTTTACGCCAGTAGTCAGCAATTATTTTCTTTCGGCGACCGGCTGTTTTTTCTTGAAGAGGACAGTTTGGCCGTAAGTCAGGCGATGGCCGGAGCTCCGGCGGTCTCAAAGATGCAGATTGTGGAAGGAAATCGTTTTAAGAATGGCTACGCGCCGGTGTTCGGCCCGTTGCATGATGTGGTGGCCATTGTTGCGGTTCAGGCCAGTGCCGATTTTTTTGCTCTACTGAAAATCTTCCAAAACGGTCTCATCATCGGCGGGCTTGTTAGCGGAACGTTGGTGGTTCTGTTCTCACTGTTTTTATTCTGGGCGATTTCTTCTCTGATGAGAGCTCATGAGTCCCTGCGCAAAAACGAACGTTTGGCGGCGATGGGGCAGATGGCAGCAACGGTGGCCCACGAAATCCGTAATCCATTGGGCATCATCAAAGGAACAGCGGATGTGCTTCGTTCAAAATACGAAAAAAATGGCGACTCTGATGAACTGTTTGATTACATACCCAGTGAAGTACGCCGGCTCAACCGTATTGTGAGTGATTTTCTCACCTTTGCCCGTGACCGGGAACTGGAATGTCATGGCGTCGATCTTAAGACCTCTGTTGAGAAGTCGTTGCTGGCTATGGATGATGAACTGCGCAAGGCCGGGGTAACCGTCAATCGGGAGTTTGAAGATATTCCTGCCGTTCCACATGACGAAGATGCTGTGAGTCAGTTGATGTTAAATTTTGTTCTGAATGCAATTCAAGCGATGGACAAAAAGGGGCAAGGGAAAATCATCGTCAGATTAAAAAATGACCGCAAAAAAGCGAAACGTTATGTGACGGTTGAAATTGAAGATAACGGATGCGGGTTTGATGAAAGCAGCGACGATATTTTTGAACCATTTTTTACGACTAAAACGTCGGGAAGCGGTCTCGGTCTGGCTATTTGTAAACGTATTGTCGAAAAGCACCGCGGTTGGATCGATGTAGATAGTCAGACAGGCAAAGGTACAAAAATCTCGTTTAGTTTGCCGGTTTCCTGACGACCTGTTTTGATAGTTCATAACATTTGAAAAAAGGAAGAATCATGCAAAAGGGAAATGTTCTCGTTATTGATGACGAACCCAAGATGTGCAAAATTTTAAGATTTGCTCTTGAACCGGAGGGGTACTCGATTGTAACTGCTGAAAATGCCGAAACAGGTCTGAAAAAATTCAAAGAAAGTCAGTTCGATCTGGTCGTGACCGATTTAAAAATGCCAGGCAAAGATGGCCTTTTTGTTCTCAATCAGGTGAAAAAACAGCGACCGCAGACAGAGGTGATTTTGATGACCGCGTATGCCAGCACACAAAATGCCGTGGAAGCGATGAAAAACGGCGCCTATGATTATGTCATCAAGCCGTTTGAGTTGGATGAGCTGAAGGTGAAAGTCCGGCATATTATGGAGAAGCGGCAGCTCGCTGCGGAAAATCTGCAATTGAAGAAAAAGCTGCAGGATAAATATTCTCTGGAAAATATGGTGGGTGAAAGCGGCGCCATGCAGGAAGTCTATAAAATGGTGGAAAAAGTAGCGCCCACAGATGCAACGGTTTTGATTCGCGGGGAGAGCGGGACGGGTAAAGAGTTGGTGGCGCAGGCAATTCATCATTTGAGTCCGCGGCAGGCCGAACCGTTTGTGCCCGTAAATTGCGGTGCTTTACCGGAAAGTTTGCTTGAGAGCGAATTGTTTGGCCATGAGAAAGGCGCCTTCACCGGTGCGGATAAACAGAAGGCCGGCCGGTTTGAGCTGGCCGGTAACGGCACCATTTTTTTAGATGAAATCGGTGACATTTCTCCTTCCACTCAAATTAAACTGCTGCGCGTTTTGCAAAACCGGCAAATCGAACGGCTGGGGAGTACCAGGACCCTCAGGAACAAAGCCCGAACCATTACTGCGACCAACCGAAATTTAGAAGAGGCAATGAAGGAAAATGCCTTTCGTGAGGACTTGTACTACCGTATAAATGTTTTTCCGATTTATTTGCCGCCTTTACGGGAGCGCAAAGAAGATATTCCGGTTCTGGTCTCCCATTTTCTTGGAAAATTTAATCGGGAAGAAGACAGTATTGAAAATCGCGCGCTTGACCTGTTAATGAAATACCGCTGGCCGGGGAATGTTCGGGAATTGGAAAATATCATTGAGCGTTCCTTGATTATGGCTGGTGAGCAGCCCGTTCGTTTGGAAGACCTCCCACCGCACATTCGCAATATCCCGGCTCCGGTTGGCAGTACATCCATTCAGATTCCCGATGAAGGCCTGTCATTAGAAGACGTTGAGAAAAATTTAATTAAGAATGCTTTACATAAAGCGAATGGAAATAAAAGTAAAGCAGCAAAACTTCTCGGTATCACACGCCGTAAACTTTATTCGATGATGGAGAGACTTGGGGTTGGCGATTAAGCGGATTTGACGTTCCGTGTGTACCATATCGTTCATATAGACGTGTACCTCTCTGTACAATTTTCGGGCAAAACCGGGATATCAAATGGAATAAATTCTGGTTATCTGTTTTAATTTAAATAAAAACAATGTCTTGATAAAGCGACGACTGCTTCGCTGTTTGGTGGCATACGGTTTGCTTTCTTTATGGCAAAGCTCCAAGTGCATTTTAATTCGGTGCTAAAAATGATATTTAAAAATTGGTTAACGTATTTTTCATTGCTGGCTATTTTATTGTTGGCACTTCCACAAAGTGGTTGGGGACAGCGCAAGGATGTTGCCCAGGCACTGAGGAATCTTGAACGGAATATAGAAAATGCCCGGGAACTGGCTCAGTCTTTCAACAACAAGCGTGCAATCGATTTGATAAATACGGCTCAAAAACTTCTTAATGAAGCCCGTGCTTTAGCTGAAAAGGATAAATTTGGAGCTGCTGTTGCAAAAGTAAAAGCCGCAAATGCGATCCTGGAACAGGCTGTGAAGCTCACTTTGGAAGGACCGGTGAGGAGGTTACGCAGCAAGCTGGATAATTTACTGCAGAGGGCCAACACGGATTTGTCGGGTAATTTGAACAAAGATGTTAACAGAATATTGCAAGAGGCCAGACGAAATCGTGACGCTGCCGAGAAAGCCCTGTCTGCGGGAAAGCTGAGAAAAGCAGTAGAGCACTATCGGGTGGCCATCACGCTTGTGGAACGTGCGCTTGCCATCATAAAAAATCCAAAGACGAACAGTCTGGATGCAATTGACCAGGACAAACGGCGCTACGAGGATTTGCTGGAGAGAGCCCGGGAAGAGGTTGAACATAGCGATAATCAACAAGCACGGCAAATATTTACACAGGCGTTGAAATTGTCTGATCAGGCACAACGGGCGTATCGTAAAGGAGACATGAATTCTGCTAAAAAATATTACAATCAAAGTGTTTTATTGCTTCTGCGTGCGATGGACTTGTCAACTGGTAATTCAAAAGTGTCCGTCAATCAGGCTGAAACCGCCCTTTCGCGGTTAAGAGATTTGATCGACAGAACCCGCTCAGACATTGTTGGCGCCGGCCGACCAAGAGCACGGGTCATTTATGAACGGGCCAAACGCTTTGCCGGAGAAGCAGAAATCAGTATTCAACAGGGGCACGGTTTTGAGGCACGCTGGAAAATCGAACTTGCTACAAATATGATTCGCCGTGCAAAACGCATCGCCGGTAATGGCGGTAGCCGTCAGTTTGCCAACAAATTAGCGGATGAAATCGATAAGACGCGACGTGAAATTGCAGATTACAAATCAAGGGTTACCCCGGACACGCCGAACGATGCTGAGCTGTTACTCGAAATGTCGCAATTTACTATAAAAAAGGCCGAACGAGCCAATAAAGCGGGCTTACACCGTCTGGCGTTAGAAGCCGTACTTACCTCGCAAAAGTTTCTCACACGAGCGGACAAAATTCTCTCTTCGCCCGGTACATCGACTGCATCTGTTTCGGAGAAAACCATTCAGGTACGACTGCAGCAGTTAAACAGTGCAATCCAGGATGCGGAAAACCGTCTGACCGGAACCGGAGAAGATTGGAATCGTCAACTGCTAAAGAATGCAGATGACATTCGCAAATTTTCTGAAAAATCGTTTCAAAAAAGGAATTATCAAGCTGCCGAAGAAGGCATTCAGGTCGCTTTCGATTTAGTGCGCAAAAGTTTGAAAAATGTACCTAAATGATATTTAAACTAATGTAAGGAGACTCCCCAATGAACACTTTTATCAGGACGAACAACATATTTGGTTTACTTTCAATAACGTTAATTTTCATGCTTGCTTCGTGCAGCAGCAACCCTTCTAACAGCGAAAGTTCTTTTAGCGATCAAATTCCGCTTATCATGCAAGCAATTTCCCAGGATTCAGATATTTTTGATGTCAGCGGGATGGATGATAACGGCGTGCAATCATCGGCCAATGAAGAGAACCAGCTTGCCAAAACCAATGGTCCATTGGATGCCATTAGGTTCGGCCGGTTCGGTCATTTTGCTTTGGATACGGTCCTTGTGGAGTTTGAAACAGACTCGACTGCGACAGCAACCGTCTTCCACACGCTCAACGGTGAATTTAAGATTTTGGCAAAAGATACGTCAGGTGGTGGGCAGGGCGCAACGATCATTAGCAAGAAAATGACGAACAGCATTGTTCGAAAAGTGAAACTGGTTAAGAAAAAGAATGCATCGGCGGAAAACGACTCGGCGAATGTTCGCAGTAACTGGAAGATCACCCAGGTGTCCTTAGCGGTCGGTTCGTCTGAAAATCCCACAGTCGCAATTGAGCAGTTGCGAATCAGCGCTCCCGGTCTGAATGGTGATTTAATCGTAACAGATCCTCTGGCAACGTTTCTTGATCGGAAGTCCGGCATTCCTGAGTTTAGCAGAAATGATACCATTAAAGTTTACGCAACGATTTCAAATACCAATAATTTTCCTCCCGAGCCTGGGGAAACGGTTTTATTGCGGCACAAAATGCATCGTTTCTCGGCGCGTTCCCGCAAAACGCTTCGCGATGACGGCGTCTATCCGGATGAAGTCGCCGGTGATGGTGTTTTCTCCGGATTTTTTGTAAAACAGAATTTGTTCGGCGTCCGGCATTCCGCCCTTGATGTTATCGATAACGGCACCATCTATGATGATTCCGCTCCGTATAATTCCGTTTTCTGGGCTTTGCCATATCGAAATCGTATCCGTTAATTTTTATGCGAAGGAACTGTAAAATGAGAGAAAATGCTAATAGATGTTCGAAAGGGGGTGATGGACAAACGCAACTTGAGGAATAATAAAAATGCCCTGCCATAAATTCAGGAAACTTCCAACGTTTGGCCATGGCGGAAAGATTCCTCATTGGACAGGGCAGGCATGATGTTCCATGACATGCTGACGTATTCCAAACTATTATATACAAACGTAACAATTTGCGCGGAAAAAGTCAATTAGATTCAAAATCAGCATGGAGATAAGGAAAATGAAAAAAATTAAATTTATGTTTGTTGGTTTATGTACGTTATTTTTGAGTGTGACGGGCGTTACACTTGCACAGGCACAAGATGTCGATGCGTTGGTCACGCCGGCGGAAGTAGACGTCGCAACCGGTCAGGGCATTCAACTGGAAGCATTTGGCTTTACAGTCAGTTCGGATGTCCGGGCGCCAATCGCAATCGACGATATTAAATGGCGTGTGGAGCCCGACTCTCTGGGTACCATCACAGAGGACGGTTATTTCATTGCCGGGCGACACCCGGGTGATGCGAAGGTTGTCGTGACAATTACCATTGGCGGTGGAACGCTTGAAAAAGTAGTTGTCATTCACATCGGCAAAGTTGATCATCCATTTTTTGATGTGAAAGTCGTTCCTGACCATGCGGTTGTGCCATCGGGTACGGAAAAACAATTTCATGTTGTCGTGGAAAGCAAACTCAGTGTCCGCGTTCCACCGATTTTCGTTCGGTGGGAAGTGATTCCAGAAGACCTTGGAAAAATTTCTGCAGATGGATTATTTACCGCTGGCAACGCCACAGGTGAAGGCAAAGTAGTCGCTTTTGTAGAGGTGGATGGATTTACCATTCGCGCTGCGGCAAAAGTGGTTGTCAGTCCGCCGGCAACGGGAGTGATTTCAGGAAATGTGATTGACGACCTGAATAGTGCGCCTCTTCCCGGCGCGGTTGTGCGGGCCATTCGTCTGGGGCGGATTCACTGGGTTCGTCGCGCTGAAACGGACAGTCTGGGTAACTACACGGCGGATGAACTTATTCCGGGAATTTATGTGTTGACTGCCAAGGCACGTGACTTTCTGGGTGAATTCTACGATGACACCAGAAATTATCTGGAGGCCACACCGGTAAAAGTTGCCGAAAATGATACGCTCACCGGTTTTGATTTTGGCTTGAGCGAAGGCGGGAAAATCACCGGTCATATTATTGCCGATGCTGACAGTTTACCCTTAGCAGGTGTGCATGTTGTGGCAGCTCTGGTCGTTAATCCCAGAATAGCCAAACATACGGTTACCGATGAAAACGGAAATTATGAGATCAGCCCGCTTGCAACCGGTTCCTATACGGTTTATGCCAATACAGCCGGGTACAAGGGTGAATTCTATGATGACGCTGCAACGTTCGGTGAAGCGGATTTTGTTTCTGTGGTTGAGTTACAGACCACAGAAAATATTGATTTTGGGTTGAGGACCTCCAATGCCATTCGCGGAAAGGTCATAAAAGCAAAAGACGGGACGCCTTTGGCAAATGCGACCATTCGGGTATTCATTAACCCGAGGTTAGCTGTCAATGACCACATTTTCAGGCAGACGCAAACGGATGCAAACGGTGAGTATATTCTGCAAATTCGTGAAGGCGCCTATTATGTCCTGGCATCTGCCGAAGGCTTTAACAGTGAGTTTTTTGATAATGCCCGTAAATTTGAGGATGCAACCCTGGTACACGTGTTCGCCGATTCGCATACGGTGGGTATCGATTTTGATTTGACCAAACGCGGTTCAATCGCCGGGACTGTCACGGACGAAACCACGGGTTTGCCCATCGCAGGCGCAGTGGTTGAAGCGTTTAAGGAAAACAACCGAATCGATGCGGCAGTTGATGGCGTCGGTTTCCGTGCGAAAACAGATTCCTCCGGCGGTTATTTGATTGAAAATGTTCCCGCAGGCGCTTATCTGGTCGTCTCCGCGGCAGAGCTTTACCTGCCGGAGTTTTACGAAGAAGCCGCAAGTAAAGACTCCGCAACGTTGGTGACGGTTGCTGATGATTCGAATCTCACCGGAATTGATTTCACATTATTGCTTGGCGGTAGTATTTCCGGGCTGGTGGCATCCGAAGTGGATAGCTTGCCCATCGCCGGTGCGTTGGTGGAGGTGTGGGAATCAGAGACCGGTTTTCACCGCCGTGCATACTCGCATGAAGACGGAACCTACAAAGTAAGCGGTCTGAAAACGGGCAGCTACTTCGTTCACGTCATCGCAAAAGGATTTAAATCAGAAATCTTTGACGATGCATCGGACCGGAGCGATGCGACCCTGGTGACTGTAACCGCACCGAATGAAACGCCCGGCATCGATTTTTATCTGGCGCCTCATGTGGACCGACGCGGGACCATCGCCGGGCGTGTTGTGTCCGATAAAGATGATGCGCCTATCATGGGTGCCGTCATTGTGGCAGTTTCCCCCAAAACACGTATTCCTCACATTGCCTTTACAGGGCCGTTTGGATTCTACCGACTTACCGATTTGCCTGCGGGGCGTTATTTTGTCTTTGCCTGGGCAGAAGGTTTTGTCGGCGAGTTTTATGACAATGCCCACCTCTTCCGCAATGCCGATGCTGTGATTGTGGTCAGAAATCAAGTGACGGCAGGAATTAATTTTGGCTTGCGACCGAGACACAGACGCGGCATTTACAGCGTGCGCGGGCGTGTCCATCGGCGCGGAAATAATATGCCATTACGTGGAATTATGGTGCAGGCGCGTCTTGGAGAAGATGTTGAAGTGAATGCGGTGACGGATGTAAATGGTGAATATGTGATGGGTGGATTGCCTGCGGGTGATTATGTGGTCGAAGCAACCGGCGCCGGTTATGCGGACGGTTACTTCGGTGGCACCAGTCCGGAAACTGCAGCGATGGTTTCAGTGGGCAATGGTGAAGATGCGTCGGAAGTAAATATGAATCTGGACGAGGACAACGTCACCAGTGTGGAAGAAGATGGCGGCGGCACCCTAATTCCTGATACATTCGATTTGTCGCAAAACTATCCCAATCCCTTTAACCCGGAAACTGCGATCAAATACCAGATTTCACAGGCCTCCGTTGTGACGTTGAAAATATTCAACCTCCTCGGGCAGCAAGTGAGAACATTGGTGAATAAACAGCAGGTTGCCGGTGCTTACACGGCAAGATGGGATGGAAAAGATGACTTTGGCCGACAGGTTGCTTCGGGCATTTATATTTACCAGATTAAAGCCGGAGATAATTTCAAGAAGTCCATGCGTATGTTGTTGCTGAAGTGATTCTCTTCGGGGGGCAGTCACCATCCAAATTGGGTGGTGGCTGCGTTTAATAACGAAACAGAAAAAGTAACGTTTGAGATTTTCAAAAACGGGAAAAAGTATGTCGATGTCTTTGGAAAATTGGTCGGAACGGGAAGCGAAACATTTACTCAATCGCGCTGGGTTTGGCGGTAGACCGGATGAAATAAGCGAATTTCGGCGACTGGGACACGAACAAAGTGTCGACCGGCTTTTCGAGTTCACAGCGCAAGAGTTGGAACAACCCGAATGGCTTTCAGAATACAATGCATCTTCGGCAAAGCGCTTTAGAAATTTAAGCCGTGAAGAGAAACAGAAAGTCAGACGCAGGAACCGTCGGCATTTGCGGGAATTTCAGTTAGATTGGCTGCAACGCATGATCGACTCTCAAAGCACGAGCGACATGCTCTGGGAGAAGATGACTTTTTTCTGGCACAGTCATTTCGCCACCAGCGCACGAAAAGTAAAACTGGTGCCTTTGCTTTTTCAACAATTATCTACCATGCATCGACATGCAATTGGCAACTTTCGGGAATTTCTTCATGACATGGTAAAAGACCCGGCTCTGTTGCGCTATCTGGACAATAATCAAAATCACAAAGGGAAGCCCAATGAAAATTTTGCCAGAGAGTTGATGGAACTCTTCACCCTGGGACGGGGGCATTACACCGAGACGGATGTGAAGGAATCTGCCCGTGCGTTTACCGGCTGGACAAGTGATCTGTTTCATTTTAACGTTCGATGGAAACAGCACGATTTGGATGAAAAAACCTTTTTAGGACATTCCGGTCGGTTTGATGGAAACGACATTGCAGAAATTATTTTAGAGCAGCCTGCTTGTGCCGAATTCATTACCGGAAAGATTCTGAGTTTCTTCGGCTTCGAGCCTGTTGATGAGAAAGACATTACCTTTTTTGCCGAAATATTCAGAAACAGTGGTTATGAGATAAGTGTGCTCTTAAAGACGATATTTTTGAATCAGAAATTTTACCGAAATCCGGTCGTCGGAAATCAAATTAAAAGTCCGCTGCAGTTAGTTGTCGGCACCGCGAGGACACTCGATCTTCGAATGCCGCATCCTCAGTTTTACTTGCACGTATTGGATTTAATGGGGCAGGTTCCATATTTTCCGCCAAATGTAAAAGGATGGCCGGGCGACCGGGCCTGGATTAATACCTCGCGATTGTTAGCCCGTTTTACCTTTGGGGAGATTGTGAATTATGGAGAAATCCCTCCGGAAATGATCCCCAACGGGATCAATCGCAAGCAGCAAAAGGACGGAAAAAAGAAAGCGGGCAAAAAAGAAATGCCCCGGATGTTCAGAAAACCTCACCTTGGAATCGAGTATGATCCGCTCTCGCTTGTGGATACGAATGCGCCACAGGAAGAGGTCGTGCAGCGAATCGTCGATTTGTTTGTCGCACAGGACATGCTCACCAAATCGGAACGCGACAGTCTGTTGCGTCATTTTCAGGCAAATGTAAATAGTGCGGGTTTCACAGTTGGGATAAAGCGACTCATTGGCGATATTATGATATTACCGGCTTACCAATTAGGGTAAGCTGGGAAAAGAGGTTTTTCAGATGAAGCAAAACGAACCGTTATATACACGCCGCACCTTTATTAAAAAAAGTCTGACGGTGGCCGCAGTCTCCGCTACAATTCCGACTTTTTTAACCCGCACCGCTTTTGCCTTAGACAACCCTTTTGAAAATTCGTTGCTAAGCTCACGACCAGGAATACCTGATGATCGTGTTCTCATTGTCGTGCAATTAAGTGGCGGGAATGACGGGTTAAATACGGTCATTCCGTATAGAAATGATCACTATTACCGCCTGCGTCCGACGTTAGCAATTCCTCAAAAAGATATTTTGCCGTTACATGGTGACTTAGGACTGCCTCCTGAAATGACCGCATTCAAGTCTCTGTACGATGACGGACTGTTGGCAGTCATTCATGGGGTCGGTTACCCAAATCCGGATCGGTCTCACTTTCGTTCCATGGAAATCTGGCAAACCGGTGTTGTTGATGATTACGAACGTTCCGGCTGGATAGGCCGCCTGTTTGATCACACGTGTGGAAATGCTTATCTGACGCCGTGCAGCCCGACGTTGGGTGTGGAAGTAGGCAATTTTCTAACGCCGGCGTTTGCAAATGAGAACGGTATTGGCGTTGCGGTTCAGAATCCGCAGCAGCTCTATAAAATGGAGAAATTGTACGGTGGTTCCCATCTTGACTTTCCGAATCCGGCTACGGAGGGGAGCCCCCTGGATTTTCTGCGCCGCACAGCCATGAACGCTGCTGTCAGTGCTGAGAGAATTAACAAAGCTGTCCACAAAATTCAAAATAAAGCGAACTATCCGGATACTCGCTTTGCGAGGGGGTTAAAACTCATTGCCGGAATGATCGCCGGTGGGTTGGACACGAAAGTGTACTATATTTCCATCGGTGGTTTTGATACCCATGCCAATCAGATGGGTACGCACGAAAGATTGTTAAAAACAGTGTCTGATGCAATCGCTGCATTTCAAAAAGATGTTGAGCAGCTCGGACAGTCCGACCGCGTACTTGGTCTGGTGTTCTCTGAATTTGGCCGCCGGGTCGCAGAAAATGACAGCCGTGGCACAGATCACGGTCAAGCGGCACCGATGTTTGTGTTTGGCAAGCCGGTGAAGGCCGGACTTATTGGCACGTATCCCAGTCTGGAGCATCTGTCTGACGGCGATCTGAAATTTCATATTGATTTTCGTTCGGTTTATGCAACCATTTTGGATGATTGGCTAAAAGCTGATTCCGCTGCAATTTTAGGCAATTCATTTAAGAAAATACCGTTGATTTAAAATAGTTACGAAGATAAAAGACACTTATTGAAAGATTCTTGAGTCGATTGAATAATTTAAAACTGACAATGGCTACGTTTTTATCGCTTGCCCTTGGATATCTTGCGCTTCCCGGGGCATTCATTTTTGCACAAGACCGTGCAGATTCTTCTTCGGTTGGTTATGCGGATTCAACGGCATCCGACAACTGGAATGAGGAGACATTGTACGACATTGAAAGGTTGAGAATTGTGCGTTGGCTTCGTGAGAATAATGAGTCGGTCAGCGACGCCCAATTATCGCAGGTGCATCAACTTTTGATCGAGGCGCAAAAGTTCGCCGATGCAAATGATTTCTATCTCGCCAATATCTGGCTTGATACCATCTGGGATTTACTGGAACCGCCAACGGATACAGAAACCGCCGACCTGTTAGATGGCGACACGGCGGTCGACTTCGGGACTGATCTGTATCCTTCCACAGAGACCAACCGGCTAAATGTCACCAGGGAGGTTATGAGCGGGGTGGATTTGTGGCGTCAGAAAATCAATTTTGCTTTTTTTGAAAGTGATAGTACACTCCTTGAAAGTAGCGGCAATCCATATTCGGGTGTGAGATTTAATATTGATTATTCCAATGCAGGCGGGCAAACATTTCAGGCGAATATGTCGTTAAAATATAGTTATGATTATTTCACCAGTGATATTGATTTACGCTTCAGGAACCCTGTGAGTTCCTATTTAACCTGGAGTCTTGCAGATCGATTTGAAACGACGTCTTTCTTCCGGGATTTTGATTTAAAATATATTCAGAATCTCACCTCTATCGACATGAAGTTGCAACCCGGCGGGACGTTTTTCCTGAACCTGCGCGACGATTTACTTCTGCGCCGCTATCAAAACGAAAACAGCACCTACCCCAATTATTTTAATAATACGTTTTATGCCACCGTTGGTCTCGACTCAGGCTTACATTCGTCACTGAGTTTGGGTTACCGAAACGTAAACAGAGTGCATGGAAATTTCGCCGATCATGACTATCGGGAAAATCGGCTGGAGCTGAATTGGCTGCAATTTTGGGGAAATTTGTCTCTTTCAGTGGACAACGAACTGAGGTTCAGGAATTATTTCAATGCACCGGGGGATGGAATTTATCAGGACTACTGGGAAAATTATTTACGTGGAGAAATAAAACTTTCATTTTCATCCGTATTCGGCCTGAATGTCGCTGGAACATTTAATAACCGGAATTATGATTTTATTAACGCGAACAGCTTGCCGGATTATGTCTATTGGGAAGCAGAACCGGCTTTGTCGTTTCATTTTGGCTCAAAATGGAATGTTCGTCCGGGTGTCCGCTTTGGCCGGCAGACCCACCAGAAACTCGTGAATCTGGTGGCTGCGAGTTTTCAGGATGACACGTTTAGCATCATTTTTGAAGATTACGATTTTATCGGACCATCGATAGCAATTGAATTTTTTGAGGTAAATGGTTTGCTGTTCAGTTTACAGGAATCATATCTGTTTAGAAAGTATCCCCATAATCCCACCCGTGCAGCAACCGATTTTCTGCCGTATTCGGATCGAAACATTAATTCTGTTTTGCTGTTCGTCACCTGGAATCTAACCGCTCACTGGCAGTTAAATGCAATCGCCAATTTTGATAATGAACACATAAAAAATGGGGATAGCGGAGATTCACAAAGCACAATTTTTGGTGCCGAAATCGGTTATCAGTTTTAATCCGCAAGAAGGTTTGGTTCCCCTCATTGTTTGACATGTCGCTGTTTTTTGCCGGATAAGCAACCGGAAAGGTCGCAAAGCGCGCGCAGTCTGAATGGCAAATTAAGAACGTTGTGTCCGTAGCGGTTACTTTTTGACAATTAATCAGACGAAATAAACTTGACATTTAGCTGTTTTTTTCTGATAATGAAAACTTAACAAATATGGGAAAAAGATGAAACGGAAAAAATACATTGTGATCACCTCGTTTGGCCAAAACCAGCCTTACTTGATAGCCGATATCTGTACTGCAGTCACGGATTCAAAATTAAATATCATTGCGGTTGAGCAGAGTGCTTTGCATAATATTTTCATCTTGTTTATGGTAACGGAACCGGTGGACGTTTCTCTGACTGCCGAAGATGGCTATAAATTGTTAAAGGAAAATTGTAAATCGCTGCCTTTGGATGTAAATATTGATTTGGTTGAAGCCGTTTCTGCTATGAAATCGGTGGAAAAACAGTTGCATGTTTTCACACTCATCGGCCGGGATAAAGTGGGGATTTTGAAGGCGATTACCAATACGCTGGCCAATTTTAGGGTGAATATTGAAAGAATGCATCATCTGGCCAGGGGGGAGTTGGTTGCTTTGGAAATGATGGTGGATGCTTCGGAATTGAGAGATTTAGCCGTATTAAAAGATGTGATTCAACGAACGTGTGACGAGGAGGGGTTTGACACGATTATTCAGCCGGATTCACCGTTTCGCCAGCGTCGCCGCCTGGTGGTGTTCGATATGGATAGCACCATCCTTGACGGTGAAGTGATCGATGAGTTGGCCAGGGTTGCCAATATCGGAGATAAAGTCGCAGAGATTACAAGCCAGGCAATGGCCGGGAAAATAGATTTTAAGGAAGCGCTGCGTGAAAGAGTACGCTTGCTCAAAGGGCTACCTGTATCTGTTTTGGAAGAAGTGGCCGTTTCTATGAAGCTGAACTCAGGCACGTACGATTTGATTTCGACCCTGAAGTCCATGGGATTTAAAATCGCGCTCATTTCCGGTGGATTTACCTATTTTGCAAATCGTCTGAAAGAGCAGTTGCGGTTCGACTACGCATTTGCCAATGATTTGGAAATTGAAAATGGTCGTTTAACAGGCAAGGTTAAGGGAAGAATCATCGATCGGGAAACCAAAGGTAAAATCGTTCAGGAAATCGCTGAAAAGGAAGGGATTTCCAGAGAAGAGATCGTCGCAGTCGGTGATGGCGCGAATGATGAAATTATGCTCAAAAATGCCGGTCTGGGCATTGCTTTCAATGCGGGCGAACTTTTGCAGAAAGTCGCCGACGGCCGAATCACTCATTCCAATTTGCTCGGGCTGCTTTATTGTCTCGGTGCGTCTGATAAACTCGTAAAGAAGCAATCGGAAACTGCCGGTAGTTTTTAATTAGCTGTTTGGGAACCATTGAATGGAAAGCAAAAATCCACTAGCGCTTCTTCCCTCCGCAAATGATATTCTGCAATCTCCCGGAATAAAAAAATTGTCCGAACAGATTTCCCCTAAGTTTGTTTTGTCAAGGGTGCAGAAACAAATCCAAATAGTTCGTGAAAATTTACAAAATCAGAAAATCGTTAAACAAACAACACGAGAGGATTTAGCTGAGTTGATCATAAAAAGGTGTGTGCAAGAAATCCGAGATTTTTTGCAGCCCAATTTGCGGAAAGTAATCAATGCTACCGGTATTATTTTGCATACGGGTTTGGGACGGGCGCCATTTTCAGAAAGCGCCAAAGAAAATTTGCTGCAGGTGATCGATGGGTATTGTAATCTTGAGTTGTATTTGGATTCAGGAAAACGTGGGCAACGGGAAAAACACGTGGAAGAATTGCTCTGTTTCCTCACCGGTGCCGAGGCAGCGTGTGTGGTGAATAATAATGCAGCCGCAGTCTTTTTAGCTTTGAACACACTGAGTTTCGGTAAGGAGGCTATCGTATCCCGCGGGCAGCTTATTGAAATAGGCGGTTCATTTCGTATTCCGGAAGTGATGAAAAAAAGCGGTGTGAATATGGTTGAGGTCGGGACAACCAATAAAACGCATCTGAATGACTATGAAAAAGCCATTACGCCGAACACCGGAGTCATCTGCGTGGTACATCCGTCCAACTTTCGGGTGAAAGGATTTACTGCTGAAGCCCAATTGAGTGCTTTGATCGACCTTGCACATGAAAATCAGATTCCGGTTCTGCACGATTTAGGCGGTGGCGTTCTGGTTGATTTGCGGGATTTCAATTTGCCTTACGAACCGGTTGTTTCCGAAGCTGTTACCAATGGTGCAGATGTTGTTACGTTTAGCGGTGACAAAGTGTTAGGTGGCCCGCAGTGTGGGATTATTGTAGGGCAAAAAGCCGCTATTGAAAAAATTAAAACCAATCCTTTGATGCGGGTCCTGCGCTGCGACAAACTGACCTACGGTTTATTGGAACCCACGTTAAAACTTTATTTACAAAATGATTATCTGCTGGAAAAAAATGTAGTTCTGAAAATGTTGTTGGAGCCTGTTGAAAAGTTAAAAAAACGTGTGGAGCGATTTATCGGGAATCTTTCCGAATCAGTCAAAGCAAACTGTGAAATAAGGGCAGAGAAATCCGTCGTTCAAATAGGTAGTGGCGCTTTACCATTGGAGGAACTGCCGAGCTGGGCCGTGAGTTTGAGCACAAACGCTGACTCGTGTGAACAATTAGCGAGGAAGTTCCGTAATGCAGAAACACCGGTCCTGGGCTACATTCGGGACGAAAAACTGCATTTGGATTTTCG
>CAYVXE010000053.1:0-28741 GCA_964455375.1 uncultured Calditrichaceae bacterium
AATCTTAACCTTTTTTCAGACGTTTGTCAAGTTGTTGGGAGTTGTTTTATTTATATAAACAAATTCTTTGCAAAATTGAAAGGAAAGATTTAAGTTCCGGTGTGTCTCAGTGACCTTCAGTGTTTAATCAAAAATGAAACACCGGAGGTCACCGAATGACCCTGAACAATTAAATTTTAAAAACATTATTTTTATGAGTGAATGTATCCACGGAATTTTCCCGGTGCTTGAAGCCTTGCGGGCAGGCGTTGAAATTGAACGGATTCTCATTTCACGTTCCGGAAATAAAAAACAGATTGCCGATTTACTACGTTTAGCCCGGAAGAAGGGAGTGCCGATTACCGAAAAGACCAAACAAGATTTGAATGACCTGGTGGATGGCAATACGCAAGGCATTGTCGCTTATGTTAAGGAGTCTCCTTATGTGTCCGTTCAGGCAATTTTGCAAGAGAGTGAGAAACGGGGAGAGCCGCCGTTTCTGGCACTGTTGGATGGCATTGAAGATCCGCACAATCTCGGCGCTATTCTGCGCAGCGCCGATGGTGCAGGCGTGCACGGTGTCATTATTCCGCAAAAACGTTCGGCCGGTTTAACTGGGACGGTGGCGAAGACCTCAGCCGGCGCATCGGTACACGTCAAAACGGCGCAGGTGGCCAATCTCAGCTCGACCATTGATGCGTTGAAGCAGCAGAACATCTGGTTTGTGGGAGCCGATCAACAGGCGGATTTACTCTATACAGAAGCTGATTTAACCGGAGCGCTTGGGATTGTCGTAGGTGGGGAGGCTGCAGGTTTGCATCGACTGGTAAAGGAAAAGTGTGATTTTTTGGTAAAAATTCCAATGTTTGGCAAGGTAAATTCACTCAACGCGTCTGTGGCAGCAGCACTGCTGTTTTTTGACGTTCGCAGGCAGCGTTCAAATAAAAAATAATTTTTTTTAAAAAAAATCTGCAAAAGACAAATTTTTTTTGTATCTTTTAGATGTTTCATGCATCAAACAACTATCATGAATACAAAATGTGAGTCATATGCATTTGGATATATTAAAATACATCTTGTTAGTTTTGGGGTACATTTTTATTTTAAAATATGTTTTTCCTAAAATTGGTGTTCATTCGTGAGGTTCTAATGCCTGCGATGCTCCGGAGGAGCGTGAGAAAGAAAACGAAATAACAAATGAAAATTAGGTGAGGAATGTATGCCGATTTATGAATATCAATGTGTAAAATGCAATGAGAGATTCGAAGTTCTACAAAGTATCAGTGCAGACAACAGTGGCCTGTCCTGTCCTAAGTGTGGGGAACAGAAGCCACAAAAGATGATGTCACAATTTGCTTCCTCTGCTGATGTGGGCAGTTCCGGTTCATCCTGTTCTGCAGGCAGCGGTTTTTCCTGAGCAAGTTGATTCAGGACCTGTAAGGTCTTTAAAACCACAAAAGCGGAACATCCTTTGATGTCTCCGCTTTTTTTATTTCACCGGGCTCATGATTGAAAAATGGTGCCGAAGGTGGGATTCGAACCCACACGGGATTGCTCCCACACGGCCCTGAACCGTGCGCGTCTGCCAGTTTCACCACTTCGGCAAAAAGTCGAAATAATAATAAAGAAACAAAGCAACAAAGTCAAGATTTTTTAATCACGTCTTGATTTTTGTGACAGAAAATGTTATTGTAAGCGCATGAGTGAGAAAATAATCGCCACAAACCGCAAAGCCCGCTACGAATACGAAATTCTAAGCACCATGGAAGCCGGGGTTGTTCTGGTTGGCACGGAAGTAAAAGCATTGCGTGCAGGCAAAGCGAATTTGAAAGACAGTTACGCGAAAATTATTCGCGGTGAACTGTTTTTGGTAAATATGCATATCAGTCCATATTCTCCGGGAAGCTACAATAATCACGACCCGTTACGCGAGCGAAAACTGCTTTTACATAAGCGTGAAATTCGTAAACTAATCGGTAAAGTTGAGCAAACCGGATTGACTCTGATTCCGTTGAAACTATACTTTAAAAACGGCCTTGCCAAAGTGCAGCTTGCTTTGGCCAAAGGGAAAAAGGTTCATGATAAACGCCAATCAATTGCTAAACGGGAGTCAGATCGGGAATTGCGGCGGCAGTTAAAAGAGAGTCAGCGATTTAAGTCGAAAATCTGAACTTGTAAAAAATAAATATAATGGGATGTCCATCAGTCAGATTGTTTTAAAAATTATCCATAAATAAGGTGAGAGGAGTACATTGACTCAGAACGTTTACGACACCCTTAAGGAACGCGGATTTGTAAAACAGGTCACGGACGAGGAAGTGGTCCGCAAGCATTTTGCTGAAACAAGAGTGACTGGTTACGTGGGGTTTGATCCCACGGCGGACAGTCTGCACGTGGGCAATTTACTGGGATTGATGGCGCTGGCACATCTGCAGCGGGCAGGGCACCGGCCCATTGCTATTATCGGCGATGGGACAGCCATGATTGGCGACCCCAGTGGCAAAACCGAAATGCGCCAAATGTTGACATCTCAAAGAATTCAGGAAAATGCAAAGAAAATAAAGGCGCAGGTCAACCGGTATTTTAAAATTGATGGTGAAAGCGGCCTGGCCGTACACAATGCAACCTGGCTGCTCAATTTGAAATATATCGATGTGTTACGTGACGTCGGCAGGCACTTCAGTGTCAATCGGATGCTGACCGCGGAATCCTACAAAATCCGTCTGGAGACCGGTCTGTCATTTCTGGAATTCAATTACCAGATTTTGCAGGCGTACGATTTCCTGAAACTCTATGAAAAATACAACTGCATTTTGCAGATGGGTGGTGATGATCAGTGGGGAAATATTATCGCTGGTATTGATTTGATCCGCCGGGTTGCCAGGGCCGAAGCAGAAGGAATTACCTGGCCGCTGTTAACAACGTCGGGTGGGCAGAAAATGGGTAAGACCGCCTCCGGTGCCGTGTGGCTTGATGCCGCGAAAACATCGCCGTATGAATTTTACCAGTTTTGGATTAACAGTGATGACCGGGATGTGAAGCGTTTCCTGGCGTACTACACATTTTTACCGAAAGAAGAAGTCGAAAGGCTTGGTAAACTGGAAGGCGCTGATATTCGGGTGGCCAAAGAAACGCTTGCTTTTGAAGCGACGAAAATGACGCATGGGGAAGATGAAGCCGAAAAAGCACGGCGGGCGTCGAAAAGTGCTTTTGGTGGCGGACACGTCCGGCCATCGACGGATGGCGCCGATGATTTAGGCGGGACGATAGATCCGGCTTTAGACGGAATGCCCTCTTCCAAAATTGAAAAAAGCCGGGTGGCAGCGGGAATTCTTGCCGTGGATTTGTTTGCTGAGGTTGGATTGGCTAAATCCAAAAGCGAAGCGCGGCGTTTGATTCAGCAGGGTGGTGCTTACATCAATCAAAACAAAGTGGAAAATATCGAGGTGACAATCAATTTGTCTGATATCGAAGACGAACATCTGATGTTGCGCGCCGGTAAAAAACGCTATCATCGATTGATTGTTGAGCCTTGATTCATATTTAGATGACAGTTCTGGTCACAAGTCATCTAAGTCGTGGTTGACCGAAAATACCATTTTCACATCATGTCTTCCGGAAACTGCCGGAGTTGCGGGGGGCCGTTGTGCAAGCCCTCCTGACAAATACGACATCAGTCCCGATCAAAAAATGGAGCAAAATCCTCTTAATCCCTTGGGAAATGGGAAAAGTTTTCTGTTTTCATAAAACTGTGCAGACAGGGGGCTGTCCCAAAAATCAAAAAACGTTGTCATTTACTTATTACAACGAAGAAATTCAGGAACGTTGTATTTTTTACAATAATTTTCCAGGATTTTTTTTGCGTTGAGTCTGTGAAAAAAGTAGTTTCCTGCTTCAGTCTGAGCGGAGTTTATGGCTGTAACCCTTTGATTTCTTCTTGTTCCAAAATTTCTATTTTGGAATATACTTACCAAGAAGTCTCGACTTCGAATTAAGCTGGCGACTAAGCATGAGGTTAATTGCTTGATGCATTAATTCATTGACAATTTCGTTGCTAAATGGAAATTTGGCAACGAGTGTAAAAATTGGTAGAGAAGGGACTGGCACTATCTTTGCCGATTGCAGAATTTTAGGTTGCAGCATAAAATATGTTTGAGAGAAATCACCTGTTTCATTTTCACCTTTGTTGGAGACATTAGAAATGAAAAAAAGTTACAAACCGATGTGTCATGCAGGCGCAAAAAAGACCGTATTGGCAGCAGTTCTCTTTGGGATATTTTTTCTTGGTGCGGTCGGAAGTGTGTTTGCACAACAAACGATTCCGGATGCCGTGCTGGATATTTTCGATAACAGTTGTGCTTTTTCGGGCTGTCATGCAGGATCGAATCCGGCAAAAGGTCTTGATTTAACCGAAGAAGCGGCATTTTCATTTCTGGTTAATCAGCCGAGTAAAGAGTTTCGAAAAATAATGAGAGTGAAACCGGGTGATGCGGAAAATAGTTATTTGATGATGAAAATTCGCGGATCCGCGGCAATCAAAGGGAAAAGAATGCCGAAAAAGGGACAGCCATTATCCAGGGCGCAAATAAAAGTGATTGCAGAATGGATTCAATCGTTGCCACCGTCGACGCCAAAACAAAATCCGGTCAAAAAATATGCCGATGCTTTTCCCGGTCTTGCTCTGGCCACACTGCAAACCGCACAGACAATTGATCCCGGATTGTTCTCGTATCGTATTGCGCATCGTTTTCGCGGTCAGGTGGATGACGGATTTGCGAAGCTGTTCGGGCTGGATGGCGGTGCGCACATGTACACGGAGTTTGCATTTCCGATTCGAGAAAATGTCACTGTAAATATCGGACGTTCGGGAGAAAGTGCTACCTTTGAATTCGGCGCGAAGTGGCGATTCCTGCGCCAAACAACCGATGGGACAGTACCAATTTCCGCCGCTGTTTTTGCAGGATTTGATTGGGAAACGCGGAAAGAAATCGTCGATCCTAACAATCCTCTCAGCGGTGAATTCCTCAGCCGTACAAATGGTGAACGGTTTCATTGGTTCGGACAGGTCGTGCTGACAAAACAGCTCACAAAGCGAGTTTCCCTGTTGGTGAGTCCGGGAGTTTTGTTTAACGGAAACGTAAACCTCGCAAATGAGGATGCGGTTGTGTCTCTTGGATTTGCCGGAAAATTTATGATTTCGGATGGATTTTCTGTCTTTGTGGAAGGGGTACCCCTACTCTCGGGGTCAAGTGATGCGGCAACCGTGGGCGGCGCCCGTTTAGATGGAAACGACCTGGTTATCAACGACTCTTTCACCATCGGTCTGGAACGCAATATCGGCGGGCATGTGTTTCATATTTATGTAACCAACTCACTGGGACTGGCAACAAGTCAAATTGTGAGTGGCGGTAACCTGGATTTTTCCAGTGGAGATATGCATTTGGGGTTTAATATCTACAGGGCATTGAGAATTCCATTTTAAACCTAAACACAATGAATGAGGCGTCAATGAATTTTGCAAAAATGAGAAATTTAGTTTTCATAAATTTTGTTTTGATGATTATATTTACTGCCTGCGAACATGATCAGTCAATGAGCCCTGATGTACTTCAGGCAACGTTTAGCAGTATTCAGAAAAATATTTTGACACCGAAATGTGTCAATGCCGGATGTCACCCCGGAGGTGGGGCGCCGATGTCTCTCGAAAGTAATGTTGCTTTCATGAATCTGGTGAATGTAACATCCGTTCGATATGGAACGTTATTGCGTGTCATGCCGGGTGATGCTGAGAACAGCGTATTGTACTTAAAGGTGGCCGGCGACCCGCGCACGGGAGCGAGAATGCCCCTTAACCTCGATGCTTTGAGTAATGACAAAATCGAAGCAATCAGGGAATGGATTAATCAAGGGGCGAAAAACAATTAATGATTGGCCGAAAACTAACTGTCGTGGATTTGTGAACGATGCAGATTAGAAAGGAAGACAATGTATGAATGTGATCAGTGGAATCGTTGTTTTAAACTTAATTTTCTTTAGCTTGAACGTACCGGCGGTATTCGCCCAAAATGATGGTCATGTAAAAACCAGTAACTTGCGGCTGTCTCAGATAGCGGGCTTCACGTTGTTTCAAACAAAAAAGTGCAGTACCTGCCATACTTCAGCAGCGCAACCGGTAGAAAAGTTAACACCTGTGAGTGAGATGCGCGATGAGGCATGGTTTGAAGCGCATGTTTCAAAAAAATCCGACATTGTTTTACGTGAAGCAAAGTCGGAAAGAAAAAAAAGCCGGGTCTTACGTGATGAGATAGCGGCTCTTGTGGATTATCTTTTTACATCAAAATCCGATGAAAAGAAGCAAGTTGATGGGTTGCCGGAAACTGTGCAGCGGGGCGCTTACCTTGCTTATGCGAATAATTGTCTGAAGTGTCATTCCATCGCCGGGGTTGGGAAAGATATTGCGCCTGTTCTGACATTTGTTGCCAATAAACATCCAAAAAAGACCTGGCTTGTTCAGAATTTACAAAATCCGCAGCAGTTCAGTAAGGACTCGATCATGCCAAAATTTGGCACACTCCCTGAAGAAGATTTGAGCGCTATCGCTGATTATTTGCTCACGTTGAAGAAATAACGTGAAAAACTCAAAAGACAATCAACGAAATGAAATACTGCCCAGACGTGGGTTTCTTAAAGTCGGGATCGGTATTTTAAACGGTTTCATTGCACTGCTGTTAGCGGTTCCGGGGTTGGGTTATTTGTTAACACCGGTTTTAAGCAAAGATAGCGAAACCTGGATTGCTTTGGGGCCTTTGGATAAGTTCAAACATGTAAGGCCTCAAAAGGCAGGCTTCAAATACGTGACTGCTTCCGGTTACACACAACGGGAGAAGAGTTCTTTTGTTTGGGTCGTTCATGATGCCGCAGAGAAAAATGCCGTCACGGTTTTTTCTCCGGTTTGTTCACACACCGGGTGCAATGTGGCGTGGCAATCTAAAGAAGAAATGTTCGTGTGTCCCTGTCATGGTGGTCGTTACGCCATGAGTGGCGATGTGATTTCCGGACCGCCACCGCGGCCTTTAAAAAAGATTCCAATTAAAGTTGAAAATGGACGGTTGTTCATTCGGGTAGCTGTCTGAGCAATTTTTGCGCGGTCTGTGTATTTTGCAAGATAACGAGATTATCGAAAGAGTCGAAATTAAATAAATCTTCATGCTGAGAATAACCGAAGCATGAGTTAAAAACCATGGGTTACAGCCTTCGACTCCGCTGAAGCTGAAGTAGGAAATTACTTTTTCGACAGTCTCAACGGTGGCGACGACATTTTCTAAGAATGTTCCTATCTTTTTCAACAGCCTGAAAGCAAACCTGTTTAGAAGAGAGTCAACTTTTTAGAAAGATATTTTTTAAAAGAATGAAAGAAAATGATGAATTCCTCAGAACAAAACCACGGTCTGCTTTCGGCCATAAAACGATTTTTTAATGAACCGTTGGCCAAGGGTGTCAACTGGCCGCAGACGTTGGGCTCTGTCCTGCTCGCGTTAGTTGTTGTGCAGTTTCTCACCGGTATTCTTCTCTCATTGTATTATTCTCCTAATGTTGATGTCGCTTACGAAAGTGTGCAGTATATTGAAACGGCCGTTCTCTTTGGCCATATCATTCGAGGTGTGCACTATTTTGCTGCCAGCGCCATGGTTGTTCTGATTTTCCTGCATATCCTTCGCACCTTTTTTTACGGTTCTTACAAACCTCCGCGGCAGTGGACCTGGGTATTTGGCGTTGCGCTGCTGCTCATCGTTTTGGGATTTGCGTTTACCGGCTACCTGCTCCCCTGGGATATGAAAGCCTATTTCGCCACCAAGGTCGGCATCAATATTGGTGGCATCACTCCCTTTATCGGAAAATATTTGGTTAAATTGTTAAAGGGGGGTTCAGAATTGGGCGTGTTTACTTTGTCCCGTTTTTTCTCCTTACACGCGATTGTGTTACCTGTTCTGCTGATTCTGACCATCGGTGGGCATCTGTACTATATTCGATTGCACGGTTCAACACCGCCCGGTTTGCGAAACGATGAACCTGTGGAATACAAAGAGCCGTTTTATCCGGCGCAATTGTTCCGGGACAGTGTTGCAGCCTTTGTGGTGGTGACCATCATCGTTTTTCTGGCCATCAAATACGGTGCGCCTTTGGAGGCGAAGGCCGATCCCAATGATACATTTTACATTCCACGACCCGATTGGTATTTTTATGCGTTGTTTCAATTGTTGAAATTATTTGAGGGCAGGTTGGAAATGGTCGGTGCGATCATTCTGCCCGGTCTGTTTTTTACCGTGCTTGTTCTTCTGCCCTTTATCGATAGAAATCCTGAGCGGAAGTTGTCAAAGCGACCTCTGGCTGCGGCGTTGGGAAGTTTTACGGTCGTTGCAGTTGTGGCGTTAACTCTATGGGGAGCAGTAGAAGGAGAAAAAGCTAAAAAAAGAATGGCTGCTGCAACCGTTACCGTGGAGGGAGAAGTTGGAGACACCTATGTTGTGAATCCGCAAATCGGTAAATATTTATTTTCTGAATTAAAATGCGCTGAATGTCACAGTCATGAATCTCAGGGAGAGAATGTACCGCCGGGGTTGGAATTTTCCGGTAACAAATATCAGCAGAGTTGGCTGGTCGACTATTTACAAAATCCATATCGTGTGCGCTGGCAAAAGAAAGACAAACGACCGGTGATTCGCATGCCGAATTTTAATTTAACTGAGAAAGAAGCGATCAATATTTCCGCCTATTTGCTCACTCTGAATAAAGAGATGAAATTTTCGAACCCCGAATTCGACTGGGCTGCGTCAGATAGCGACATGGTCCTTTCCGGAGAGGAGTTAGTGGAGGATTATTCCTGCAGAGGCTGTCATAAAATCGGCGATTCCGGTCAGCAAATTGGTCCGGATTTATCCCATGTGGGCAGCAAGTTGCAGGGCTCATACATGTTTCATCTCATTCAGGCGCCGGAAAAAGTTGTACCGGGCACGTCCATGAAAAATTTCAGATTGGGCGTGGAAGATTTACAGGATATTGTGGCATATTTGCTTGGTTTGAAGTGATATTCTCAAATCTTCTTCATTTTAATCAATTCACCGTTCGCAACGAATTTAGCAACTGTGTTACATTTTTGTGACGAATACGCTACAACCTGATTTTTCCTTGCAAATTTTTCTCTCCTTTTGTATTTTACTCTCATAATTTTTATTGATTTATCGGTTGATTTTAACCTTTAAGCAGTCAGAAGCTTTATGAAAAATGTTTTGGCTATGGTACTTGCCGGAGGACGCGTAGGTGAGCTGAGTGTCCTGACGTTGTCAAGACCCAAATCCGCGGTTCCGTTTGGGGGTATGTACCGCGTTATCGATTTTCCGCTGAGCAATCTTATGCACTCGGGAGTGGAAAATGTTGGCATTCTCAGCCAGTACCGATCTTTTTCACTGATCAATCATCTGGGGATCGGCGCCTGTTGGGATTTTGTCGGCCGCGATCGTGGCGCCACCATGCTCTTGCCGTCGACCGGGCAAGGTATGGCGGACTGGTACAAAGGCACCGCAGATGCGGTGTACCAGAATCTCGAATTCATTCAGCAGCAAAATCCTGAAAGCGTTATGGTGCTTTCGGGGGATCATATTTACAAAATGGATTACCGCCCCATGCTGCGATATCACCATGAAAAAAATGCTGATGTGACGTGTGCATTTTTTCAGATCGACCCGCGGGACTGTCATCGTTTTGGTGTTGCCACACTGGATGATGCGGACGGAGAGGCCGGCGGACGTATCATCGATTATCAGGAGAAACCCGATTCCACAGAGTATTCCTGGGCGAGTTTGACCATTTACCTCTTTAAACCGGAGGTCCTGTACAAACTACTCGATGAAAATGCGCATCATGCTGATTCGCATGAATTCGGTCGGGATATATTGAGCAAAATATTTGAAACCCATCGCGTTTATGGATATAAATTCAAGGGATACTGGGGTTACACCCGAACCATCGATGAATATTGGCAAACCAATATGCAGTTGCTTGGTGAAAATCCGGAAATTGATTTAGAAAAATGGCAGGTACGAACCAATCTCGACCATGATCGGTTGCGGGACAGACCACCGGCGAAGGTTGGAAGTGCCGCTATCATTGAAAATTCCTTTATTCAGAATGGCTGCGAAATTCACGGAGAAGTCTCAAATAGCATTCTGTTCCCGGGCGTGAAAGTCGCAGAGGGCGCGGTTGTTAAAAATTCCATTTTGTTCTTCGACACCGTCGTACATACAGGGTCTTATCTGGATAAAACTATCACGGATTTTGATGTGCAGATTGGTCGGGAATGTTACATTGGCGACGGTAATGCCAGCATTCCCAATAACAGCTATCCGAACTTGCTGGAGACGGGCATCAATCTCATTGGCAAAGGAACGATATTACCGCCAAAAATCTGGATGGGGAGAAATTGTATTGTCGCTCCTGCGCTCAAGGAGGAGCAATTCGATCAACGCAAATATGAGTCGGGAGTAACCGTGATATGAATTCGACATTAGTGATGCTGCTTGCGGGCGGCGTGGGCAGCCGTTTGAGTATTCTGGGTTACCACCGGGCAAAACCGGCCGTTCCTTTTGGTGGGATGTACCGAATTATCGATTTTACTCTCAGCAATGCTATGAATTCCGCTTTGAATACGGTCGGGGTTCTCACGCAATATAAACCGCTTTCTTTGATGGAACACATTGGCAGAGGTGAACCGTGGGATTTCATCGGCAGAACTCGCGGCGCCAAAATTTTGCCACCGCGCACCGGTAAAGAAAATTCCGATTGGTACAAAGGGACCGCAGATGCCGTACGGCAAAATATCGATTTTATTGAAAATCATGATTCAGAACATGTTCTGATTGTATCAGGTGACCATATTTATAAGATGGATTATGCCGAACTCATAACGTTTCACGATGAATCAAATGCAGATTTAACCATTGGCATGATGCCGGTTGCATGGGATGAAACACATCATTTCGGCATCGCCATTACAGATGAAAAGAATCGCATTGTGGCATGGGAAGAAAAGCCGGAGAAGGCAAAAAATAATCTTGCCTCTATGGGCATTTACGTGTTTAATACAAAATATCTGCTGCAAATGCTGGAGTCGCACACTGAGCATGATTTCGGGAAAAATATTATCCCTGCTTCTGTGGAAAGCCACCGTACATTTGCCTTTCCCTATTCCGGGTACTGGCGGGATGTGGGGACATTAAAAGCATACTGGCAGGCTAACATGGATGTCCTCAATCCAAAATCAGGTTTAAATCTTGCCGATTGGCACTTGCGCACAAATGTGGAAGAGGAGGGCAGAATCGGCGACCGTCCGCCGTCGTATATTTCGCAAAAGGCAACGGTGAGGAATTCGGTTATCTCTCCCGGATGTGTGATTGAGGGAATTGTAGAAAATTCTATCTTATCGCCGGGGGTTTATGTTGCTCAGGGTGCGAACGTCGTTGACTCGGTTGTTATGCACGGCTGTCGTATTTTAAACGGGGCGCAACTCTCCATGTGTATTCTGGACAAAAACGTTTCAATTTATGAAAATGCCGTTTTAGGGACCGGAAATGGTGAATTTGCCAATCGGGAGAAGCCCGAACATTTGTCTTCAGGTCTGGTCGTCGTGGGGAAAAGGGCTGTGGTGCCAGAAGAATGCCGGGTAGGTAAAAATACCATTCTGTATCCCGGATTGAACGAAGAGGATTATTCTTCCAAAGATGTGAATGAAGGAGAAACCATTCGACCTGCACATTTAAAGGACTGAACTTTGAAAGCCCTCATTATGGCCGGCGGTTTGGGTACCCGACTGCGTCCGTTGACCAGTCTGGTGCCTAAGCCCATGGTACCTGTCGTAAATAAACCGATCTTGGAACACAGTATCAACCTGCTCAAAAAACACGGCATTACAGAAATTGTCCTGCTGCTTTATTATCTGCCTAATATGTTCAAGAACTATTTTGGTGATGGCGCCGCGTTTGGTGTAAAACTTCAGTACATCACCGCCGGAGAAGATTACGGCACCGCCGGGGCGGTGAAACTCGCGTCACAAGTCGTTTCAGATGAGCCTTTTCTGGTGGTTTCCGGAGACGCGGTTACCGATTTGAATTTTAGCAATCTTATCCTTTTTCATGAAAACAATGGTGGTATTGCCACGGTTGCCCTTTCGCGGGTCTGGAATCCTTCTCCTTTTGGAATTGCCGTCACAGATGATTCGCAGCGTATCGTAAAATTTATGGAAAAACCGTCCTGGGGTCAGATATTCAGCGATACGGTGAACATGGGCGTCTATGTTTTACAACCTGACATATTTAACCACATTCCGGAAAACAAAGAGTCCTATTTTGCCAAAGATATTTTTCCTGATCTTCTGAAAAAAGATGAAACGTTGTTTGGATTTATCGAGGCTTGCTACTGGAAAGACATCGGCAATCTAAAAACCTACCAGGATGTGCAAAAAGATGCTCTGTCGGGGAAAATAAACCTGCAAATTTCCGGTAAAAAAAAGAATGGGGTGGTCATCGGAGAGAATTGCAAGATCGGTAAGAACGTGTCATTTAAGGGTCATGTCGTTATTGGAAATGGGTGCACGTTTGCTGACCATGTGACCGTCGAGGACTGTGTTATCGGAGATGCCTGTACCATTGAGAAAGACAGCATTCTCAAAGAGTCGGTTTTGTGGGATCATGTAGCCATCGGCTGTAACTGCCGCCTTTCAAGGGATGTGATCGTCGGTGGTTCGACGGTTGGTGAAAATTGTATTTTGGATGAGTACGTTTATGTCAGCAATCGTACGCAAATCATGCGCGATTCCAAAATCAATGCAAACGTCAAAATATGGCCGGAAAAAATAATCGATGTGGGCTCTATTGTCAATACCAATCTCGTCTGGGGGGATCGTTGGCAGAGAGAGCTGTTTACGGACTCACGGGTGACGGGACTGGCAAATTATGAAATCAACCCTGAATTTGCCGCGAAATTAGGCGCGGCATACGGAACCTGGCTCGGCCCCGGAAGTTTTGTACTCATCAGCCGGGATGCGACGCCGGCTTCCCGAATGATTTACCGCGCCATTATCACCGGTCTCATGTCAGCGGGCGTCAATGTGGACAGTGTTCAGATGATGCCCATTCCCATTGTGCGCTATTCGCTGCGTTCTTCCAAAGAAAGAGGCGGTGTGCATGTACGGCGGTCACCTTTCGATAAGAATCTCATCGATATTTTGTTTTTTGATCAAAACGGCCGCGATTTCTCCGCATTAACCACCCGTGCCCTCGAACGCTCCTTTTACCGGGAGGATTTTCCGCGTGTGGGCATCGACGCCGTGGGAAAAATTGATTATCCGGTGCGGTTAACCGAGTCGTATGTTCAGGATTTCCTGGGGAAAGTGGATATTGCGGCTATTGGGTCTGCAAAGTTCAAGTTCGTCATTGATTATTCGTTCGGGGCGGCTACACAGGTTTTTCCATCCATTCTGGGTTCTCTCGACTGTGACGTGATCTCACTGGATGCTTATCTGGATTCCGGCAAGCTGGTTCGTACAGCCGGTCATTTCGAAGACTATTTAAACCGCCTGTCCGATATCGTGAAATCCACCGGTGCGCACATTGGTTTCTTACTGGATGCGGGAGCAGAGAAGCTTTTTTGTGTGGATGAAAAGGGACGACGTATTAGCAGCGAACGGTTGGCAATTCTGGTTGCCAAACTTTATTTTGATTTGCACAAGCCACACAAGATTGCCGTTCCGGTATCCAATCCGTCTCAGGTGGAAGAATTTGCAGTTGAACATGACGTTGAAATTGTCTATGCCGCCGATGACGGCGGGTCTATTATTAAAGCCACGGAGGACCCTGAAATCGATTTGGCGTTAGGAAGCAAGGGTGGCTTTGTATTCAGCGATTTTCATTTTTCTTTTGACGGCATGTTTTCATTGGTAAAAATGCTGGAATTTTTGGCAAAGTCCAAACAATCCCTGGGCGATTTAAATGATTCTATTCCGCAACGGACTTATTTGAGCGACAGCGTCGTCTGTCCGTGGGAAGTGAAAGGCAAAGCCATGCGTCTGCTGGCCGAACATGCAGCGAAACACAAACATCAGATGTTGGATGGCGTGAAGTTATTTTTAGATGATGCCTGGGTACTTATTTTACCGGACCAGGAAAAAGCCGTTTGTAACATCATATGCGAATCATCCAATCCTGAAACCGCCCGGAAACTGATCCGGGAATATAAACAAAAAATTCTTAGTTGGACGAAAAAGGAAATACGGGAATAGAGAATTTTCAATTACGAATTACGAAGTATGAATGTTCATTTTCGATTTCCCAAATTACCAGTACTCGCCAGTGCGGCGAAGCCGCAAATTCTTCGCCACGGATTAAACACGGATACAAACAAAGCATTTTGAAATGAATGCTCTTCCATAAAATTTTTTCTAAAAAAGCAAAACTTAAAATATCGAACACTATTAAGCTGTGACTAAGGACATATTCTGTACTATTTTCACATTCTCTATTCACTTTATCCGTGTAAATCTGTGTTAATCTGTGGCTTTATTTTTTATAGCGGTCTTTAAAAAAAATTGCATTTTTGTCAGGCGGGCCTGTCTGCGTGCGGACGCACAGGCAGGCGCCTGACCGATGCAAGACTTTACTGATAATACTATAAATCTGCAGGGTAGCGCCTCTTTTTGAACCCAGCAAATAATTTGGTTAATCTTCTACTGCTGCGATATCTGAAATTCAAAATTTCCTCCTCAAATCCACTGCCTTTCTCCTTGACTTTCACTTTTATTTTTGCTAATATTCTTAGTTTTGCAATTCGTTCACATCTCACAAATTTATCTGTTTGGTGAGCCTGTGAAAATTCGAAAATTGGGTTGTTTTTTAACAAGAATAATGTTTAAAAGGAATTGGAAATGAGTAACAAGTATCAAAATTTTATCGCTGGTGAGTGGGTGGATGCCAAGAGCGGTGAGACCTTCGAAAACCGGAGCCCGGCCAACTGGGATGAAGTGGTTGGCATATTTCCAAACTCCGGCAAAGAAGACGTCGAAACAGCAGTGAAATCGGCGAAGGCGGCGTTTGATTCCTGGCGATTGCTGCCGGCACCGGCGCGTGGTGATATTCTGCGCAAAGTCGGCGATCTTATGACTGCCCGCAAAGATGAGCTTGCCCGCAATATGACCCGGGAAATGGGCAAGGTCCTGGATGAAACCAAAGGCGATGTTCAGGAAGGGATCGACACGGCATACTACGCAGCCACCGAAGGGCGCCGCATGTTTGGGCACACGGTGCCTTCCGAGCTACCCAACAAATTCAACATGTCCATTCGCATTCCCATTGGCGTGGCTGGCATCATCACGCCGTGGAATTTTCCCATGGCCATTCCCACCTGGAAAATTTTTCCAGCGTTGGTTTGCGGCAATACCGTCGTGTTTAAACCTGCCAGCGACACCCCGTTAACCGCAACCACGTTTATTGAAATTTTGCTTGAGGCCGGTGTGCCGCCGAAAGTGGTCAATCTCGTGCACGGCAGTGGCAGCAATGTGGGGACGCCTCTGGTCAATCACCCGGATGTGAGTTTGATTTCCTTTACCGGTTCTTCTGCAGTTGGCAAGGCGATTTCCAAAGGTGCCAGTGATTCCCTGAAACGGGTTTCCCTGGAATTAGGTGGAAAAAATGCGCAAATTGTTATGGAAGATGCCGATCTCGAGTTGGCTCTGGAAGGTGTGCTCTGGGGTGCGTTCGGCACCACCGGCCAACGCTGCACGGCAACCAGCCGCTTGATTTTACATGAAAATATCTACAATGAATTTATGGATATGTTGGTTTCGGCTGCGCAAAAGTTAAGACTTGGCGACGGGTTGAAATCCGAAAACAATGTCGGGCCGCTCATCAATGAAGGGCAGAGAAACATTGTTCAGGAATATATTGAAATTGGCAAAAAGGAAGGCGCCACGCTGGTCACCGGCGGAAATATTTTCACCGAAGGTGACTGTGCCAAAGGGTGGTTCCATGAGCCGACGATTTTCGGCGACGTTAAGCCGGATATGCGCATCGCAAGGGAAGAAATATTCGGGCCGGTTTTATCCGTTCTTAAAATTAATTCTTTTGAAGAAGCGGTAAAAGTTTTGAATGGAACAAAATACGGTTTATCGTCATCCATTTACACCCGAGACGTGAACCGTGGTTTTCAGGCCATTCGCGATATTGAAGCGGGTATCACCTATATTAATGGCCCGACCATCGGTGCCGAGGCGCACATGCCGTTCGGGGGAGTAAAAGAAACCGGAAACGGCCACCGCGAAGGCGGTTGGGAAGTGTACGAGTTCTATACGGAGACAAAATCAGTCTTTATCGATTATTCCGGAAAATTACAGAGAGCACAGATCGACAATTATTAATTGAAATGGATAGAATGGACAATCTTACGATTGACTGAAAAACCAGGAGAACAGCAGTGATGACATTAACCCCTGAAAAGGTTTTTCCAGTACTGGATGCACATATGTTGGTGGACGGATACCGGGATATGGTGGTGGACTTGAATAAAAGTGAAGGGAATTACATTTATGATTCTTTGCACCATCGTAAATATCTGGACATGTTCAGTTTTTTCGCCACCGCACCCATCGGATACAATCATCCGAAAATGCACGAACCGGAGTTTAAGGAAAAGCTCCTCAGTGTCGCTTTATTAAAACCATCGAATTCGGATTTTTATACAACGGAAATGGCCGAATTTGTGAAAGTCTTTTCCGACCACGCCATTCCGGAATATTTACCGTACCTGTTCCTGATTAGCGGCGGCGCATTGGCAGTGGAGAATGCGCTGAAGGCAGCTTTTGACTGGAAAGTTCGTAAAAATATGGCAAAGGGATTGTCTGAACACCTTGGGACACAGGTGATTCATTTCCAGCAGGCTTTTCATGGCCGCAGCGGATACACCATGTCATTGACCAACACGGACATACGTAAAATAAAGTATTTCCCGAAATTCAACTGGCCGCGGGTTTCCAATCCATACATCGAGTTTCCATTAACCGATGAAAATATTGAGGGATTAATTGCCCGGGAGAAGAAATCGGTAGAGGAGATAAAGCAGGCTATTCAAGATAATAAGAATGACATTGCTTCCATCATTATCGAACCAATTCAGGGCGAGGGCGGCGACAATCATTTTCGTGAAGAGTTTTTTGTGGAATTGCGTACACTTGCTGATGAAAACGACATGATGCTTATTTACGATGAGGTGCAGACCGGCATCGGTTTGACCGGTAAAATGTGGTGCCATGAGCACTACGCCGTGAAGCCCGATATGCTGGTATTTGGCAAGAAAACACAGGTTTGCGGTTTTCTGTGCAGCAAACGTATCGATGATGTGGAAAACAATGTTTTTCATGAATCAAGCCGACTGAATTCAACCTGGGGTGGCAGTCTTGTGGATATGGTGCGATTCCAGAGATATTTGGAAATTATTATGGCTGAGAATTTAATCGAAAATGCCAGGGTTGTCGGGAACTATTTTCTCGAATCTTTACATGAGTTGGCTGACGATACAGATCGTTTAATCAGCAATGTGCGCGGACGTGGTTTGATGATAGCGTTCACACTACCGGAAAATGCGTTGCGGGATAAAATGTTGAAATTGTTGTTTGAAAATGGCTTAATCGCGCTGGCAAGCGGTGAAAAAGCGGTGCGTTTTCGTCCGACGCTGAGTCTGAAGAAAGCGCATGTTGACGAAACGATTGGGATTCTGAAAACGAGTTTGCAGAGTTTACGTGCCTGACAAATTAAGTGAGAAGTCTCATGACTGAGGGTCATGCTGGGATGCAAGGAACCTTGTTTGTCGTCAGCACGCCCATTGGAAACTTGAAGGACATCACGTTGCGGGCATTGGACGTTTTGCAGAATGTGGATTTAATCGCCGCTGAGGACACCAGGCATACGCGCATTTTATTGAATCATTATGATGTTCGTACGGAGACAACGAGCTACTATGATTTCAATAAGGAGAAAAAGACGCCTCTGCTGATTCACAAACTGCAGAACGGAAAAAACATCGCGTTAGTCTCCGATGCAGGAACGCCTGGGATTTCGGATCCAGCGTATCGGTTGGTTTCAGAATGTTTGAAAAACGACATTCATGTGGAAACATTACCCGGCCCCACGGCGCTGATATCGGCGTTAATTTTGTCGGGATTGCCCACTGATCGATTTGTATTTGAAGGTTTTCTGCCGCAAAAAAAAGGAAGAAAAAGGCGTATTGAGGACCTCTCTGATGAGGTAAGAACCATTGTTTTGTATGAGTCTCCACACCGACTTTTGAAGATGCTGCTGAGTTTGGAGCCGTTTTTTGCGGAACGCAAGGTTGCGGTGGTTCGTGAAATCACCAAAAAATTTGAGGAAGTCGTTCGTGGAAAGTTGGAAGACGTGATTAAACAATTGTCGCTGCGTAAATTGAAAGGCGAAATTGTTGTTGTCATTGAGGGTAAAGGAAAATAAGGAGGAAAGGACATTTGGCTGCATTTAAACTATTTAAAGTAAAAATAGATGTTTTGCCGGATGGAATAAAGAACTGGTATCTTCGTCTTATTCAACCGGTGATTGATTTTTTTATTAAACTTGAATTGAATCCCAATTTTTTTACAACCATTGGGTTTATACTTACCGTTGGTGCTGCAGTCTTGTTTGCTACAGGCAATTTACGTATTGCCGGCGGCATCATACTTTTGGCCGGAACGTTCGACATTGTTGATGGCAAAGTTGCCCGATTATCCAAAAGAGTTACCAAGTTTGGCGCTTTGTATGATTCTACCTTAGACCGTTATGCCGAAGTGATTATGTTTTTTGGTCTGGCATTTTATTTTGTCAAAGCGGAAATGTTCATTTCATCCATTGCGGTTTCGGTGGCGCTTGGCGGCTCGATCATGGTGAGCTATGTGCGCGCCCGGGCTGAGGCGTTGGGATTTCAATGTAAAGTGGGGATCATGCAGCGTCCCGAGCGCGTGGTCTACATCGGTTTCGGTGCGCTTTTTCACATTTACACACTGATATTTGCCATTATCCTGATTGCCATTTTTGCAAATGTTACAGCAGTTCAAAGACTTTATCATATCTGGACACAGGAGAACGGTAAGAAGAAAGAAAAATTAACCGACGAAGAATTGGAGATGGTTGGTGACTAAGTAATTAAAAGAATATTTTACTGAATAATTTTATAGCATTTTAAAAAAGAATACAGGAGGAAGTTTTGGATCAGAAAGAAATAAAAATCGAAGAACCCAAAGGAAAACTTGGGGTTTTGCTTCCCGGTCTCGGAGCTGTTAGCACTACGTTTGTGGCCGGTGTTCATGCCATTCGCAAAGGTCTGGCAAAACCAATTGGGTCGACAACACAAATGGGAACAATTCGTTTAGGAAAGCGCACAGATAATCGTGCACCCAAAATTATGGATTTTGTCCCTCTGGCCAATTTAGACGATCTGATATTTGGCGGTTGGGATATTTTTGAAGACAACACCTACGAAGCTGCTACCAAAGCCGGTGTTCTCGATCGATATTTACTTGAGCAAATAAAGCCGGAAATGGAGGCTCTGAAACCGTGGAAAGCTGTTTTTGACCAGAAGTATGTCAAAAAACTGAGTGGCACAAACGTTAAATCTGCTCCGACAAAATGGGATTTGGCGGAAATGGTACGCCTTGACATTCAAAATTTTAAGAAAGAAAATAACCTCGAACGGTTGGTGATGGCCTGGTGCGGAAGTACGGAAATTTATATTGAACCAAACGATCCCATTTACAAGGATCTCGATGCGTTTGAAAAAGCGATGAAAGACAATCATCCGGGTGTGGCGCCCAGTATGCTTTATGCGTATGCAGCCATCGCAGAAGGTGTTCCATACTCAAACGGGGCGCCTAATTTAAGCGCAGATTTTCCCGCTATGCTCGATTTTGCAAAAGATAAAGGCGTGCCTGTTTGTGGTAAAGATTATAAAACCGGCCAAACATTGATGAAAACGATTCTTGCTCCGGGATTAAAAGCCAGATATCTCGGCTTGAACGGTTGGTTTTCCACCAACATTCTCGGTAACAGAGACGGCGAAGTCCTCGATGATCCCGACTCATTTAAGACAAAAGAAGTCAGTAAATTGAGTGTACTCGAACACATTCTGCAACCGGATATTTATCCTGACCTTTATGGTGACATGTATCACAAAGTCCGTATCAATTATTATCCGCCAAGAGGAGATAACAAAGAGGGTTGGGACAACATTGATATTGCCGGCTGGCTCGGCTACCCTATGCAAATTAAGATTGACTTTCTGTGCCGGGATAGTATTCTCGCCGCGCCGATTGTTTTGGACCTGGTTCTGTTTCTTGATTTGGCCAAGCGCTGCGGATTTAAAGGAATTCAGGAATGGTTGTCTTTTTACTTTAAGAGTCCCATGTCTGCTGAAGGATTATATCCTGAACACGATTTGTTTATTCAATTGATGAAACTGAAAAATACACTGCGTTTTATAAAGGGTGAAGAACTGATTACGCATTTGGGTCTTGAGTATTACGACTGAGTATTACCGGAAGAATACGTATTTAACTGCTTGTTTCTTTAAAAAATCAGGTTAACGAACGGTTGTCCGAAAAATCTCTGTTTAAAACCGTATTGAAGACGTCTCTGCCGGCCGTTATCGATTTGTCTGCATCTACATTTATGTGGACATTTGAGGCAATTCTTATCGGTCGGTTAAGCGCTGCTGCCTTTGCAGGCCATGGAATGGCATTGCAAATCATCATTGTAGTTTTAACCCTGCTGCTTACGTTTATCGTAGGAAGTTCTATCATCATCAACCGCTATATCGGCTCAAACGATATTTGGGAAGCCAACCATATTCTCAGTCAGGCAATGATTCTGGGTATTATTATGGCGTGCCTCATTGCTCTCGTGTGGTATTTTGGGGCGGAGTGGATTTTTCAATTGATAAAAGAAGCAGGCTCTGAAGCAAAATTGGCTGGTGTGACCTATTTAAAAACAGTTGCTGTTTTCAGTCCGCTCATTTTAACCAATTTTGTTGCATTGGGAATTATTCGCGGCGCCGGCGAAACGAGAACAGCAATGGTTGTCAATTTGTCGGTAGTATCTTTGAATTTTGTCCTGGCTCCCATACTTATTTTCGGTTTAATGGGTTTTCCTCGCCTGGAAGTAAAAGGCGCGGCTCTGGCGATGTGTTTTTCTCAATCTGTGGGATTTTTTGTAACCTTATATTTATTGAGAAGCCGTAAGTGCATTTTGTTTCTTTCGTTTCGGGAATTAACGACACCAAACCTGAAAACGTTTCGTCGGTTGTTTAAAGCCGGAATACCAACCACCGTTGAGCAGTTAGTGTGGGCAATCGGTCAGTTGGTTGTTTCCGGGTATGCTGCAACCCTGGGAGTTACGGTGTTGGCCACACACCAGATTTTATTACGGATACAGTCGATTCTATCCATGTTTTATCTCGGATTTAGTATTGGGGCGATGACCCTGGTAGGTAAAAATCTGGGTGCAGATGATCGACCGGGGGCTTTTAAAACAGCATTTGCCGCGAACAGAGTTGTCTTTATTTTTGCTTTTATTGTTTTTATTATTTTGACCGTTTTTGCCAAACCGTTTATTGGAGTTTTCTCCGATGAGCGGGAAGTACTGGAACTTGGTTCTAAAGTATTGATCATTTTTGCTCTGGTGCAAATACCAAAAGCACTGGATGGTGTATTGATAGGTAATTTACGCGGAGTCGGGGATTTGAAATGGCTCATGCTTATTACAATTGCCAGTGTTATTTTCTTAGAAATCGGTCTGAACTGGTTTTTGGTCTTTTCACTTAATTATTCTTTGATGGCGTTATGGACTGTCCATTTTAGTGATGAAGTCCTGCGGTCATGTATTAATTTCCTGAGATTTCGTAGCGGCACCTGGAAAGGGAGTATGATTTAGTGAAGCCTGAGACTCGAAAGAAGGGACATCTCATCACTTTTGAAGGGATCGATTTTTCCGGGAAGTCCTTACAAGCAAATCTGTTAAAAGAAAACTTGCAGAAAAAAGGCAGCCCGGTTATTTTTTTGCGGGAGCCCGGAGGAACTGAAATTTCTGAAAAAATTCGCGGGTTACTATTAGATACAGAAAATCAGAAAATGACGGCGGCCACTGAATTGTTACTTTATTCTGCGGCCAGAGCACAAATTGTAAATGAATGTGTGATCCCGCATCTTAATGACGGCGATGAAGTCATCTGTGATCGTTTTTATGATTCCACGACTGCGTATCAGGGATTTGGCCGGCAGTTGGACTTGCAATTTATTGAACAGTTAAATGCGTTTGCAACAAACCACGTCGTACCGGATTTGACCTTCCTCATCGACCTGAAGCCTGAAACAGCCATGAGGAGAAAACAAAATGAAAATGGGACGTTGGACCGATTGGAACAGGAAGATCTGGTATTTCATAATCGGGTGAGACAAGGGTATTTAGAATTAGCTCATCAGGAATGCGATCGATTTGTCGTCATTGATGGTGAGCAGCCGGTTGATTCAATTCAGCAGCTAATTTTAAATACGGCTCAATCACGATTGCATTTATATTAATTTTTGTTGGAGGGTGTCGTAATGTCCACAAAAAAGAAAATAACCGCCTCAGTGATTATTTCTGTCGTCTTAATCATTGTCGGTAGCTGGGCCATTGATTTGGTCTCAGCTTACAGTACAGATTATTATCATGATCTGCAAAAAAACATAAATTTATTCGGCAGAGTTTATCAGGAGATCACTAAGAAATATGTGGAAGAGATCGATCCGAATAAATTTATGAAAGCTGGAATCGAGGGAATGCTGTCTACGCTCGATCCGTATACCGTGCTGGTTGAGAAAGAGGATAACGCTGAATTGCAAATCATGTCATCGGGAAAATACGGTGGATTGGGCATGCGCATCGGACTGCGTTCAAAATGGCCCACTGTGGTGGAACCGCCTTTTAACCATACGCCTGCAAGTAAAGCCGGGATTCGTGAAGGCGATAAAATTATTGCAGTGGATGGCATCGGCACGAAAGGCAAGACCATCTCCGATGTCGCCACATTACTGCGTGGTAAAATAGGCAGCCAGGTATCCATAAGAATATCCAGGGAGGGGGAAGAGGAACCGATTGAATTTCGCTTGATTCGTGCGGAAATTGTCGTGACGGATGTGGTTTATTCCGGCATCATAAACGACGGAATCGGTTTGATTCGTTTGAGTCATTTCTCCAGGAATGCCGGAAAGGATATCGAGAAATCTATCCGGGAATTAAAAAAGGAAGGGATGCAGGCTTTGATTTTAGACTTGCGTTCAAATCCCGGTGGATTGCTTGAGGCGGCAGTAAATGTCTGTGAAGATTTCATTCCGAAAGGCAAGCTGCTGGTTTCCACGGAAGGCAGGTCTGCGGGGTCTGTCCAAAAATATGTCTCTGATAAATCGCCCATCCTTGAAGATATGCCATTGGCCATTCTGGTGAACGGTTTGAGCGCTTCAGCCTCTGAAATCGTTTCCGGTGCTGTTCAGGATCTGGACCGAGGCGTTATTGTGGGCTCGCGCACATTCGGGAAGGGACTTGTGCAGACCGTTGTTCCGCTTTCCAGCGAAGCGGCGTTGAAAATAACCACAGCGAAATACCTCGTGCCAAGTGGAAGATCAATCCAGGATCCTAAAAAAGTCATGCGCAGTTCTGATGAAGTTCTTGTACACCCGATTTTGGATAAACAGGAAAAGGCAGAACCAAAAAATGAAATCCAGCAGAAGAATGATGCAAAGAAAATACCTGCTAAAAAAGTTTATTACACCGAACATGGCAGAGAGGTTTATGCGGGACACGGAATTACACCGGACGTTGTCGTGAAACAAGAAAAATTGAGTCGGTTTGAACTTGAGCTGTTGCGGAAAACCATGCCGTTTCAATTTGCAGTGGTTTATGCCACCAAACATCCTGAACTGCAGAGAAATTTTGAAGTCACAGATGAAATACTTCAGGAATTTAAAAATTTCTTGGCAAAAAATGATTTTCTATATCAATCGGAAGCGGAACTGGCGCTGGAAAACATCAAGGATATCTCTCAAAAGGAAGAGTATTATAAGATAGCATCGACATCGCTTGAAGATTTGCAAAAAATTATTTTGGAACAAAAATCCAGGCAATTTGAACTTTGCAAAGATTTTGTCAGGCAGGAATTATCAAGAGAAATTTCTGCGAAACTTTGGGGGTCTAAGGCAGAAATGGATGCCGGATTTAAAAATGATAAGGTCGTTAAACGCGCCATGGAAATTCTTTCAGATAAAAATGAATATGAGAAAATTTTGCAGGGAGATGTAAAGAAGAAGAAATAATAATGCATATATTTGCAGAAATTGGATTTAATTGATTCTTCAAATTCGAAGGAGGAGTTTTAATGGATAAGAAGTTCGTGTATTTATTTGGTGACGGTAAGGCTGAAGGCAGTTCTGAAATGAAAGACTTGCTCGGCGGGAAAGGAGCAAATCTTGCCGAAATGTCTAATATAGGATTACCCGTGCCCCCCGGATTTACAATTACCACAGATGTTTGTGCGTATTATTATCAACACGATAAGCAATATCCGGAGGTACTGAAACAGCAGACGCTTGATGCAATACGAAAAGTCGAAGCCATTATTGGATTAAAATTTGATGACACAGAAAACCCGCTTTTATTTTCGGTACGTTCAGGTGCGCGGATTTCCATGCCCGGCATGATGGAAACCGTTTTAAATATCGGCTTAACCAGTAAAACGATCCCCGGAATGATTAAAAGAACCAACAATGAACGGTTTGTTTATGACTCTTACCGGCGGCTTATCTCCATGTACAGCGATGTTGTTATGGAGAAAGCTGCAGGTATCGAGCCGGAAGACGGACAGGGAATTCGAGCACAAATTGAAAATCTTCTTCAGGATGTGAAAACAAAAAATGGTTATCAAAATGACACAGATCTGACCACAGATGATTTGAAAAATCTGACAGAACGCATGAAAGAGAAAGTAAAAGAGGTGCTTGGAAAAGAATTTCCGGATGATGCTTACGAGCAAGTTTGGGGCGGCATTTCAGCGGTCTTTCAATCGTGGAATGGGAAAAGAGCCATTGCCTACCGGAGAATTGAAGGTATTCCCGATGAGTGGGGAACCGCGGTCAATGTGCAATCTATGGTTTTTGGCAACACCGGGGAGAATTCTGCAACCGGCGTCGCATTTACACGGGACCCGGCCACCGGCGAAAACTACTTTTATGGCGAATGGCTTATCAATGCACAAGGTGAAGATGTTGTCGCAGGTATCCGGACACCCAATGCGCTCAATATTGTGTCAAAACAAGATAATAATAAGGAATTTCCATCCCTTGAAGAGTTACATCCTGAAACGTATCTGGAGTTGCTGGGAATTCGCGATACATTGGAAAAGCATTATCGCGACATGCAGGATTTGGAGTTTACCATTCAAGATGGAAAGCTCTGGATGCTACAGACACGGGTTGGTAAACGCAATGGGATTGCAGCCACAAGAATGGCTGTGGATATGTGCAATGAAGGCATGATCTCTAAACAGGAGGCTCTGTTAAGGGTCAAAGCCTCCCAGCTTGATGAATTATTACACCCGATGGTTGACCCTGTCACGGAAAAGAAACATGCTGCGCTGTCCAAAGGGTTACCTGCAGGTCCTGGAGGCGCTTACGGAAAGATGGTTTTTTCGGCTGATTTAGCGGAAGAGTTGGGAAACAAAGGGGAAAAAGTCATTTTGGTACGCGAAGAAACCAGTCCGGAAGACGTGCATGGCATGAAACCGGCACAAGCGATTTTAACCTCCAAAGGCGGTATGACCAGCCACGCTGCTCTCGTTGCCCGCGGTTGGGGCAAATGTTGTATCGTCGGTTGCGGTGATTTGAGTATTGATTTTGCGAGCAGAATAGCGACGTTTGGAGACAAGCAGTTGAAGGAAGGGGATTGGATTACTCTGAACGGCTCGAATGGTCTGGTTTATGAAGGCGAATTACCCTTGATTGTCATCGATCCGAAAACCAATGAATACTATAAACAGTTGATGACCTGGGCAGATGAAACTCGCAGGTTGAAAGTCCGGGCTAACTCAGACACACCGTCGGATTCTGCAAAAGCGGTTGAATTCGGCGCTGAAGGAATTGGCCTCTGCCGGACTGAGCACATGTTCTTTGGAGACAGGATTTGGGCGATGCGCGAAATGATCATGGCTGAAGATCTCGATGGCCGCAAAAAAGCTCTGGAAAAATTGCTCCCCATGCAGCGAAAAGATTTTTATGACATTTTGAAAGTCATGGGACACCGGCCAGTCACTATCAGACTGTTGGATCCTCCACTGCATGAATTTGTACCCAATGAACCGGACTCCCAGAAGGAGATGGCGGAACGTTTGGGTATTTCTGTAGAAGCTGTGAAACAAAAAGTTGAATCATTGAAAGAGTTTAACCCGATGCTGGGACACCGCGGTTGCCGGTTAGGCGTCACGTACCCGGAGATTACGGAGATGCAGGCGCGCGCAATTATAGAAGCCACTGTTCAATGCTACTCCGAAGACATTGAAGTCTTCCCGGAAATTATGATTCCTCTTATTGGCACGGCAAATGAGTTTACACATCAAAAGGAGATTGTTGAGCGTGTTGCACAGCAGGTTCAGGATGAAAAAGGCACGAAAGTGAACTACATGGTTGGTACCATGATCGAGATACCCCGTGCAGCCCTGACAGCGGATATCATCGCACAATCGGCGGATTTCTTTTCCTTTGGTACCAACGATTTGACTCAGATGACATTCGGATATTCCCGCGACGATGCGGGAAAATTTCTCGTTGAATATTTGGAAAAGCGAATTTTGATGAGCGATCCGTTTCAAACCATCGATCAGGAGGGTGTTGGCCAGTTGATTAAACTCGGCGTTGAAAAAGGACGTTCCACAAAACCAAATCTGAAAGTCGGAATTTGCGGCGAACATGGCGGCGAACCGGAGTCCGTAAAATTCTGCCACCGGGTGGGAATGGATTACGTGAGCTGCTCGCCGTTTCGCGTTCCCATTGCCCGGCTTGCTGCGGCTCAGGCGGTCATTGAAGATTCAAAATAGGGCGCGTCCTGAAGTGCTGTTTTATAAATTATGGTCGCCCGCTTTTATAGTGGGCGATTTTTTTGTTTGGAATTCTCACTGCCGGTTTTTCTGATGGAGTCGATGTTAAAAGTGTTTTGTGATTTTGACGGTACGGCCGCCAGGAATGACGTGGGAAATTTGTTGTTCCGGCAATTCGCCGGCGAGGCCTGTTTTGACATTATTAAGCGGTGGAAAGATGGCGAAATTTCATCGAAAGAATGTTTAATAGAGGAGTGCCGGATCGCCGCGGTCTCCAGATATGAATTGGCCGAGTTTTCTGATATTCAGGAACTCGATCCGTTTTTCCTGCAGTTTGCAAAGAAATGTTTTTCAGAGCAAATCGAGTTAGAAATTGTCAGTGACGGATTTGATTTTTACATCCAACGGATTCTAAAAAAATACGGACTTGATCTGAAGATACCTGTTCATGCTAATCACCTGGTGTTTTTTGATGAATTTAAAATCAGACCGGAATTTCCATACTTCCAGTACAGTTGTGGAAAGTGTGCGAACTGTAAAGGCTACCATGTACGGCGGGAAAAGGCGAACGGCAGGCAAATCGTCTACATCGGCGACGGACTCTCTGATCGTTGTGGTGCCAGGGAAGCGGATGTGGTGTTCGCAAAAACAGGTCGGGATTTGCTGACCTACTGTCAGGAAAACGGCATAAAATATTTTCCGTTTCGTGATTTTTCAGATGTCCTTTTGCAGTTCAAAACGCTATGGCCAAAGCGCGTTGAAAAATGATTGTATTTGCATCATACAATTTTTATTATAAAATATGGTGTATATCATCGAACGACGCTGAATGCGCTTCCTGTTTGAATGATGTTTTTCGGTGTATTCAGTCTGATGCAGTGTTTCATAAATAAATAAAGAATTGATTTAGGGTTATGGTTTATATTCCACGAATTGACAAAGGCTACCGCAATTTAAAACGATATCGCCAGTTCGTCGGTATCTTGATAAAATACGGTTTTGCCGAAATGGTTGACCGGATGAATCTGCGTGCCTATCTGCAGCTTGGCAAAAAGATTTTTACCCGACGTACCGAGGCCGTCAAACGCCTTTCCGCAGCAGAACGAATTCGTTTAGCCCTGGAAGAGCTGGGCCCGACATTTATCAAACTCGGACAGGTGCTCAGCACCCGCTCATTCCTCATTCCTGCGGATTTACTCGAAGAGCTGACAAAACTGCAAGATGAAGTCCAGCCGTTACCATTTGCTGATATTCAGGGCTATTTGGAACGTCAGTTTCAAATGCCGGTACGTGAAAAATTTCAATATTTTGGTGAGAAGGCTATTGCGAGTGCCTCCATCGCACAGGCACACCGGGCCACAACGTTGGAAGGGAAGGACGTGGTTGTTAAAATACAGCGTCCGAAAGTAGCAGATGTCATTAAAACCGACCTGGATATTTTGAGCGATATTGCCCGATTGATGGACAAATATATTCCTGAGAGTCAGCAGTTCGACCCGCAAGGCATTGTTCGGGAATTGCAGCAAAACATGAAACGGGAACTGGA
>CAYVXE010000054.1:0-21999 GCA_964455375.1 uncultured Calditrichaceae bacterium
AATAAGGAGTTGTCCCATGAATTGTTACAACTATTTCAACTGGTCATTCATATTACTAATTGACATTTGGCATTGGGATTTTGACCTTTGGACTTTGAAATTGCTGCTTTGCCGCCTTGCGGAATTTCTACGCAAAAAAATCAACATTCTGTAACAAAAAAATCTTGACAATTTAGAACAAAATTGGTAAAGTAATTTTAATGTTTTAAGTCGCCTCACGCCAACCGGTTTCAATATTATCTGGAGAACGGTTTAATGAATTCTTTAATTTGCACCTAAATTTGTACCTAAATTGAGCGATTCTTGTGGGTGGAAGTATAGCTTGCCTGGGGAGGTCGGAAACATGCTAAAGATGGTACACAACAGCAAATTAATTTCAGACTCAATCGCTCAATTTAGCTTGTAATCACCTGAAATTTTTTAATTATAACCATAAAACAGGAGGGAAATATGGCAAAGCGTTTTACGATAACAGTTGGTTTATTCTTATTTTTGAGTCTTGCGGTGGGTCTGTTTGCGCAGGAACCGGCCGATGGAGAAAACAACTATCGCTTATCTGCTGTGAATAAACGATTTTTACCGGTGCCGGATACGCTGGATTCCGATGCCGGCAGGGGAGTTTTCGTGGCATCCAATCCTGATTTGGATGGTGACGGCAAGCCTGAAATTCTCGTTACTGAATATAGTGATGGCGGACGCGTGCTGGTTTTTGAAGTTGTCGGTGATGACAAGATGGAATATGTCTGGGGCTCAAAAAGAATCAATCCGGGTGGATTTGGTCCGGGGTCAACGCCGCGCTCGGTTTCCGTCGGCGATCTGGACAATGATGGCAAGATGGAAATTATCTTTCAGATAGGAAATAATCCTGCTGATTCATTGCGTGGTATTCACATCTATGAATATCAGGGGAATGATAACGACTATGGTACCGACCCTGCCATCATTATACCTTTTGAAAGCATTGATTCTCTGTTCGGAGAGATCAATGTGGGCCGGAGTGAGAATCCATTAAAGGTACAGGATGTCGATGGGGATGGAAAAAATGAACTCATGTTTACCCCGCGTGCGTTTGGCAATCTCGATGCCGGCAACATGTACATTCTTGAGGTGGATGCGGGAACGTTCGAAAATGGAGACGCCAATGTCCGTGTTGAATATAAATATGCAGCCATGGCCAAAGCCATCGATTTTGGCGATGACGGGTACACACCGGTAAACAGTGTGATTGGCGATGTGGACAACGATGGAGTTACGGAAATCGTTGTGCTGGGCTGGACGAATACCAATTCGGGTGCAGGCATTGGATTCATCGAAATCCAGGGCGTGGACACCTACCGCGATGGCAGTGTCGTTCCACTCAGTGAAACCAGTGTTTTCGGTGTTAAGGCGGATGCGCAAATTTTTCAGGCAAATGGCAGCAATTTTCTAATTTTTGCTGCTGGATGGTCATCGCAAAACATTCAACGCGTTTATGTGGCGGATAATATCTTTAGCGATGATTTTGTCAGCGCAAGCGATTTTCAAATCATATCCGACGGGGTGGAGCAATTTGGTATTATGGGCATTGGTGACCAGGATCACAGTGGTGATGCTTCTGACGGGTTCGATATTTATGTCAGTACGGTAAATGAAATTCATGATATTGAATATAAGGGTATGGGATTAGTTTCTGATCCCGCAAGTTACACAAATCATGGACGTATTGGTGGCTTTAATCTCGATGAAGTATATGACGTGAGCGATGGTTTGTTTGATGAGCTTTTCACCTATCCTGGGATGGATTTGGATAAAGATGGAAATCGAGAGATAGTCGCCAGTTATAAAGGGTCAGGCAATGATATTCTTCAAGGTGCAGCATTCTCGAAAAACACATACGGTATTTTCGTGTTCGAGTTTGGAGATTCAACGCAATCCATACCGCTGACGTTGACAACAGATGTGAAAACCCGCAATGCCGGTAGTTTTACCATAATAACGCCGGAAGATTTTGTTCTGGAGCAAAACTACCCGAATCCGTTCAACCCGACGACGAACATCACCTTTGACCTGCCTCTTGATAAAACAGTCAGCCTGAAAATTTATAATTCATTGGGACAGGAAGTCAGAACCCTTGTAAACAATCAGGCGCTCTCACAGGGCAAACACACCATCCGTTGGGACGCGACGGATAATTCCGGGAATGCAGTCTCGAGCGGGGTGTATATTTACAAACTCATCTTTGGAAATTTCTCAAAGTCAAAACAGATGACCTTAGTCCGCTAAGTAAAGTGCAACCCTGACAGGGTTAACATTGAATTACACCTTCCAGGTTTCAAAAACCTGGAAGGTGTTAACAATCCTTAGCAACAAAATTCATCTCAAAATAGATCCTAAAACATAAGGAGAAGGAAATGAAAAAATGTTGGTTGCTGATTGTGGTTGCAGTATTTTTTATTCAAATTGCTCTTTTAAATGCCCAGACAGTTGCTCCGGGCTGGCGTATTTCAGGGGATATTAAGGCCAGTAGTACACTGGAAGGTGCCTGGGACATAATCGCCGACCTCGATCTTGACCATGATGGCAACAAAGAATTTATTTTTACAAAGGATCCTGTAGCTTCCGGCTTTGCCGGCAATCCTGCAGCAGAGCAGTCGGTTTATTATTATGAAAGTACCGGCGATGATACCTTTGAGCAACGTTGGTCTTTTACCGCCCCGGTGGGTAATAGTGAGGAAAATATCTATACTGCCATTAAGATTGGCGATTTAGATCAAGATGGCGCACCGGAACTTTATTTTGGAACACCCTTAAGTCCGTTTGATGCGCCACCAAATCCGAGAGGTTTGTATGTTTTCGAGTTTGATGGCAGCAACTTTCCAACGACACCCACCGAAACCTGGAACATGGGGCGACCGGACAATTTCGTTTTTAAGTTAGCTGGAATGGATATTGGCGATATTGATTCAGACGGTGACATGGAACTCCTGATTTGTTCCAGAGGTCCCGACGATGGTGCTCCAGGAACTTCCGGTAGGACTCTGATCGTTGCTAATTCCGGAGGTTTGGATATCGGGTTGGGTTTAGGCGCTTTTGTTGTTGAGTTTGAGAATTCCTCCAATCATGAAGGTGGTTCGCTTTACAATGCGCGTATTGTGGATTTTGACGGAGACGGTAAAAATGAAATTTGGGCATTTACCTGGGATTTATGGAGCCTCGCCATTTATGAAGCGACGGCGGCTAATCAATATGAACTTCAAGTGGACATGAATAAGCTCTTTGAAAATGAAGAGATTGACTACGGTAATCGGCGTGGAATGCAATTCTATGATGCAGATGGGGATGGTAATCTGGAATTTTACCAATCCGGAATTAATGCCAACGGCGCGCCGGACTCTTATGTGTTCTATATTGCCAGCACGACCGATGTTTCAATTTTGACTCCGGCAAATGTTATTCGTATGGGAGGAAAAGATTTGCCTTACGCTGGCTCTGCAGTTGGAGATCTTGATGGGGACGGGTTGATGGACTTTCTGTTTGTAGGAAGGAATACTTTTGATTCTGGTGGAAAAGTCCATCGTATGGAGTACAAAGGAGTTGGTGCTCTGGATCAAGAGTCCAGCTATGAATTTACCACTTTATATGAGCAGGAGCCACCAACAGATTTAAGGAATATCGCAATCAGTGATTTGGATGGCGATGGCAAAACAGAGATTTTATTGACACAGCTTGATGCGCAATCTACAGGTGATCCCATTGTCATTGTGCTCGAAAGTGAAAATCCGGTTTCTGTGGAGCGAACTGCCGAGTTTGTGCAAGACTTTACCATACATCAAAATTATCCTAACCCGTTTAATCCCTCAACAAACATTCGTTTTGAGGTAAAAAGAGAGAACCAAGTGACGCTTGCTGTTTACAATCTTTTGGGTGAGAAAGTAGCCACTCTGGTTGATCAGCGAATGCTGCCAGGATCGCACAGTGTTATATTTGATGCCACCCGGTTCGCCTCAGGCGTCTACTATTACACACTTGAAACTGGAAACACGAGACTGACCCGCCAGATGGTACTTTCGAAATGATATAATTATTTGTAATGACATATTTATTAATAATATTTAAAAACTGAAATAGGAGGGAAAATGCGAAGATTGATAGTGTTCCTTATAGTTGTCTTGCCCTTAAGTGTTTTTTCACAAACGAATCAATGGCACACGCTCTATGTGACTTTCGACGATGCCATCAACGGTACGCAGAACCGCACGGCAAGTGTAGCGGCAGTCGGCGAGAACTCATTTGTTGCTTTGGTGACAAGGGTTCAAGACCCGGCGGATATTTTTAACAACATGACTGTAAATTATCTCGTAGGCTATGTGAACGCTGATTCGGGCTCAGGCAGAGTTGCTGACCCTTCCGGCGGTATTGATGTCTGGGCCGATGCCAGTACTGGCTTCGACCAGGTCACTTTGAACGGCGCATGGCAAATTGCCAGCGGCAAGAACAACTACGTTTATTTAGCCAACAATGACCTCACTCATAACATTCTGGTTTTTGAGTTAACGTCCACAGGGGTTGTCGGAACAGATTTCCGCATGGAAACCGGCAGCGAAAGTATTTTTTCCATAGATGCGGACACCACGGGTTTCGTGTATGTGGTGGACTATGAGGGTTCGGATGCCAAAACGGATGAAGTGAAGGTTTATGCCCCAATCGGAACACCGGGCACAACCTGGGGTGATTTTGGCGGTCACACCGACGCGCCGGTAACCACTATAGATTTGCCACCTGGTATTTATATGGGTATTGCCGCCAGTGGGGACGGCTCAGAGGTGTATGTCAGTGCGAGAGACACCAAAAGTATTTTGAAGTTCACAGGTGCCCCGAATACCGGTTACACCGAAGACATGAGCTTCTCAAGCGCGATTTCCCCCAATGACATTTATACGGACGTTGACGGATTACCCGTGGGTTCCACGACCTTTCTCGGTATGGATTATCTTGATGACCCAGGGTTGCTGTTTGCGGCCGTGGATACTTTTCTGTGCAGTGGGGCCTCCATAGAAAGCGCCTGTGGGGGCTACAATACCGGCCGAATTTTCGTGATTGACCCTGCGAATGGTGCTGCCATCGATACGATTGATGTGGCGCAATGGAACTTGGATATTACAGGGCAGGTGGATACGGGTTCAAATAATGGTCGTGCCGGCGGGTTTGCCTCGGTTTACGATGTGGATGTCAGTAACGAATCAGCTGTTTATTCCCAAACCTATTACGGTTGGGCTGTGGAGAAGTGGGTCTTTGACGGCGATTTGAATCTTATCGTTAGTGTGGAACAGATAAATGAAACCATTCCGGTTGATTTTTCCCTGGGACAGAATTATCCCAACCCCTTCAATCCGGGAACAACCATCGAATTTGATTTAACATCTGCTGAACATGTGACACTATCTATTTATAATATGCTTGGGCAAAAAATTGCAGTTTTAGTGGATGAAAGGCTAACTCCGGGTACATATAAAGCATCTTTTGATGCCAGTAGCTTGACAACAGGTGTTTATTTCTATACTTTGAAAGCTGGTTCCTTTAAAGAAACAAAAAAAATGACTTTGGTTAAGTAAGGTAACATAATTAGTGTTTGAGCAAAACTGCCAAATTGGCCGTGATTGTCATTGCGAGGCGTTGTTTGCCGAAGCAATCTCGTATCTAACGGAGGGAGACTGCTTCGCTGGAAGGCGCTCGCAGTGACAATCTCAAGCAGATTTTGTTAAGCAACTGCCTTCCGGGTTAATGACCTGGAAGGTGGTTGTTTCGAGCTTTTTTCTACGTAATACTCTTTGTGACTTTTGGTTACAAATTTATTTTCTGCTCAGTAAAATTTATCACTATCGTTTCTGCAAGTCTGAATAAGTAAGTACAATAAGAATAAGTGTTTATATAATATTATTAATTTAAACGTAGGAGGGAGTAATGGACAAATTGCGAGTGGTCTTGTTAGTTGGTTTTTGTTTTATTCTCACAGGAAGTCTTTTTGCACAAGGAACCCCCAGCGATGGGTACTCACTGGTACAAACCGTAAAACGGTTTGATTATCCAGGTGAAATTCCTGACTCAAGCGGTGTGGGCGGTGATGACGTTCTGGCCGGCTATGATTTAGACAAAGATGGCAAGGGTGAAATCATAGTTTTAACTGATAATCTGGCAGCTACTTCTGAGGGCCCTGCTCTCGTTGTTTTTGAGGCAAATGGTAATAATAATTATGAGCCGGTGTGGTGGTATGAATTTCGTGAACACACAGGCGATAACGGCAGTTTCCCAACCATGACTGTTGGTGATATGGATGGTGATGGTAATTTAGAAATTCTGGCCGGCATCCCGTATGGAAGTCGACCGGAACCTTTTGACCCGGTGAGATTTGCTGTTTTTGAAGTTGATCCTGCCATTGATAATGGCTTACCAATGGAGCCGACCGCCACCTGGAATTTTGGTGCAAACCCAACGGACGATACAAGGCCTTCCGCAATGGATGTGTACGATGTTGATGGTGACGGTACCAATGAGGTCGTAGTCTTATTTCGTGCCTGGAACAATGGTGGTAATGCAATAATGATTTTCTCGTTATTGGGGGATTTTATTGGTAGTTTTACATCGTTTGCTCCTGAATTTTTTGATGATCAGAATTTAAGCGAAACTGACGGTAACATTTATAATGTTAATGTCCATGATGTGAATAAAGATGGTACACCGGAGATTTCTGCTATGCTATGGGAAGGCGGCGATGGTATCACTGCAGTATTTTATCAGGCAAGTGGTGCTGACCAGTACCAAATGGTAAATAAAGTTGTTGGCCCATTTAATCTGGACGACGGTGCCTTAGGTTCATTTTTACCATGGGATGTTGATGGCGATGGCATAGAAGAATTCCTGTTAGGGGGTACCATAGGGGACTTTATTGTGGCCACTGTGCCCAATGGAGATGTTACTCAGTTTTCTGCTTCAAATTTTAAGGTGCTTTTTACTTATCCTAAAGAGGTTCGCGGTGCAGCAGTCGGTGACTTCGATGGAGATGGTTTAGTGGATTATTTGATAGCTGGTTCATTCAACAAAAAAATCTTTCGCATTGAATATAATGGAGGAACGGATGTTACGTCTGCGGCAAGTTATGATACCTCAACTGTTTACTCAGACCCCAACGCCGGACGTTATTATTATATTGCCTTTCCACAGGACAGAAAATCTCTGCGCGATGGACAAACACTTACAGATATGGATGGAGACGGATTGAAAGAAATAGTATTTACGGATCAGGAAGAATCTGTATTGGATTCATCGGTCTACGTCACAATTCTGGAATCAGATGTAGCCGTTAGGGTTGAGTTGAAAACCGAAAAAAATTTACCGCGAAATTTTACACTTAAACAAAATTATCCTAATCCGTTTAACCCTGAAACCATGATCGAATATGAAATTCCAAGAGCCGGCAATGTAAATTTGAGCGTCTATAATGTTCTTGGGGAAAAAATCGCAACCCTTGTTGACGAGTACAAAGGCCTTGGCTCTCATTCTGTTGTTTGGAATGGTAAAGATAAATCAGGTAATCAGGTTCCCAGTGGTGTTTACATTTACACGCTCGTGAGCGGCGATGTGAAAATAGCAAAACAATTGACAATCGTGAAATAGGGTATCATACACCTTCCGGGTTTTAAAACCTGGAAGGTGTAATTTTTTGTTTTAAGCATTCCATATCCATTCTCTTGTGAAGATTTCAGGCATTAGAGACCAAAATTAAACTTTTTTCAAAGCTGTAAGGTTCGTAGAGTTGTTTTAAAAACGATCTTAGAATTGGTGCTTGTTTTAACCTGAGAGTAGATAGCCTGAATAATTCACAAGCCTGAATATGATGACTGGACAAAGTATTGTAAAGATGCCAATAAGGCTTGTCATTTCGAATCCACCGTTTTTACCGGATGAGAAATTTTTATTTGCTGGAATCGTTGCAGTTACAGATTTCGAGTCAGGCCTGCGCCTGACTCGAAATGACCATTCGGCGGAAGCAACTGAAAAAAATAAAAATTTGTGAATTAATCAGAATAGAACTTAAAACGATTCATATATAAAAATAAAAAATCCGTGTTTTCCGGCAACTGCCGGATGTGAATCCGTGGCCAAAGGATCCGTCGGAGTACTACTTTACCCACTCTGATCGACATAGAGTCATTAAACTGTTAAGGAGGGAGAACCGCAATGAAAACAATTTATTCCGTTATTTTTGCCATTATTTGTGTGACCATGTTCATGATTCCTGAAAAATCGTATGCGAAAGTTTATGCTTCGCAATTGAAAGTAACCAATCCGGACAATTCTGCATTCGACGGGAGTTTCTCTGATGGAACGGGCGCGCTGCTTTCATTTTTTTTAAATGACTCAGCCAGTGTGGTTACCGTAGATGTGATCGATGTTTCAACCGGGGCATCCGTTGCGACAATCGATGCAGGAGGTCTGCCGGCAGGGGAAAATTCTGTGAACTGGGATGGCACAGGAAGTGCAAATGGGAAACAATATATTTTTGAAATTACCGCCGAGCAACCCAACGCTTCCATGACGGATTGGTCCGTATTTTTTGATTCAGGTGATATCGATATTTTTTCAAGAGGATGTGACGTCGTAACCGATATGGCTAGTCCATTGTTTGGACTATTTTTTACACCCAATAACGGCGGTCCTTTGGGTAAAGGCATAGCCATCTATAATCCGGATGGATCCTTTCACAACCCCTTTCTTGTGGCAAGAGATATTTCCAGTGGTGGAACAATCGATTGGGGCGGTGGAGATCCCATGTTTTCAGGTGTTTTTGATGATGAAGAACGGTTTTATGTCAGTTCTATTAATTTCGGAGAGATCAGAAGGCTAAATACGGATAGCACTATTACTACTGTTATTACTGGTCTGATTAACCCAAAAGGTTTATTTTTAGTCGGTTCCGGGGCGGAAAAGGTCTTGTATATCTGCGATGATAGTACGGTGGTTCGGGCAGCCATCGGCAATGCGGATGTTTTTACAGGAAGCCCTGAGCTGGTAGGTAAATTCTCAAACGGATTACCACGAAATATTGCCATTGATGATGATGGTGCGATGTACCTTAGCTTTCGCGATAACAACGATCTCGCCAGCAATGCTCTTGGTATGAATAAGTACAATATTTCAGGCACCCTTCCTGTAACAGATGGTGATGCCGATTGGTTTTTGAGTGCAAATATAACATTCCGAATTGCTAACTTACTTATTGATCATGGTGCTGACCCCAACACGTCCAATGATGACATTCTCTATTACAGCACAAGGGTGGGTGACGGTTCGTTTGATGATGGTCTCTGGCGTGTTGATGATGTTAACTTTCCTTTTCCCACTGTCAGTAATTTGATAGATGAACGTGATCTTTACGGAAATGACGATAGTGCCAATATTAACGATCGCACTGCTATTGCTCTGGACGCTGCAGGCAACATCATCATGATGGAAAACTCAAATGAACATATTTTCTTTTTGTCGCCTCCGGGAGAAGGCGCTACCAACAGTTTCACCACCACCGGTTTCGACACAATTCAGGTCACAACACCGGTGTCTGTTCGGGAAAACAATACCCCTGCGGTGGAGACCTATCAGCTCAATGCGAATTATCCGAATCCGTTTAATCCTTCCACAACCATCACGTATTCGTTGGGAAACTCCGGCTTTACAACGATTAACATCTATAACCTGTTGGGAAAAGAAATCAGGAGCTTGTTTAGCGGCCAACAAACGAACGGTAACCATACCATTGTCTGGAATAGCAAGGATGATTCCGGATCGTCTGTTTCAAGCGGCGTTTATGTGCTGAGGATTCAGTCGGGCGATTTCAGGCAGTCGATTAAGATGACATTGTTGAAATAAGAAATAGCAGGGAGAGGGTAACCTTTGCGCAAAAGGTTACCCTCTGCTTTACAGTGACAGCAAAAATTCTTTCCGGTACTGTTTGGGACTCAAATTTTTGTATTTACGGAACTGCCGGTTAAAATTGGATAGATTGTTAAATCCCACCTGGTAACAGATTTCAGCAATAGTCAATTCGTTTTCCGCTAACAGTTTGCAGGCTTGCCCGATGCGCAGCTTGTTCACATATTCTACAAACGTATTTCCGGTGGATTTCTTAAAGAAGCGGCTGAATGCATTAATGCTCATGCTGGCAATTTCCGAGGCTGACTCCAGGCTTACGGAATTTTTATAATGGCTGTTGATATAGGTGCAAACCCGGTCGATACGGCTCCGGCCATCATGCTGCAAACCGTTGGTAAATTCGATACTCGATAAATATTTTTTATCGCCTTCTTTGCTGGCTGAAAGCAAATTTAATATGGACAACAGTTGAATGAATCTATCCATCCCCTCAAGTTTCAGCATCTTTTGGATTTTCGACGCAGCTAAGTCACGCGTTTTACCCTTAAACCGGATGCCGAACCGTGCTTCGGTTAACAGACGATGCAGAGCACTGAATTCCGGAGCATGATTAATATCCAAACCTGCAAGATTTTCATCAAATTGAATTAAAATTGCATTTTGCATTTTGCAGTGCTGTGTTGTTGCTTTGGATGAAAGCCATGTGTGTGGCAGGTTAGAGCCGATTAGAAAAAGGTCTCCTTCCCGGTAAAATGAAATATTGTCGCCGATAAAGCGCTTTCCCCGGCTTTTTTTCATAAACATGAGTTCATATTCAGGATGGCAGTGCCAGTTAAAGTCAAATGTTTCCAATTCTATCTTTTTAAACTTGAAGGATGATTCCGGCGACCTGGATAATTTTACATTTATGGGCTTCATAACGCATCTATTTTGTGCAATTGAGACATGATATGGTAATATAGTATTAATTTTTGTTAAAATAAAGGTAGAAATTAAAATTAATTTGTGCTAAATAGTAACAAACACTTCGTCGATTTTCATCCTCTTCCATTTGACATTTCTGTGGTTAAACAAATTTGGATGAAAGATCATCAAAAAAAATTGAAATTATTATTGTAAGTCTTGAAAAATAGTAAATTATTGCTTACATATAATATGCATCCATGTTGCTCGGCTATAGCAATTTTTCACCCATTGTAGAAATCGTTCACCGCAAAAAGTTCGACCTTCGTTTGAAAACTCAAAGAAGAGGTTCCATGATGATTAAATTCAAAATGTTAATTTTAATCATTTTATGGGGTAGTCTCCCACAACTATATGCTGGAACGACCGGTAAAATATCGGGACGTATTTTAGATGCTGAGACCGGTGACCCTCTATCAGGTGCAAATATTTTCCTGGAAGGGACATTTTTAGGCGCCGCAGCAAATCTCGACGGTTATTATGTCATTCTGAATGTTCCGCCGGGGAATTACACGATGAAAGCATCTATGATCGGTTATTCCTCTTACACAATTACCGGTGTGCGGGTTAATATAGACCTCACCTCGACGGTTGATTTTAACATGAAGTCAAGCGTCGTCTCAATCGGTGGTGAAGTGACCGTTGTGGCTGAGCGACCGGTAGTTCAAAAAGATATTTCTGCAAGTCAGACTAACATAGAAGCTGAGCAGGTAAATGCTTTGCCGGTGCAAAGAGTTCAGGAAGTTGTGGGGCTGCAGGCAGGTATCATCGGGTCAGTGGATGATGGCATTTCCATTCGCGGTGGCGGCCAGGATGAAACGGTTTTTATGATCGACGGGTTTACGCTGCGGGATGAACGAAACAACACGCCTTACACCTCCATTAGCCTGAGCTCGATTCAGGATATTCAGGTGCAGACAGGCGGCTTCAATGCCGAGTATGGAAACATTCGTTCCGGAATCATAAATGTTGTGACCAAAGAGGGTGACCGTAGTAGATATTCGTTAACTGTAACCACCCGTTACAGTCCGGCACATGCAAAGCATTTTGGTCCCTCCGGATTTGACCCCAACGGCTACTGGTCACGTCCTTTTCTGGATCCTGAAGTTGCCTGGACCGGGACTGAAAATGGTGCCTGGGATGAAAATACCCAGCGCCAGTATCCATCATTTTCCGGGTGGAATACGATTTCTCAGCAAACCTTGCAGGACAATAACCCCAACAATGATCTGACCCCGGAAGCGGCGCAACGGCTCTGGAAATGGCAGCATCGCCGACAGGGTGACATCGCTAATCCCGACTATACCGTTGATTTAGGTTTCGGCGGACCTGTTCCGTTTATAAGCCGTAAACTGGGTGGTTTGCGTTTCTTTTTTTCACACAGAAGGGAACAGGATGCTTATGTGACAAAACTGTCCAGAGATAATTATAATGACCAGGTCTACCAGTTAAAGTTGACGTCGAATATCAGACCTACCATGAAACTGACTTTATCGGGATTGTTTGGGCAGATCAATACCGTGTCCCGTAGTCAAATCGGACAGCCTGTTTATTTTCGCAGTCCATCCAGCGTTTCGCAAGAGCTGAGTTCCAGGAGTTTTATCGATGCGATTATGTGGGTTCCCGATTATTTTGCCCCAACACGCATCAGACGCTATAATGTCGCTGGCAAAATAACCCAGACTTTGAGTTCAAGTTCTTTTTATGAAGTGAATATTGAGCATCAGGCTAATTTTTACCATACATTTCCACGGCGCTTGCGGGACACAGAAACCGTCGTAAAAATATTTGGAAATAATTTTGGTGTCGATGAAGCACCATTCGGATTCATGCCGCTGCCAAGCTCCGGTATTGGCGGCTTGCGAATGGGTGTCGGCATGAGTCAGTCACGGGATTCCACGAGGATATATACGACTTCCGGGCGGTTTGATTTTATCAGCCAGGTTAATGAAAATAACCAGATTAAAACCGGCGTGGAATTCACTGTTAATAATCAAAAGGCGCGTTTCGCAGGTGTGGATATTTCTTTGCCAGCCGGCCGACCTCAGGCGAGCTGGGATAAGAAGCCTGTTCGGGCAGCCGTTTATCTGCAAGATAAACTCGAATTTAAGGGTTTGATTGCTAATCTTGGCATGAGGTTGGATTACTCGAATGCAGGGGGAAAATGGTGGAATTTACCATTATACGACCGGGATTTTTTCAGCAGTAATTTCGTTCAGGGAACGGATTCCCTGTTCACACAAAAACCAACCGACAAACAACTTTATTTAAGTCCAAGGTTGGGTATTTCGCACCCCATCACAGACAATTCAAAATTGTTTTTTAATTACGGCCATTTTTATTCCATGGCTGAAGCACAGCGTTTGTACAATGTCCAGCGTACAAATGATAAAAGCGTGCAGCGGCTCGGTAACCCGAATTTAAAAATGAGTCGGACAAAAGCCTACGAAATCGGATTCGAACAGAATCTTTTTGATCGGTTTTTGTTGCGGTTGGCGGGCTATTATAAGGACATCACCAATCAACCGAATTGGGTTCGGGTGATCAGCTCTGACAGCAAAGTCAACTATTTCCGTGCGGAAGATAATTTCTATGAAGACATCCGTGGTATTGAAGTCACCATTGAAAAGAAACGCGGGTCTGTTTTCACCGGATTTCTAAATTATACCTATCTTGTGCAATCACAAGGTTTTTTTGAACGCTTGCGGGTTTTTGAAAATCCGGCTGACCAGCGTGCATTTGATCGTTTACCCAATGAACAAAACAAACCGTCTCCAAGGCCTTTTTTCAGAGGAAATCTGCTCATTAAAACACCCTATGATTTCGGGCCGAGTCTGTTGGGCTCTAATTTCTTTGGTAACTGGAAAATCAGCTTTTTAGCTAATTGGCGGGCGGGTCAGCACACCACCTGGTCTCGTGGCCTAAATGCAAATGATCCGGATATTAAGAACAATGTACAGTTACCGGATTTTTTCCGCGTAGACTTGAGGCTCAGTAAAAATTTCTCGGTAGGGAAACAGAATCTCAAATTTTTTATTGACGTAGATAATTTGTTTAATAATAAAGTTTTTAACTTTGCATCTGCATTTTCGGATGGAAATGATTTTCGCGATTACATGGACTCGCTACTCTGGCCGGAAAAAATCGGAAAACCGCTGGGCTACTCCGTGTTTGGACAGGATAAGATCGGTGATTTACGGCCTTCGAATGTGGCGTATGATCCGCTTGAACTCAACCCGAATAGCGACCCTGAGATTGAGGCGAGAAATATGAAGCGAAGGAAGACAAAATCTTACATCGACAATCCGAACCTGCGCTGGTTATCTTATTTAAATCCCAGAGATGTGTTCTTTGGCCTGACGTACGAATTTTAATGCGTGTGTGACCGATTCTCACTGATAAGTCAAGAGACGAGTTTTCGGTCAAACAGCCATGATGGATATCATAAACAATTAGCGAATGAATAATCACGGTGGGAGAAATATGCGGCTAAACTCAAAGCTCATTCATGTAACATTTTTTGTGATTTTGTTCATGCTGTTTTTCAGTTTTCCCGAAGGAATCTACTCTCAGGAAGTAAAGTGGATCAAGGTCGGTAATTTGCACAATTGGTTCCGTGCTGACGGTTGTGAACCGGAAGTCGGGAGAACCAATCTACAGGATGATCAGCAGGACGGTTTACGCTGGCCGGCAGAATTTCATGGCGCTCCAGACCGCATGGTGGACAATTTAGCCGCAAAAGCGTTGTGGATCGGCACAACCAATTACACAGATGCAGAACAATACGGTGGAGTGAGCTATCCGTTTAAGGTGGTACACATCGGCCCCAGGGGCTGGGACACGGAACGCGAATTCATCCCCATTGAGTTTAAGTTGATAGGACGTTTTAACCACCCGGATGTTTTCGTGGATGGTCTGCAGGGAACAGATTTACAATTCAATGATATCGTCGATGAAGTTGACCCGAACCTCCGGGCGGACAGAATGATTTTTAACGTGGTCAATACATCCATTGGTATAACCATGACCAGAAAAATATATGCGTTCACTCATCCCGATCACAACAACTATTTCATCACGGAATATATCTATAAAAATACCGGAAATGTAGATGCCGACCCCGAGATTGAGCAGACGAAAACATTGGAAAATGTCTACTTTTTCTACCAGTACCGGTACGCTGTGAGCAGAGAAGGCGCGGATATGACTGATCTCAATTCACCACGGTGGGGGATTAATGAAATGCTCAGCAGCAGGGGAGAAGCTAAAACAAGCGATGGTCCGCAATACAACGGTGATTATGAAGATTGGCTCAATGGCAACGCGGCTGCAGATTCCTTGCGTTGTCAGTTTGCCTGGATGGGAAAACATTCACAGGCGACGGTGGATTTAATAGGAGCACCGGATTTCAAATTTGGCACCGGTCGCTTCATGGCGCCGCAATTTGTCGGGGTTGTTTCGTTGCACGCAGATAAATCTGCAGCCGATAAAGACGATGATCCGGAGCAGCCAAGGACCACGACCTATGAACAGTCGGATGACCCGCCTACACGACCCAATGACCAGTTTAATCCGGCGAGAATGGCTGAAGAATGGGACTGGATGACCCGCGGACACAGACTGCCCCGGCATGATGAAGCCGTTGGCGACGGTTTCCCGGATCAATTCGAAATGACTCCTGGCGGTTTTTCAAATATGAACGGATATGGTCCGTATACGCTTGCACCGGGTGACAGCATTCGCATTGTAGTGGCTGAAGGCGTCAATGGTCTTGACCGGCAAAGCTGTATCGAGTTTGGCAAACAGTGGTTTGAGAATAAAGGCCCATATAACCTGCCAAATGGCGGTACCACGACTGACAGAGATGAGTTTAAGGATGCCTGGATTTTTACTGGCGAGGATTCGCTGATGAAAACGTTCGGCAGGGCCAGGCGAAATTTTGAGTCGGGTTTTCAGCTTACACAGCCGCCTCCGCCACCGGATTTTTTTGAAATCAACTCCGGAGGCGACCGCATTAACCTGTCATGGTCAAATTCCGCTGAGTCGTGGCCCGGTTTTGCCGGCTACCGCATTTTCCGCGCCGTTGCCAGACCAGACACGTTTTACACGGAAGTATTCGCCTGCGGCAAGGGGACGGATCATCCGGAAATTGTGAATGAATTTAATGATGTCACTGCTATCCGTGGCTTTGATTACTATTACTATCTGGTTTCGTTTGATGACGGCAGCAACAGTCAGGGCCGGGTGTTACAAAGTAGTTTGTTCTGGACCAGAACTCAGGAACCTGCGAATCTGAAACGGCAGGCGGGAACCGAATTAAGTCAAATTCGGGTTGTACCGAATCCATTTTATTTAAGCGCGCGCAACCGGCAATTCCGGGGACAGGACAACTCCATAGCTTTTTACAACATACCTGGCGTGTGTACCATAAAAATATTTACAGAACGTGGAGATTTAGTCAAGTCAATTGAGCACAATGACGGCAGTGGCGACGAATTCTGGAATTCAACCACTAATTCCGGTCAGGTCGTCGTCAGCGGTGTGTATATTGCAGTCATTGAAACGCCGGAGGGAAAACGGCAAAGAGTAAAGTTTCTTATTATTAGATAATGAAAATCTTTTGGGAGAATTCTATGATGCGAAGCAGACGTTTGTTTACGTTATCTCTGTTGTTCGGTATCTCGACATGCATATCGACTGCTTTTTCGCAACAAAAAATCGCTCAAACAGGGTTCCAGTTTTTAAGTGTGGGAACAGATGCACGGGCAACTGCTATGGCTGAAGCCGTAACCACTCAGGAAGGATCGCCCATGGCGTTGTTTTACAATCCGGCCGGAATGGCGCGCGTGGAGTCATTTATAGAATTTTCTGCTAATCACCTGCAGTGGCTGTCTGGTATTGATTATTTTACCAGCGTTCTATCCATAAGACCGTCCAATGGAGAATACGGTGTTTTGGGTGTGTCGTTCATGTATGTGGATTATGGAAATATTATTGGGACGGTGGTCGCGGCAAATGAACAGGGCTTTGTGGAAACCGGTAATATTTCGCCCAATGCCTATGCTTTGGGATTGGGTTACTCAAAAGCGTTAACCGACAGGTTTGCAGTGGGCGGACAGATAAAGTATGTGAAACAGTCCCTCGGTAATCTCGCTTTTCCCACAACTGATTCCAGTCAAACCAAACTGAATTTTTCGGCAGATGTTTTTGCTTTTGATTTCGGTACCATTTACCGGACCGGTTTTAAAAGCCTGTCATTCGGCATGACCATCCGAAATTTTTCTCGGCAGATAAATTATATCAATGAAAATTTTGAACTACCGCTGACGTTTAAGATCGGTTTTTCTATCGATGCTTTCGATTTTGTTGATGGGCTTGAAAATCAATCGTTTCTCGTCACGTTTGACGCCGTCAACCCGCGGTCTTTCCAGGAGTTTTTTAGTATCGGTGGTGAGTATAAATTTATGGATACGCTTTCTCTACGCGCCGGTTACGTTGCGAATCAGGATGATTACGATTTTACCGCTGGGTTTGGCCTGAACATTTACAAAATGAATTTTGACTATTCATTCACACCATTTAACACATTTGAAAACGTACACCGTTTTTCCATAAACTTTAAATTATAATTTTTGCAAAAAAACATTTTGATTGGAATGTAAGAACAATGATCACAAAAATTATTGATGTGTTCACGGCTATCATTGTAATGGTTGGCATACTCAATTTTCAATGTGCGCAAGACCCGGCTCCGAGTCTGTTTGACCCGAATCAGCCTGAATTGCCCCAGCCGGAAATAACCAGCGTTGTACCGCCCGATAGTGCCCTTTCCGGTGTCGGAGAAATTATGATTAACGGTCAAAACTTTTCATCTAAGGCCAATGAGAACCTCGTTTTTTTCAATGAAGTGCCGGTGGAAATCAAGTCCGCGACCGCGACACAATTAATCGTCTCAACGCCGGTTCTGGAGGGAGATTCCATTGCCATTAAAGTTGCCGTCCAGGGTTCTGAATTGTTTAGTGATGCGTGGAACTATAAATTAAATCCAGCGGTTTCGGATTTCGGAAGAATTTTTGAAGGAGCTATCGCATACGCCATTGCCTCAGACGCTGCCGGTAACGTTTATTATTTCGTGCGCAATGAAAGTGTCGGCAATGAGATCTTTAAAACCACGCCGCAAGGCGAAACGGCGAGTTTAGGTTTTACCAGTTTCTTAATCGCCAATGCCATGAAAATGGGGCCCGGCAATCTCCTGTACATTGCGCCCACGGGAAGAATTCGTAAAATATCCACGTTCTCTTTGGATGGCACAGAAGGAACCTATGTGTCGCTTCCGGCAAACCCGATAGATCTGGATTTTGACGCCAGTAGTAATATTTGGGCGGTGGGAACTAGATCGCTGATGCGCGTAAAAACGGATAAAACGGTAGACCAAATACTCACGTTTCCCGTAAACCGGATGTACGGCGTCAGGGTTTTTGATAATCACGTTTACACAGGCGGGGAGGACACAAATACCGGTGAGAAAAAGATTTGGCGTGCCGAAATTAAAGGGGATGCCTTAGGCGATCTCGAAGTTGTTTTGGATGTTGCGAATGCTGCGTGGCTCGAAGGAGCATCCGTTAAATCCTTTACCTTTGCGGAAGATGGCGAGATGGTGCTCGGGACAGATCATCCCATGGGAATATTTTTGTATCGTAGTGATGGCACAAACGAACCGCTCTACCCTGGTTTGTTTGAACCGGAGATATATGCCATGTCCTGGGCAAACGGTCCGACACTTTATGCCGTACGCCACCGCCGTTCAGCAGACAATCCCGGGACGTTTGATTTTTCACAGATTTATAAAATCAGTTTAAGTAAAAATAACGCCCCGTATTTCGGGCGGTAATATACTGAGTTTGTTATGTAACCCTCACAGGGTTTCAAATCCAGTCAGGGTTTTCAATAACTTGGACCGGAGTTATTAAAAGAAAGGAGACGACTGTATGATATAACATTTAGGGTTCGTTTGTTGTAAAATAATTAACTGTATTCAACATAATTCAATGCAGGAGGGTACCATGAAGAACAAAAGTTACCTACTTTTTACGTTGCTGCTAACAATTTTGTTAGTAGGCGTTCTGCCGTTGGCGGCGCAAAACGCCAGATTGCAACTCATTCATAACTCCGGTGATATCGACGCCGGAACGCCGCCGTTGCAAGTGTTTGCAAACGGTGATTCATTAACCACACTCAGTTTCCGGACCGCAACGCCTTTTATGGACATGCCTGCAGGGCAATATATTTTTAAATTTTTTGCTCCTGCGGTAAGTGATACCTCGGCACCGGATACGGTCAATTTAGCTGCTGGGACGAGTTATGTGGGAATCATAAATGGTATTACCGCAACGAATGTCGGTAACGGCAAATATAGCAACCCCTTCAACCGGGATATTGGCATACAACTGTTTACATTAGCCGATGCACGTGAAACAGCCGTTGACCCGACGAAAGTGGAATTTGTGGCTTTCCACGGATTGACGGATTCGGGACCCCTTGATATTGTGATTCAGTCAACCGGCGGCATTCTTGTTGACGACCTCGATTATGGACAATTTACAAGCTACATTGCTGTTGATCCTCTGCTCTATACACTGGATGTGACACTAGCTGCAGATAATACAACGGTTGTGGCAACATTTCTTGTTGATTTGTCTGCAAATGTAGGACAAAGTGCAGTCCTGTTTGGGTCCGGGTTTGACGATCCTGACAATAACCAGGGTGCGCAAGCCGGCGGTCTGTTTGCGGCCTTCCCTGACGGCCAGGTGGTGACGTTCGAAGATATTACTCCCGGAGAACCCGGCCCGTGGCAATTCATGGGGCAATCGGAATACCAGTTTGACGCGTTTATCGGTGCAGATACGCTGGTAAATCAGGGCCATGGTATCCAGGTTGACAGACACAACCGTATCTGGGTCGGCAATTTCGGCGGATCGCTGCATGTCATCAATCCGGATGGTTCGGAAGCCAGTTTTTCACCCATCGATAGTATTGTTGTCGGTGCAACAACAATTACATCTTCGGGTTGCCGTGGATTAGCACTTGACAAGGACGGCAATATTTTATTCTCACGCTCCGGCGGCGATTTTGCCAAAATTGATGTTGAAACCGGAGAAGGTCTTGCGTTTTTTAACATCGGCGGCAGCGCCCTAAAAGCAGCGGTGGATCAGGATGGGTTTATTTATGTCGGAAAGGTGGTTGGCATCAATCCAATTTCCGTTCTCGAACCCAATTTCTTCACAGAGGAGCAGCAAATTAATCTGCCCGGCCCTCCCAGTTTTGGCCGCGGTCTCGAAGTAACGGCCGACGGTAAAACCATTTTCACGCCTGATTTGGGTGGAAGCGGCGGCCCGGTTTTTGTCTGGAAAAGCACCGACCTCATCAATTATGTGAAAGCGGACAGCATTTTGAACAACACCGACGGCAATGCGATTTTCGAAACCCAAAGAACCACCATGGACTGGGGCCCGGACAGCACGCTCTGGGTGTCTTCGGACAATGCCTATTCTGCCGGAAATAACGACCCGAACGGGTTTGTCATCCTCGACTTCAAAACAATGCAATACAAGTTTCTGCCATCCCCGGATATTGGTCCGGAAATTGGCAACGGCCCGCGTGGCGTGTCGTTCAGTGTAACCGGGGATTCGGCTTATGCGACCTATTTCAACGGCAACGTTTTAGCGCGGTTCGTGAAGAATCCCACCAGTGTCGCCGGAAAGAACGTCACTGTGCCGGATGGCTTCGAATTACAGCAAAATTATCCGAATCCGTTCAACCCGACGACCAACATTACATTCAGCATTCCTGAAACAGGTGCTGTCAGTCTGATCGTTTACAACCTGCTTGGCCAGGAAGTCGATAGACTGCTGGATAAGAAACAACTCACTGCCGGTAAACATGCGGTCAGTTTTGACGCGACGAAATTAGCTTCAGGTGTTTATTATTACAAGCTGAAATCTAACGGCAACGTCTTAACGAAGAAGATGACTCTCATGAAATAACGGGTGGTCAATTATTTAAAAAAAGGCCGGTGAGTTTTTCATCGGCCTTTTTTACCTGATTTACTCGGGTTAGTAAGTTGATGGACTAACGCAGTTGAAACAACAAAACAGAAACCTTCCTTCTCCGCTCAGCATGAAGGTCGTGGCAAATATTTTAGATGGTAAAAGCATCTTCACCCTGAGCGCAGTCGAAGGGTGTTTTGACCTCAGGAGAACTTGACATGCTTCGACTTCCCTCAGCATGAAGATTTGTGTGGAGGTTGTTTTTTTGTGGTTTCCTTTGGCAACTGCTATAGCTGGGATAACGAAGGTTGGCAAGCTTGCGCCAGACATTCACTATTTGACTCGTACATTTTAAAGCGATTAGTAAAAGTGGATAAAGCTTGGGTCTACATATTACAATGTGCAGATGGCAGTTATTACACAGGTAAAACACAAAATCTTGAGTTGCGAATCGCACAGAACGTATATTGGATACACTATTAAGCGACGTCCAATAAAATTGGTATATTCACAAGGCTTCCCAACATACTACGAAGCTATTCATGCAGAACGACGAATTAACGGCTGGTCGCCTGCAAAAAAGCAGGCATTAATTTAAGGAGATTGTGATTTATTACATCAACTTTCCGTGTGTAGAAATGCCTCGCATTACAAGAATCAAAACGGATAGTTCTATTTTTCATAGAAAAGTAAATGGGTATGATTTGTTTAGATGCAAAAGCAGCATCTTCACCCTGAGCATAGTCGAAGGGTGATTTGACGTGGGTGTTAGCATGCTTCGACTCCGCTCAGCATGAAGGTGTAGGTGGGTGGTACGGTTTTTGAGATTTCTTTCGGCATCTACGGTCAGGGGACTGGCTTCGGAAAATAAAGGTCATAACTATTTTAGATCTAAAAAAGCATCTTCACCCTGAGCGTAGTCGAAGGGTATTCGCAGCCAGGGAAATGGCCCTGTTTCGAGTTCCCTCAGCAAACACTGAACAGAAAAAAAATATTACACTATAAAATTCACCGGAGTAAATGCAATGAAACGAATCGCAGTACTTTTGCTGCTCATAGCCGGGTCGCTTTTCGCACAAACTAACAA
>CAYVXE010000054.1:22099-23528 GCA_964455375.1 uncultured Calditrichaceae bacterium
GAATCGCAGTACTTTTGCTGCTCATAGCCGGGTCGCTTTTCGCACAAACTAACAATGAATTTCGCGCAACCTGGATCGTGGACAGCCAGTGGCTTTCTCCCGATAAGACTGTGGAAGAAAACAAAGCTGAAATCAGGCGTATTCTTGATAATCACAAAGCCGCGAATATGACATCCGTTCTTTGGCAGGTACGGCGATTTGGTTCGGTTTATTATCCCTCAGGAATTGAACCCTGGGGGCCACAAGCAAATTTTACCGATCCCGGTTTTGATCCGCTGGCGTTTGCCATTCAGGAAGCGCATAAACGCGGTCTTGAATTCCATGCCTGGTTTAACACGTTTGAAAGCCGCTTCCAATATACCGGTAGCCCGTCGCAGGTACATCCGGAGTGGATTTGTCGCGACCGAGATGGGAATGCTATGCCGTCAGATATTGCCTGGTTGTCACCGGGGTTGCCTGAGGTTCGTGCTTATTTAAAAAATGTTGCCATTGAAATTGTCAATAATTATGACATCGATGGGCTGCACCTGGATTTTATTCGCTGGAATGAGCACACGAACACGGGGAATGCACCTTCGTTGGAAAAACAGAAAATTGATCAGCACTTACCGGATGGCATGATTACGGAAGCCCAACTCAAAGAACTGTTGGCAAACCAATCCGGTAGATATCTTTATGATGTAGATCATCCGTTTAGCGCCGGCGTGCCAACGGGATTTGCAAGCTGGGAAGATTGGTGGAGGGGAACCGTCACGGCATTCGTCCGCGCATTGCATGATTCCATTCAGACCGTAAAACCGTGGGTGCGGTTGTCCCCGGCAGCCCTGGGTCGGTACAATTGGGGAGGTTGGCAGGGTTTTAATGTGGTTTATCAGGACGCGGCACTTTGGCTCAATGAAGGCTCTATCGAGCAGCTTGTGGGTATGCACTACCACTGGGATCAACCGGAAGAGTTCAGGAGTGTTTTGGTTTCCGGCTGTCCTGAGTGCTGGAACCAGTTTATATTACCGGCCATTCAGGCGGGGAGGTTGTACACCGTTGGATTTTTCTCAGACAGCTATTCCGAAAGAAATATATTCGGCAGGCATAAACCGATTATCGATGAAGTTAGAAAAATATTCTGGGTCGATGGGTTTCAGTTTTTCAGCTACGGGTCATGGCGGGACCGGGATTATTGGGATGAAGCTGTCAAAGAGTTCTTTCCACATAAAGCGAAAATTCGGGGCACCGGTTTGGTAGACAATATTCCTCCGGATGCTCCAACAACGATTCTGACAAAATTAGATTCCTTGAATTACGAGGTGGCTGTGACGCCTGTGAATCCTGTGGAAGATAACTACTGGTTTGCCATTTACCGTTCTCAGGACGACGTGCAAGATGTGGATTCTGACGAAATTATCGATGTCCATTTTGGGAATTCGGCCTATTC
>CAYVXE010000054.1:23628-28536 GCA_964455375.1 uncultured Calditrichaceae bacterium
CCATCGATGCAGTTGTGACGTTCGAGTTTGATGAGCTTCTTGACAGAAGTTCTGTGACCATGCAGACGATCGACTTTACACAGGGCACAAATGACGTCCCGTTCGATTTTCATGTGAGTCAGGTAAACAATCGGTCTGTCCTGAGTATTCAGGCGCTGGATTTGCTTGACACGCAGCAAGATTACAGCGTAAAGCTCAGTACGGCAATCATGGACACTGCAGGTAATGCATTGCCTGCAGAAATCGTTACGAACTTCAGGACGTCAAATGAGCGTTATTCGGAATTGAAGATGATCGACAAATTTCTCTCGGTGGTAAATTGGTTTCAGCCGGACGGCAGCGGCTCAACTGTGGGTATCGTCGTACCGAATACGTCCTTTGCCATGTCTACGCAAGCCTTTTTACCGGCTTCAATCCCTCGGCAAAAAGTGAGTCCCGCTTTGACATACGAATGGAATGAATCGTCCTCCGAGTTTTTACTGCGGGAGTTTTTATCCCAGGGTGCGCCAAGAGCTGTTGTGTTCGATACCACCTACACACTACAATGTTATGTTTACGGAGACGGCAGCGGCAACAAATTCCGCTTTGCTGTGGATGATAAATTACCGGTCGAAGCGGGTGCGAACCATGAGGTTTCACAATGGTTTACCCTTGACTGGGTGGGCTGGCGTATCGTTGAATGGAAATTAAGCGACTTAAGTCAAACCGGCATTTGGATCGGTGACGGAACTCCGGACGGCACGTTACGCATTGACAGCTTTCAATTGACCCATGAACCGGGCGATGCAGGGTCAGGAAAGATTTTTTTCGATAATCTTCGTATCGTAAAAAAAACAACGCTTCCGGTGAGTGTGGAAGAAACTGCATCACAGATACCAGAAGCATTTCACCTGTTTCAAAATTATCCGAACCCATTCAATCCCACAACGACGATCTCATTTGATTTACCACAAAGAGGCTCGGTGACACTAAAAATATATGACATGTTGGGACGGCAAGTTGCGACCTTACTCAATGAACAATTGGTTGCCGGACGATATAAAATTCCCTTTAATGCAGAAAACCTGGCCTCTGGAATTTATGTGTACCAACTCAAGGCGAACCAGCGTACGTTAACCCGTAGAATGTTATTTTTGAAATAAGAAGGAGAACGCAGCAGTGTGCATCAGTGGTTAAATAATTCACGACGCAAATTTACTTCGCGCACAGGAATCCAATATTTAGAATGATGAAATTATTGTTAAGAATATTACCAATTATTTATTTCTTTACGTTTCTTTCAGGTGAAGGCTTTGCCGGCGCCTGGGTACAAAAGAAACACGGTTATTATTTCAAACTCTCTGCAAACTATTTGCACACCACCAAAGAATTCAACTTTGAGGGTGATAAATTGGATATCTTTCAGGAGCGAATTGTTTACAAGGACGCGTCGTTCCGGGATTTTAATGTGACACTTTATGGGGAATATGGTTTATTTGAAAAGTTTACGATCGTTGGCAGTCTGCCGTTTAAAATCCTGCGTTCCAAACGGACGGAATTGGTGGGAGGGGGGCTTTTAGCAAGAATCGCCACGATTTACACCCAGGGTGTCTCGGATTTATCTTTAGAAGGACGCTATCAACTCCTGAATAAGAAGGTGGTTTTGTCGTTGCAGGGTGGTCTGAAGATCCCCCTGTTTTACGAAGAATCTCCCTCGGATGACGGCGCTCCGCTGGGAACAGGAAATGTAGATTTTGCCGGACAGGTGTTAGTCGGCAAAAGTCTTTATCCGCTCCCTGTTTATGTGACTGCCGGGTTTGGCTACCGCAAACGTACCGGTGATGTGCATGATCAGGTATTTTACTCCGCAGAAGCCGGGTACACATTGGGAAAGCTGTTAGTGAAAGTCACGTTTGACGGCTTACAAAGCACTGTTACCCCACCTGATATTGTGGGTGCACCGGTTACCACGCCGTTGCCTGGTGGCGGCGGTGCGTTACCAAATGTCATCGTGGGTGACCAGGATATTTTTAAGATCAATCCGTCGATTATCATGAATCTGTCTAAGAGGCTGGCTATTCAGGGGGATATTCTCCATGTTTACGGTGGTAAAGATACGGTAGCAGGAACGACGTTTTCTCTCGGGGTTATTTTGCAGAGATAAGATTTCTACGCATTCCATGAGTGCTTACGTAAGGTTTTTAAAGAACAGTAGTCAAACCTCTCGTTGTGCAAGCCTGAAGTTGTTTTTATCCTCTGCGCGTTGGACTGAGTCCCTCCCTTTGGCCAAAGGGAGGATAGGAGGGATTCGAAAAAGCAAATGCTGCAACTGGCCTCAACTCCTCCCTGTCCCTCCTTTACGAAAGGAGGGAACTTTCTAAGCTGATGCTCGATTTTATCTGACATATTCTTTAACCGGACACTCATGTACCCATTCAAAAATCTAAACAGATTTCCGTAACGGTTAACAAGGCATGGTGTAAAAGGAGATTTTAGATGTTTGAAATTTGGATTTGGGATTTTCGGTTTATGGATATTTGAGGAACTTGGTTTCCGGTTCCATCTTCTTCCAGGTTTTCCAGCGGGTTACCGTGGAAGAAAATTCCTGCAGTTTGCGGTCGGCGAATACTCCACTGATGCAGGTTAACGCGTCTTCGCCTTCTAAGTGGTACCACAAACTTTCCGTTTCGTGATCATAAAGAACGAAGGTCAAATCGTACGTCCATCCACTGGCACTTAACGTTAAAACACGGTCATCGACCACGCGGCTGTACACGGCAGCCAATCCTACAAGCGGTCAGTAAGCGACGGCAACGTGAGCCGTCCCGAAGACTTCATCCACAACTTCGTGGCTGCTCATCACGGTCAATTTGTATGCTCGCGGTAGGCCATTGAAGCTCGTGCCCATCACCGTAAATCCGGCGGTGTTCTCAGGATAGCCTTCGTCTCCGGGGCTAAGCATTTGCGGTTTTAAGATAGGTTTTATGGCATCCGGCCCTAAACCGAACATAAACCGGTCCGGCTCGAAACCATAAATGTTTACGGCATGGGTAATATCCCATTCTTTCCCGGTGCGATCGACAATAAAAATTTTTTCCAGTTCCTCATCTTTTTTTTCTTTCGTATCCCCGGCCACCTGATCCGATAAGGGGATGGTTACGATGGAGTCTTTGCAGGTTGAGAGGAAAAGGATGACGACGACAAAAAACAGGATGTGTTTGAAAATGCGCTTCATGGTATTCTTACGGATAATTTGTTCACTAAAACGTGTTTGCTAAAATCAATGCCTTCATAAATTAGAAGTTCCCAAAATCTGAATTTCTAAATCAACATTCAATATTCAAAAGGGAGTCAAGGAGATTGATTTTGGTATTATATTAAAATAACAATGAAAGACACCTGAAAATTCCGGTTTTAAACGTATCTATTTTATTTTCAATGAAAAGATACTCCCGGATTTTTTTTCATCATAAACAAGCGTCGTTCCGTCCGGAGACCAGTTGGGGTTCATTTCAAGCTGGTAGGTGCTTGCTGTGACATTCGTTTTTTCGCTGCCGTCACTTTTAGCGATGTAGATATCTGAGCCGAGAAAGGCGTGGCCGTCATCTTTCGTGATCATGTAACACAGCCACTGACTGTCGGGTGACCAGCAGGGACGTTCGCCGGGTCCCAGGTCATGCAGGTTGGTACCGTCTGTGTTGACGACGTATAAATCGCCACCGAGCAACTCGAATGCGATTTTCTTGTGGTCAGGTGAAAGGACGGCGTTCAAATAGGTCCCGGAAGTTGGCGTGAGGCGTTCAGCCACCGCTAATGTGGAATCTAAAAAAACAAAATCCGATTTTTCATTAAAAAATGTGCCACCCCTTTTTGTGAAAATAGGTGATTTTTCTGAGGGCGCTTGCTGTAAACCTTTGAATGTCTGGAAAAGAATGTATCGCATGTCGGACGACCATTTTGGTAACCCCATGATCGCTGACCGTGACCGGGCAACCTCGCGATGTGATTTTGTCTGGATATTGTAAATTGTGATGACATGGACGCGCCGCCGCTTTTCATAACTGATTTCTCTGCAGACAATTTCTTTGGAATCCGGAGACCAGGCAAATTTAAACCCGGCCGCAATACCGTCTGAAATATGAGATACCTCACTGCCGTCTGCGCGCATGAGCCAGATACCGCGGTAATTTTTTCCTGCCATGGCGATTCTACTGCCATCCGGCGACCAGACAGGCTGTATGAATTCATGATCAGGGGGAGAAATCGCCTCGGGCTTTTGAGTGAAATCGAAGGTTCCCTGCGCCTGCACAGGCCCTGAAAATGCAGCGATGAATACGGCGATGAATAAAACAATGAATGTCTTGATTTCTTTCATTTCATACGCGTCCTTTATTTTAAAAATATCATTTTTCGGCTTTCACTGCGGTTGTTTAATTTGATCCGGTAGACGTAAACACCATTACTGACGAGCCGATTGTGATCGTCTTTTCCGTTCCAAATAACCCGGTAATCTCCGGGAGATTGCGACGAGTTCACCAACGTTCGGACTTTCTGTCCCTGTAAATTGAACACGGCCAAGTCCACCCGGGAGAAGTCTGGTACCCGGTAGTTGATGACCGTTTGCGGGTTAAATGGATTCGGATAGTTTTGGGCAAGGATGAAATTGTTGTCAAAATTGGTTCCGGTAGCGCTGCTTCTTACAGATACAGTGACATCTGACTCGGTTTCGATGAAATCATCTACAAATATTGCTCCCTGGGAATTCCCGGCAAATTTAAATTGAAAACCTGAGAATGTAATCAAATCCGCATCAAAAGCGCCATTGCCGGTGCCGTCTGTGGCTAATTGGGGGTTCGTCAAGTCTACGGAAAGAAACCGCCAACCGCGCCAATCGATTGTAAACCATGTACTCGCTTCCGTCCCATCGCT
>CAYVXE010000055.1:0-12256 GCA_964455375.1 uncultured Calditrichaceae bacterium
TCCGGTGATGCACAGAATTTTTTTACCGGGCTTGACGGCGATCAGGCGACGTCGTCTGTACTTTCAAACAGCTTTCATGCCATCGGCATGGATAATCTTACCAATGGTAAATTGGCTTTTGTCAATTTCACCCGTAATTTGTTATTGCAGGAAGTGCCGACGCTTTTCCCGAAAGATCTGGTTGCCGTGGAGATTCTCGAAACGGTGGAACCGGAAGAGGATGTGGTGCAGGCATGCAAAAATATGAAGGAGCAGGGCTATCTCATCGTTCTTGACGATTTCATTTTAGAGGAAAAATTCAGACCACTCATCGAACTGACCGACGTCATAAAAGTTGATTTTATGTTGACGAAGGGTGACGAACGGAAGGCGATCATGGATAAGATCGAAACCAACGGCATTCGTTACTTAGCTGAAAAAGTTGAAACGCTGGAGGAATTCCAACAGGCGGTGGAATATGGTTATTCTTATTTTCAGGGTTACTTTTTCAGCAAACCGGTGATTGTTTCGGGGCGTGAAATAACCGGTAATCAGTTTAACTACCTGCGTCTTTTGAAAGACATTCACAGGCCGGGCGTTAAGATGTCCGAACTGGAAGAAACCATTAAACAGGATGTTTCTATTTCCTACAAATTGCTGAATTATATCAACTCGGCCTTCTTCAGTCTGCCTCAGAAAGTACGCTCCATTCAACATGCGCTGAATTTACTCGGTCCCATTGAATCGAAAAAATGGCTGACCGTCATCTCAATGGCGCAAATTGCAAGCGACAAACCACCTGAATTAATCGTCACATCACTTATTCGCGGCAATTTTTGTGAAATGCTTGCAGAGAAAGTGGGGTTAGAAAAATATTCCTCTGAGTTGTTCTTAGTCGGTCTGTTTTCTTTGATAGATGCTTTTCTCGATCAACCATTGGTCGAAATACTTGCTAACTTACCCATTGACGACGAAATCAAAAAAACACTTTTAGGTGAGGAAACGAGGTTTCAGAATGTTTTGCAAATGATTATTCATCATGAAAAAGGCGACTGGTCGGGGGTTAATCTTTATATGAAAAAATTAGGATTGCAGGCGCCGGACGTACTGGATATTTATTTAAAAATCTTGCCTAAATGTAGTGTCGTATAGGACGTTGTGAAATTGCCACAGGTTCGAGTGTCTTATCGAAAAATCTCAAACCTTAATTTTCAATCAATTTCGATAGGCCACATTTCTTATCAGGTGATTTCCTGATTCGAAATACTTTTACCGGGTCGGGGGCGAGTTCCGGACTGATTTGTGTCTTTCGAGTATTTCTGTGAAAATCTTAATTTGTGTTCCAAGCATTTGCGGCTTGGTGGCGTTATGATTTTAACTCGTGACGGTTTCCTGCCAAACCTCAACGACGGGCTCCAAATTCAGCGGTATTTTCTGCAGTGAGCGTAATTTGTAACAAATGCTGGAAACGGCGTCGTAATTGCCCAAATCATAATACGCTTCTGCCAGCCAAATATACGGATTCGGGTTGTCCGGTTGCAATTTACTGGCATACGTGAGCATGTCAATAGCTTCCTGATACTTGCCGGCGCGGAGTAAAATTCGACCATGTTCCAGCGTAGCGTCAAAATGATCCGGTTGGAAGTTGAAGAACGTTTGATATTGTTCAAGCGCCAGATCCTGATAATATTTTTGGACGGTAGAGTCGAGAACGTCGAGGTAACAGTATACGTCGTACAGTCTGGCTAACTCAAGAATGGCGTCAGAGTTTTCGGGATTTTTTGCTAAAATCTTTTGTGTGGTATCGATTTTGTTGATGATCTTGTCTTCCATTTCAATAATTGCCGTCGCCGCCAAAATTTTTGTATCTGACGTCGACTGTTCAACGACATTTTTGAGGATATCAACGGATTCTTTGGTTACAATTTTGGACAGTTTATTGACGGCATTTTCTTCCAGGTATGGATCGTGACTTTTAAAGATATCTTTGAAAGCGTCGATTTCCAAATCGTCACGTCTTAATTCAATCACATCCTCGCTATTTCTTTTGATGAGTCGGTCAATGGGACTTTGGTCCATGTCGCCGGTCTCGAAATATTGAATGGGTTCCATTCGGATCAACTTTGTGGAGAAATACAACAGTAAGATACCGAGCATTCCATAAACGGGGATCATCAATGAAAGCAAAAGCGCCACCAGTGTGAAATTGGCATTTTGATGGTCGTTATTTTCTTGCAGCTTTTTGATACAGCCGGCGAAACACAAAGCAAGTATGATGTGGATGCCGATTCCCGACAGAAATTGATCGCTATGCAGAATAATCATTTGATATCCCACATAGAAATCAACAGCAGTCAGGACAACAAGAATAAGATTGAGGAGGCTATTTTTTAATTTCATATTCATGAAAATCAATTTTGTTTGTTATTCTTTGGTCGTTTGCATTGCAACGTTCTTATCCTTTGAATCGTTTTTCAACAGAAATGCCAAATCGTTGTAGAATTTCGGAATTTCCCGTTCGCCGCCCTGTCGCAGGCGTTCCTCCGCAGATTCCACAAGGCTCTCGTATGAGCCTTCGGTCAATTGTAGCGTGCTGAGCCCCACGTTGAGGGATAAGATTTCCATTTTATTTTCAAACGGATGGAGTTTAAGTTCGTCGATTTCCGAAGTCAGCCTTTTAATGATTTCCTCACTGTCCTCACTGTTTTGCCCGGGTAGAATGATCGCAAATGTTGCATCCGTTCTATATTTAGAGATAATGTCGATTTCCCGCAGCGTATTCTTAAAGATTTTATTTAAGACAATTAAAACATGGTGTTTTTCTTTTGCATTCATAGCGTCAAATTTGTCGATTTCCAGAAGCAGGAGAGAAAGTGCGGTTTTGAATCGCAGTGCCCGGGAAATTTCGTACTGTAAGCGTTTCTGAAAATAGAGATAATTGTACGCGCCCGTGACATCGTCAGCGATATTCTTGTCTTTGAGATGCTGGAACTGAAAAGCTTTATCCAGTACCACGGACACCCAGTGTGAGAGCATTTCGAAAATCCGGATAGCATTGGCATTAAAATCAAAAAACGGCATTTTTTCAATGTTGATGACTCCGATGATGTGGCCGTCTTTTTTCATAATTGGTGCGGACATGATCAGGTTGAGCTTTTTGAATTTTGTCATGTCTTCTTCAGAATAGACCTGGTTGATGGTGACAACTTTTTTAGTTCGCACAACTTCTCCCATCATGCCATCGGTTAGTTCAACGGCATCCGGAATGGTGTTATTCGTATTTTCAGCGCCAATTCGGTATTTTAAGCGAAGGTTGTTATGTTTTACAAGATAAACAGAGGCGCAGGTGACATTCAGTTGATCCCTTAACAATTCCGGTATTTTCCTGTAAAGATTTTCACAGTCTAAGGTTTCCAGGTTGTTTATCTGTTCAAAAAGATTCAACATGGTTGTGGATTGAAATGCAATGCGCTTATCCAACTCTTCTTTCGACTCTACCAAGGCGATATGCTGAAGACCAAGGTCCTCCAAATTATGCACCGTGTCATCATAACTGTCTTCAAGTTTGGCGTATCTTTTCTTGTAAAGGTTACGAATTTCCCCGAGGATGCCGCCGATGAGAATAAACAGAAATGGCAGCAAGTAGACGCCATGCGGAAAGGTGTCGAGGGTAAACTGCATCTGTCCGGAATGCAGGCCTGCGCCGATATAGAGCCCGGCGGCGACCGCGCCGGCAAACAAGCCCTCGATGGTGCCGTAGCGCGAGGCGATGAGTAGAATGACGATCCAGAACGGATGCGGGCTCACACCGATAAACCCGGCGCTCTCTTTATAAAAGGAAAAATTGATTACGATGAAAAGGCCAAAGCCTAAAAGTGTTTCCGGTATGAAAAAGTATTTTCGTAGCATGTGACCCTCTGCTTAATAGAAATATGAAATGTCAAAAAGTAACTTCAGCGTGTTTTGGTTTCGATTTAAACGATTTTCATTGCCGTACGAAAACAGCGTTTTAAACCGCAAACGATTTAAAAGTAAATATTCGAAATCCACCGCACCGTAAAAAACAGCAGATGTTTGTATGGTGTTGTACCCCACGCTGCCATTCAAATGCGTATAAAGATTTTGCGTCAACTGCTGGCTGAAAGCCGTGCCGAAATAATGGATTGTATCGGTTTCCGGGATTGGAATAATGCTTGGCCCGTCGGGTCGTTGGAAGCGGTAATTGAAATAATAAAGTTGATAATAGGTTATGAAGTTTGGGCGTTCCCACCATTGGTAGCCGAGTTGCACATCGGTGCGAAATGTGTTGCCGAAGTGGTCGTTTTTGTGAATGTCGTTACTCTCGTAAGATAAACGGCTCCAAATAACGATTCTTTTATAAAGATTTAGGCTCAGCTCCGATGCCAGACGGTTCACCCGCCCTTGAAAAAATGCTGCTGAAAACGGATCAAACCATAAATCATTCAAGGTGCCGTGGAGTGTTAGTGTGTTGTTACGGTTGATCTTCCAACTGATTTTTGCCGTGCCGCTGACGAACCAGTCATTCCCGTTATTTTGGGTTTTTACCGAGACCGACGATTGCAATTTCGAACGCAAGCTTGATGAAGCTTTTGCTGAAAAAGAGGTGTACGTTTGGTCGCTTAGAGTGGGGTCGTTACTGCTGTACCGTTCTTCTCCGGAGCTGAATGTAAACGCAAGCCATTTCGTTGCTTTGGTTAGAACCGCCCGGTACATTTGTCGGAAAATATCATGAGACTGGTTTTCATACAGATAATCTGTAGCCACGCGCTCACTTGGTCCCCGGCGTAAACTGTTGAGGCGCTCCCTGCCCGGCAAGTTGTTCGGAAACTGCTTCAGGAGACTTTTTAACGTTCGAGAGCTGCCAATCCAATCTCCGGCAGCCAACTCACTATCGGCCAGATCCAATTGTAAGCCGGAATCCCCCGGAAATATATTTGAGATTCGGCGCAGCAGAGAAATGGCGTTTTTATAGTGGCCCTGTTCAAAAGCACACGTGCTCAAAAGGCGATATGCGCGGTAATTACCGGGTTGATTTTGCAAAAAATTGTTCAATCTGTCTTCGGCCTTTGCATATTCTTTGAGCTCAATGAGCCCCTCGGCATAGTCGAGTTCCAATGAGCTTTCATCGGGGAAGTCATTTTTTAATGATTCAAATTCCGAAATTGCGGCTTTTCGTCTTCCCAAAAAGGCTAACGTTTTTGCTTTTATCAACCGGAGGTCGCGGGAATGTTTGTTTTCCACTAATTGCAAGACGTTTAGAAATTTTGTTCTCGCCTCTGCTTTCTTATTGGTGAGATTCAAGAGCTGCGCAGACTGAAATAAAATTGACGCATCCGCGGCGTAGCGGGAGAGAAATCGGTTCAAATAGACGTCTGCAAGCGCTGGCTGGTTATTCCATGCGTATGCCTGTCCAATCATGCGCAGACTGACGCTGTCCATAGGTGACGCCTGTAAAACGGCTGCGAATTCATCGATGGCTTCATCCAGAAATCCTTTTTCGAAATAAAAACGGCCGACCTTTTTGTGGATGTTTTCTTCGTTTTGCCCTGAGGCAATGACATCGTTTAAAATGGATTTCATCGTCGCAAAATCACCCTGCTCCCAGAACAATGATGCATATTCCAGTTTCAGCGCATTGTTGTCAGGTTCACGGCCGATAAGTTCGAGGTAAAGTTCTTCGGCCCGGTCGAAGTTGTGCGTTTTGATGCTCTGGCTCAGAAGACGTTTTTTATATTCTAAATTATCCGGTTCCAAAGCCGCCAGCTTCTCCAGAACTTGAATACCCTCCGGCAGCAAATGCTGTTGTTCAAAGAAGCGGGATGCATACAACAAGAACGTTTTTTTCACCGGTTTAACGTTCATACCATTACGCACGACATCAGCGGCATCTTTGTTTTTCTTTTTAACCAGATATAGGTTTGCTAAACGTATGCGGGTGTTTGCATCCGCAGGGTTTTCCCCCAACAATTTCACACATTGGTGGATAGCCGGATTGTAGTTGCGCGTCACCATGAGAAGGTCAACATAGTCCCGTCGATCTTGTGCGGAAAGAATGTCTTTGTGGTCAGCCTTAGCAAACAATTTGAGTAACTTGCCATATTCCTTCTGCTCCTGATAATCATATTTGAGTTCGTGAAACGCTAATTTTTTGTAATCCTCTTTTTTAAATAACTGCACAAATGTTTTTTGTGCCTGCTCTGTCTGTCGCACCTCTTTGTACAAATAAGCCAGATTTTTAAGATAGGTCTCGTTCTCGGGATGCTTTTCAGCGAGTCGCTTGCTTGCTGTAATGGCTTCGTCTATAAATCCGTTGTAACGTGTGAAGTCGATATATCGTTTTTGCAGGGTTGTGTCATTGGGAAAGGCGTGCAGGCGTTTTTGAAAATATTTCAGCGCTCGCTCGGGATCACGATTTTTTGTGAGCTCGATAAATTCGTTAAAATAATGTTTGTTTGCAGGGTATGTTCGTACCAGATATTCGTAGTGATGTCTGCTCTTCTCCGCATCATTCATCCATTGATAAAGATTTGCTAACTTTTCGCGCAAAGTCCGGTTGCGAGGATCGTGTTGCAGGATTTTTTCATATTCCAGAGCCGCTTCCCTTTTGTGATTGTCCGCCAGCAGAACGTCGGCAAATAGTTGTCTCGATTTGTCGTCGTTGGGTTGCTGCTCAAGTTGTATTTGTAAGTAACGACGGCATGTCTTGTAATCCTTTTCCGCCAAACTCAGGGTGATGAGTTTTTGCAGTAGTTTCGTCGTCTCCGGATGTTGCTTGTAAATAGCTTCGTAAGCGATCAGGGCCCGCATGTTCTGCCCATTCCACTGGTAGGCGTCTGCGAGTTTCATTTGGTAGGTCTGATCATTCGGGTATTTGACAACGATTTTTTCCAGTGCATGCACCGTATTTTTTTTATCCTTGAGCGACGAAAAAATATCCGCAAGTTGTTTTAAAATCGTCACATTATAATCGAAGGATGGGTCGATCCTGTCAATTTCATTTGCTGCTTTTTTCGGCTCATTTTTTAAAAGATAAATCTTACTCAGTTGGATGCGAAAGTCATCTCTGTGGGGAAATTTTTGTAGCAGGTTCCGGTACGTTTCGATGGCGTCATCAAATTTACCGGCATCACTTAACAGGTCAGCGAGACGCACTTCCGAAGGAAAAATCAGAATGCTGGCTGTAATCACCAGACAGATAAAAATGAGCGGCCACCAGATCTTAATTCTCATTTGCTTTCCTTTTGCTTCCCAAGAGTAAACATGTATGTTGTCTGAAGATTGACGGTGCTGATGTAAGGCACAAAACCGTTTTGGCGTGCCGATGTGATCAGTTTGTCTATATTTTCCGGTTTCTGTTTGTCGAAATAGTCCAACGTTAAGATTTGAAGATGAAAGCGGTTTGCAGCACGTGACAGTTTTTTGATGATAGGTGAAATGTCAGCTATAGAGCGTAATTGAACGGTGTTCTTATCAAAATTGACTTCAGAGAACAGGGATTCCGCTACAATCGCATCCACGGATGCGGCGATTTTCTCGGTCAAAGAAAAGCCGCGATTGACGATGAGATAAATACCGGGGAATGTCGTTCGAATGCGCTTGATCAGTTGCACCATAGCGGCTTCAGAACCGGGCAACGTCTGTTGCGGGTGGTATTTTTCCAAATATTCGGCATTATCTATTGTGTCTAAAAACAGTCCGTTAAAACCATCTTGCAGAATCCGGGGGATGATTTTGTTCAAAACCATGTTCTGCCATTCTTTTGACCGGACATCGATCATCCGGCTGTCCCAAGTGGGATTTTTGGCAAGCACCCAGGGTTTGTCTTTAATCTCCGGCCAGTACCAGCGATAATCACCGACTTCGCCGAGGCTGAGATAACCGATCAGGAGAGCATTGTTTGTCTTTAAAAGCCTTAAATCCGGGTGTGAATCTGCATCCAGAACGATTAAATCGAACTTCACTAAGTCTTGTGGATTTGCTCTTTCGTTATAGTTGCATACCCAATTTTTAAAATGCGGGGCTGTGCTTTTTCGGATTAACTTCCCGCGGTTGGTGCAATTTGTGAAGAGCATCGCTACTGAGGATATCGCCGTGGCAAAAAGCAGTCGGGAAAAGATCTTTCGTTTCGCCGAAGTTTTCTTCTGTTTTGTCCGAAGCGGACAATCGAAATCGCCGTGTTTTTTCAATTGTAAAGTTTGTGAGCGCTGTGTTTCCATACACGTACTCTCCGTCTATTTACCCTGAATGCGGACTTTAACCGCACCATTCATGTCAAACCGGAATCCCAATTCGCCGTTAATGTCTGATTTTTGTTCTATGGTTTCATCAGCAATTCTAATGTCGTACAGTTGGTTTTTCTCGAGATTGGCAAAGCGGAAATATCCTCTGCCGTAGCCGTTTGTGTCAAATACAATTTTGCGCTTCCGAATTTTGCTATTTGTGAGCCGGTGTGAAGCCTGCACCAAATAGGCACGTTGCGGTCTGTGGTCAGTTAGCACGATCGTTGCGTTTTCTTTGTCCAGCAGGTGAACGTACAGCGATCCCTGTTCATGGCGGAATCCCAGAAGGTTGACCGATTTTTTGAGATCGGGATAAAGCGATGTATTATCAAAACGCATGGTTGTACATCGCCCAAAATGTTCGATCCGCCAGGATTTATTCGCTAATTTTGAGATTTTAACGTTGAAGAAATCACGGGCAATTTCGGTATATTCACTGAGGAACATGGGTGCAACGTCCTGCTGCATGGTCGTTTTGAGGACTGTTTGCAAAGCGTTTAAGGCCGCCCACTTTTCCCCTGAGTAAAAATGAAAATAAACGTCGATGGGTTTTATTCTTACCGGCGATTCGGTGTTTTTCATGGTTTCCAGAACAAATTTGTAACCGTAATATGGGCCATGCCATTCGTTGGTGTAAATGTTTTCGTTGGTGTTGGATGGATTGAATTGGCGGTAGTTCCCCACGAGATTCGATATCGGCGCAACGCCCGTATACGAAGGTCTGTTCTTGTCGAAAACGGTATCGCTACCGTTGATATTGAGAAGGTTCAGGTCATACGATAATTTTAAGGCGTCTGCAGTGGGTTCACAATTTCCGGTCCAGAAGAATTCCTTCACTTTCTTGCCGGATGGTAAAAGGTTTTTGGTTATATAATCTATGGAACCTTGAATTTCCGTCTGAATGTTGAATTTGTAACCGGCAACGGGAAGGTGACGTTGTGCGTAGTTGTCTTTTTCTTCGTAATCATCGGCCCAATAAAAAGGATGCGAAAACGAATGACTTGCGGCTTCAACCCAATTTAAATTGTAAATGCGGCGAGCGATTTGCTTGAATTCGCTGTTTTTGTTAATTTCAGCCACAACCACAGAAACGGAAAACGGCCATTTGTATTTCGTGAGGACATTTTTGAAGATAATTTCACTGCAATATTTTGTCGGGTCGATTTCCGAACGGGAGTTGAACGCGTCTCCATCGATGTGTGAGCTCCAGATTCGTGAGCCGTTTAACGTCGTAACATCCGGCCGGGGTGTGTTTTGCAATGCAAGTGCTTGCGTGAAAAACTTAAATGGATTGAGTCTCCACTCGATTTTGGCTGTTTCATCGTTTTCATAAATAACGTAACCGCTTGCCGCAAAGCCGCCGGCAGGTCCGGTGAAGACCATGTCGCTCGTGCTGTTTTGCCGGTCGTTACGCTTGAGCTGCAAATACACTTTGTTACGTGGGTTAATCGAGTGGTAACCTTCATAATTTGTCAATTCGTAATCCAGTGATCGTTCAAACTCCACCATCTTCGGCACTTTGCGTACCAGGTCAATTTTTGTGACATCTTGTGTAAAGTTGTTATCGTCAACCGTGAACCCCATTTTTCGCGTGAATTGATTTATTTCCTCAATGGGTAGCAATTCACCGGTCGCCGAATTTTGGAAAGCGCCTATATTAGCCAGAATAACATATTTTTTATGTGCGTTGAGTTGTTTTTCTGCCCAGTTTAAATAATTTTCAGGCTGCCGCATGGCAGTGCTGTAGAACCAGGTGATGATGCCAAAGTATTTTTGCATCATTTTCTGATTAGGAAGTCCTTTGTCGGTATCCCAATAGTCAACAATGCAGCCCAGGTGATTCAAAATAACCTCGGCATTTCGATGGACTTGGTTCTTTTCCTGAGTTTGTCCCAGCCGGCTGCTGTAAAGCGCCAGAATATGACGGGACAGAGGTTGTGCCTGTGGTGTTGCTGCAAAAACCACAAGTACCATGATTGTTAAACTGTATAAAAAAGTTTTTTTCATGTTCTTTGCAAAAAGTTATCTTTACGGTTTATTAATATCGGCAGGTTGAGGAATATTTTTACTTTTTGTGCTTATGAAAGGAAAAAGCGGATGGAGCTACAGATAAATTGCAAAGATTGTCGGTGGTTTTTCTCTACCGATTAAACCGGTGGGCATTCCATTCAGATAAAAATATTGTGATCAGACCTGAACGGATTCCCATAAGCGATGCAACCCTTCGGAAAATTCGATTTCAGGTGTGATCGCAAGCAGAGCCTTAAGTCTGGAATTGTCTGCCAGGGAATGTTTGATATCACCGGTACGTTCCGGGCCAAACTGCGGGGCTCTGTTTGAACCGGAAATTTCCTGCAGGACTCCAACAAGCTTGAGGAGATCGTTTGAACGGTTGCAGGCAACGTTGATGACCGGCACATCATCAAAATGTGTTGTTGCTGCGGCGAGATTGGCGCGGGCGACATCCTCCACATAAATAAAGTCCCGGCTTTGTTTGCCTTCCCCGTAGATGGTGTAGTCGAGATTTTTTTTAAAACGATCCATAAAAATGGAGATCACCCCACTGTACTCTGACGATGGATCCTGCCGTGGTCCGTACACATTGAAATAGCGCAGAGCAACGCCGTTCAATCCGTAAAGTTGGTGGAAAAGCCTTAAGTAATATTCTCCTGCAAGTTTATGCAATGCATAAGGAGAAAGCGGTTTGGGGGGCATGTCTTCGGTTTTTGGTAAGGTCGGTTCATCACCGTAGATGGCTGCAGAAGAAGCAAACACGACCTTTCTGACCCCATTTTCTTTAGCCGCGGTTAAAACAGAGACCGTGCCCCCAACATTGATGGCGTCTGTTGCAACCGGGTCTTCAATGGACAATGTTACGGATGCTACGGCCGCTTCATGGAAAATGGTGTCGATGTCGCGACTGACGTCTTTCATGAGGTTGAAATCCCGGATGTCTCCGTGTACAAATTTAACTCGATTCTCAAAGGACGCGAGGTTTTCCAATTTTCCAGTGGAAAGGTTGTCGACGATAGTGACGTCATCTCCACGCTCAACCAATTTTTCTGCAATGTGTGAACCGATGAAACCGGCGCCGCCGGTAACGAGATATTTCATTCTTTTCCTTTCAGTGTTTTGTCAGTCTACCAAGGATTCAAGTTCATTCAGGAGCGACTCGATGACGTGAAATCCGCCTTTCCAGAAAGCCGTTTTCGAAAAATCCAACCCCACCTGTTTAATCAGATTGTCGGGCCAATCGGAGTCCCCTGCTGCGAGCAATGCCCGGTATTTCGTTTTGAAGGCGTCCCCCTCTTCTTCATACTGATTAAAGAGAGCCAGCACAAATAACGCTCCGAAGGTGTAGGCGTAACAATAAAAACGGGTATGAATGAAATGCGGAATCACCGACCAGAACCATTTTTCTTCGGGCAGGAAAGCCACCGAGTTGCCATACAGGTCATCCCGGCGTTTTACCCAGAGATCACAAAAGTCATCCGCACTCAAGCGTCGTTTGGCACCTTCCTCATGTGCGTCCCGTTCGAAAAGGGTGTACATGGTTTGCCTGGAAATCGTGCCAAAAAAGTCTTCCAGTTTTGAGGCGATGATTTGAATCCGTTCGTCCTTTTCCAGATTGCCGGCAAGCAGATGCCGCGTCAACAGCATCTCTGCAAAGACAGAGGCGGTTTCCGCCAATATAAGCGGTGGGTGGAATGTTAAAATGGTTCCCTTCTCACTGGCTAAAACCGTGTGTAAAGCATGACCGAATTCATGCGCCATGGTGTAAACGCTATCGATATTGTCCGTGTAGTTTGTCAGCACAAAAGGGTGGACAGAGGGAGAAATGCTGTAGCAAAATGCGCCGCCGCGTTTGCCAGGCCGGATTTCAGCATCGATCCATCTTTCATCGAATGCTTTTCCGATGATGCTGCTGAATTCCGCTGAAAAATTTTCGAAACTTTCAAGCACCAGTTTTTTACCTT
>CAYVXE010000055.1:12356-20061 GCA_964455375.1 uncultured Calditrichaceae bacterium
CACCATACTTTCCATCATGTGCAGCTTTTGCCTGTTTTCTTAAATCTGCATTTTGATGTCGTTGCAATTCCCGCATTTCGCTTTGTGTTAAGGTTTTCATCTTACCATCGATTTCCAGCTTCCACTCAAATGCCGCAGTGAATTCATCGAATAAATTCACGAAAGCCGTTTTACCGGAGAGGTTCTTGCGGTTGATGATCTGTTCCTCTTTTTCAGACAACGTATATGGCGTAAACAGACGCAGGGACTCGATGTAATGCTTATAAGACTCTATTCCCCGGGTAGATAAGAAATCCTGTAATTTTTCGTTTTCCAGTTGCTGGATTTCCAGAGAAAAAAACAATGTATTGTTCTCCATGCGCGTCATCATTTCCTGCACCTTTGCGACCATGCCCTTGTATTTGTCGGAGCGGCCGTCGGCGGTAAAGAGAAGATTTGCCATCGCATAAGGACGATAGCCTTTTTCAATGAAGGTTTCGTAATCTTCCAACGCTGCAAACAGCCTTTCCGCTGTACACTCGTCTGCTGCTATTTTCCCATGGTAAGTTGCTTTGAATGATTCACTTAACGCAATTGTTTCTTCGATGTCGTTTTTGATTTCAGGAGCGTTTTCTCCTGCGTAAAGGTCACTTAAATCCCAGACAATACCTTTGGCTTTTTTCATACTTTCTCCGGAATAAAACAAACAGATGTAACTTCTTTCATTTAATAAACACAGTAGTTCCGAGGAAGGGTTTAACGGAATTAATCACAGGAAGAAACAGAAGGTTATTTAAACCTCCTAGTTCGGCGTGGCAATTATTTTTTTGACCACTGAACAGCTTTCTTCCTGAGCTTCAACCTTTCCCGAAGAAATTTTTGTAACCTGGCATGACTGCGGTCTCGTGATGTTAAGAACAAATCCGGCTACAAGAGTTTCGTCCCAAACGTTCGTAAATATAAAAAGATCCTCACAAGAATCAAGCGCTGTGTCTTTTTCTTAATTTTCAGTGCACAGCTTTGAGCACACGCAGTTCTGACAGATGAATCTTGTGACCGTCAGTCACTATGGCATAATAGCTGTCAAGGTTTCCATTTGGAGCACGGATCGTAACGACTTTTTAGGTAAAGGTGGTTTGGAAAATGAATGACATAACTCATAAGTTATTTAAATACAATTAAATAATAAAAGTGGCATGCCTTTTGTATCAACTGTCATGAGTTTGTATTTTAAGGCAAGTTTGACATATTTTGTCGTTTTGAGATAATGAATTTCGATAATTTAACGGGTTCAGGTCTGCTTGGTGTTCTTTATGAAACTGAGAAGCGGTGGAGGAAGTTTAACTTCTGTCGTTATGGGAGCAACGGATGCGTTTTTAAATAACGATTAGAAAAAAAGCTGCTGAAACGATCGTTGAGAAACATGCAAACAAAAAACGTAACTACTAAGCCTTGGAATCATTGGGGCTGAATAGTAAAAAGAACAGCAAGAACAAATGTCTGCAGAACCTAATTCAAGAGAGGCAGAGAAAAATAGAAATGGAAGAAAATAAACCGATAGAAATTCCTGTTCATGTGGCCGGAAACAAAATAAACGGTCAAACGAAAAATGGGCATGATCCGGAGCGTTCGGCTTATCAGGAAACAAACTGGGAGGACGCCTATCAACGTCTGGCCACAGATTTTAGCAATTACAAACGAAGAACAGAGGAAGAATTCACACACATTGAACAGCGCACACGTGCCGAAATAATAAAAAGCCTCTTGCCGGTTTATGATAATTTCTTGAGATTGGTGGGAGAATCAGCAAAGCTGGATAAAGGTATATATGCGGTTCTAAGCAGTTGGCAAACCTGGTTGCAAATGTATGATGTCAAGAAAATGCAGTTGGAGGGACGAACATTCAATCCGGACTATCATGAAGCGGTCATGCAAATACCAGCACCGGAGGCGGGTTTAGACGGTAAAATTATGCATGTGATTGAAAACGGGTACATGATGGGCAATATGGTGTTACGTCATGCAAAAGTAGGTGTGGGTCGTTATGAAGACTCAATGAAAAAATCATTGCAATTGAAGAGGCAATTGCTGGAAGGAGAACGAGAAAATGAATTTTGATAAATTAACGTTAAAAGCACAGGAGACGGTCTCACGTGCGCATGAGCTGGCCTCCGAACGCGGGCAGCAGCAAATCGAGGTGGAGCATCTTCTAAAGGCTATGCTGGATGATACCGGAGGCGTTCCGGTCGCGATCTTAAATAAACTTGGTGCCAATGTCAATGTGTTGCTTGGGAAAGTCGATGAAGCATTGCTAAAATTGCCCCGAGTTTCCGGTGCCGGTGCCTTGGGCAATGTATATGTGTCCAGCCGGGTAAATCAAATATTCAATGTCGCCATGCAGGAGATGCGGCAGTTGAAAGATGAGTACATCAGCACGGAGCATCTTTTCATTGCAATTGCGGATGAAAAAGACGGTACACTGGCGAAGGTTTTTAAAGAGCAGGGGATCACAAAAGATAATATTTATAAAGTGTTGAAAGAAATTCGCGGCAGTCAAAGAGTCACCGATCAGAATCCCGAAGAAAAATATCAGGCATTGGAACGCTATGGGCGGGATTTGACCGAATTAGCTCGCCGCGGCAAATTGGACCCGGTCATCGGCAGAGATGAGGAAATCCGCCGGTGCATACAGGTCCTGTCCCGGCGTACAAAAAACAATCCGGTTTTGGTAGGTGAGCCCGGTGTGGGAAAAACCGCCATCGTGGAAGGTATCGCCCAGAGAATTGCCAACGGTGATATTCCTGAGTCGTTAAAGAACAAGCGGGTTATTGAACTGCAAATGGGAACGCTCATCGCCGGCGCCAAATACCGCGGCGAATTTGAAGATCGATTGAAAGCTGTTTTAAAAGAAATCGAGCGAAGTGAGGGTCAGATTATTCTGTTCATAGATGAACTGCACACGATGGTAGGCGCAGGTGCCGCTGAGGGTGCGGTGGATGCCGCGAATATGCTCAAACCGATGTTGGCCCGCGGTGAGTTGAGGATGGTCGGCGCCACGACTCTGGATGAATATCGCAAACATGTGGAAAAAGATAAAGCTCTGGAACGCCGCTTCCAACCGGTGGTGGTGGATGAACCGTCTGTGGAAGATACCATTTCGATTTTGCGGGGTTTGAAGGAAAGATATGAAGTCCATCACGGTGTGCGCATTGCGGACTCAGCGATTATTTCTGCGGCAACACTATCGCACCGTTACATTTCCGAACGATTTTTACCGGACAAGGCTATCGATTTGATCGACGAAGCTGCTGCCAAGTTGCGAACCGAGATCGATTCCATGCCGGAAGAGATCGATGAGATCGAACGACGCATCAAACAACTGGAAATCGAGCAGGTGGCTTTGAAAAAGGAAAAAGATACAGAGTCAAAAGCACGTCTGGAAAATCTGAAAAAAGAACTAAGCGATCTAAAAGAACGTTCCGTGCAATTGAAAGGTCGTTGGCAGATTGAAAAGGATACGATTAAACAGATACGAGCGGTAAAAGAGCAAATGGATCAGGCCAAGCAGGAGGCTGAAAAAGCCGCACGGGAAGGTGATTTGAATAGAGCCGCTGAGTTACGCTACGGCAGGTTGGGAGAGCTGGAAACTCAGTTGAAGGAGTTAAATACAAAACTGGAAGAGTTGCATGCGAACGGTTCGCTGCTGAAAGAAGAGGTCACCGAAAATGATATTGCGGAAATCGTCGCCAGATGGACCGGGATCCCGGTGGCGCGAATGGTAGAAAGCGAACGGGACAAACTTCTCAAAATTGCCACCCGCTTAAAAGAACGGGTGGTGGGGCAGGAGGAAGCCATCGAAGCAGTTGCGAATGCCGTTCAACGGGCCAGAGCCGGTCTCAGTGAAGAAAATCGTCCTATCGGATCGTTTGTCTTTCTGGGTCCCACCGGCGTCGGAAAAACCGAACTTGCACGCGCGCTTGCGGAATTCATGTTCGATGATGAAAATGCCATGGTACGCATCGATATGTCCGAATATATGGAGCAGTTCAGCGTGTCCCGGCTCATCGGTGCGCCTCCGGGATATGTGGGCTACGACGAAGGCGGTCAGCTCACTGAAGCCGTGCGCCGCCGGCCCTACTCTGTCATTCTTCTCGATGAAATTGAAAAAGCCCATCCGGAAGTGTTCAATGTTTTACTGCAGGTCCTGGATGATGGCCGGCTTACGGACAGTAAAGGGCACGTGGTAAATTTTAAAAACACGGTCATCATCATGACGTCTAATTTGGGTGCGGATTTGATCATGGAACAATTCCGTAAGATGACCGATACAAACCGTGATGCAATTTATGACGAGACCCGCAAACAAGTGTTGCAATTGATGCAGCGGCAATTGCGGCCGGAATTTCTAAACCGTCTGGATGAAATCATTGTCTTTCATCCACTCACACGGGAAAATATTCATCAGATAGTCGATATTCAGTTTTACCGGCTGGTGAAGAAAGCGCTGTTGCGCCAGGGTTTGGAAGCCGAATTGACCGAAGCCGCGAAGGATACCTTAACTGCACAGGGCTACGATCCGGTTTTCGGGGCGCGTCCGCTAAAACGCATTATACAGCAGAAAATTATGAATCATTTTGCCAAAATGATTTTAGCCGGTGAGATTCAAAAAGGTGACAAGATTAGAATTGATGCGCAAAATCAGAGTCTCACGTTTGATAAGATCTAAGTGGGAAAGTTACAAAACGATGTAGCAAAGAATCGTTAAAGTTATGTCAAAAAGCTTGCTTTTCTGTCGTTGGTGGATTATTTTGCGTATAAATAGTGTATGTATAAGTAAGGCTTCGAAGAATTCAATGTGATCTTTTCATTGCAGGCAAACATTTCCGGTTTCTGATAAAGTTTAATTTTTCCCATACACCTTCTTTTTGTAGAACAATCACTAAGACGATACCATTGCATTTATTTCTTCCTGAGCTTCTTTTCTTTCTGTAAAAAAGGTTGTAAGTACGAATAATTTTTTGGCTGCGACGTGGTGGATATGTAAAATGTTCCATGAGAGCATTCGGCTTTTTCTATGAGGATAATAAAATTACAAATTCGACCGTTTGTGCAAAGGTTGCTTTACAAGCGCCTGACGTTCAAACAGGCCATTTATGCATCATTCTTCTTCCACTTACTTTTATTATTCATCGTCTCAGCCGCAGTGTCTCTTTTTGTGCACGCGGGAGTGACGAATCCACCGCTCGTTTTCGATTTTGTCTTTATGCCGACAGATGACGGAAATTTTTCCGGACGCGCATTACAGTCACAAAATGAAACCAAGAAGGAATTAACAGAAAAGGAAGGTCGGGCACCGGAAACCCATGAAAAATTGAATTTCCGACAAAAAGAATCTTTCGCAGCAGCAGAAAAGACCATTCCGAAACAGCGTTCAAAAATTCCAAAGTCGAGGAATGAAACATTACAAAATACGGGATTTGTGAAGCACCCGGAATCGCGAAATGAGCAGAAAGATTCCGAGGAGGACAATTCCAGTGCCGACAAGCCTGCGTACGTACCGCAAGATGCCTTGAAATCAGAATCACTTGCCGTGAAATCTTTTGCTGCTACCTCGTTTTCAGTACCAGTAAGCGGAGCCATTCAAACATTGACTTTTGATGCGGAAATCGCAATGACAGAAAAGCAAAAGCGGATGTTAACGAAGAAGTTAAAAAAATGGGCGGAAAATATTGCCCAAATGGACTTTTCCGACTCCACGATGGTTTGGGACTACAAGGGGAAAAAATATTCCGCTCATTTCTACAGGAAACCGGCCACAGATAATATGGGTATCGATAAAATGCTTGTGCAGGTCAAAACCGAAGAAAACGGTGTGGCATTGCGCACAACAATGCGAATGAAACGTCTGGCATTTTCAAGTTTTGCTCAATTTGTAGATTATTGGGATCCATGGGTCGCACTTCATAATGACCAGCTTGAGGGTAGATTCCATGCTAATTCCGTTATCAATATTGACCGTAGCGGTCAAGTTGTGCCAAAATTTTACGGCAAGGTCACGACCGCTTCGTATGAAGTCAAAACAAGCGACACAAATCCTTTTTTTGATGAGAAGTCGGTCTTTCTCGGTGGCATTGAAACAGGTGTGAAAGCGATTCATCTGCCGCGGAACTTTTTACCGTTTCTTTCCGATTCAACGTTGTCCGATGAGCAATGCTTGCATTGTGATGAAGATATGCAGATCACTTTTTACAGAAATGGCACCGTGGGCTGGCGGCCTCTCCGTCGTGCCGGAAATGAGCACAAAGTTAAAATTCCGGATCGACCGTTCTATGTTTTTGGTACGAAAAAAAAGGAACTGCATCTGAAGGGCGTGGTTAAGGGTAAAGTCCTTGTTTATTCACCAGGTAAAATAATCATCGATGATGATCTTACATATGCCAGGCATCCTGAAGTGTCGCTGGTTGCGGATGATTACCTCGGTATTGTCTCAGACAAGAATGTTGAAATTGCAAGTCCCAGTGTCACCGGGCCTGGTGATTTATCCATTTTTGCATCTATTTATGCCAAAAAACGTTTTGTTGTAAAAAACCGTAAAGGAAAGGATGATGCTACCCTTTTTATTTATGGCAGTTTAACGGCGGGCTCTTTATCGGCAACGGAACCTCGTTATGCAACAAAAGTCCTGTTCGATAAACGATTGGAACGGAGGCGGCCACCTAATTTCCCCATGACGGATCGCTACGAAGTTACAAGTTGGAATAAAAATTGGAAAGTGGAAGGGAACGACACACAATGATCCTGTTTTCCATGTAAAAAAGGTTGAATGAACATGAAAGATATTGCGGCACTGCTTGATGACCCTGAAACCACAGTTGCTGTTGTTGGAGCAACAGATGATGCTGCCAAATACGGAAGCGTCATTTATCGGGATTTAAAGCGGAAGGGGTTCAAGGTTTTTCCGGTCAATCCGGTTAGAAAAACAGTTGATGGAGACAAATCGTACGCTTCTCTTACAGCGTTACCTGAAAAACCAACTATCGTAAATTTTGTTGTTCCCCCCGAGCAGACTCTCGCTGTATTGAAGAAATGCCTGGAACTCGATTTACGAAATGTCTGGATTCAGCCCGGTGCAGAAAGCCCGGAAGTGTTGAAGTTTTTGCAGGAAAATCCATTTAATTATCTTGCAAATGCCTGCATCATGGTAGAGAGCCGGTTTAAGTAGAATGACTTTTCATGACCGGACAATATCCCAGGCTCTCATTGCCGAATGTGAACGTCGGCTCTTTGATGAATCCGTTCCACGGTTGAAAAAATGTCTTTCTTTATTAAATGAGGAGGACATCTGGTTTCGACCAAATGCCGAAACCGTTAGCGTCGGTAATTTAATTCTTCATCTTTGTGGAAACGTGCGGCAATGGCTTATCAGTGCTCTGGGTGGAAATCCTGATAACCGTCAACGTGATGCAGAATTTTCCGAGCAAGGCCCCATACCGGTTACCGACCTTTTGCAAAAACTAACGATTTTAGAAGCAGATTCTCTGGAAGTGTTGCAACACCTGAATGATTCAGCGCTTGTAAAAAATTACACGGTCCAGGGATTTGAAGAATCCGGTGTCAGTATTCTGGTACATGTGATTGAACATTTTTCTTACCACACCGGTCAAATCAGTTACTACACGAAAACCCGGAAAGCCGTCGATCTGAACTATTATGGTGGCGCCGATTT
>CAYVXE010000055.1:20161-23415 GCA_964455375.1 uncultured Calditrichaceae bacterium
ATCCTGTTTCTATCCTTCTTTACCCTCTTTTCAAAATCTCTTGAATATCGAAAGCATGTTTTGTATTTTGTTTAATGGAGATTGAGGAAAAACGGCCAATCTGAATCTTCATCAACTATCTTTCATTATCACCATTTAACCCATGGATGTGCGATAAATTTCCTGCTGAAATGTGGTTACGAATTTGTAAAGGAGAAAAAGAAATGAGTGCATCCCCCAATACCGGAAAACGCAAGCGAATTCTCACCGGTGACCGGCCAACCGGTAAATTACATTTAGGGCACTATGTGGGGACTTTAGCAAACCGTGTGCGTTTACAGGAAGAGTATGAGGTGTTTTTACTGGTTGCGGATTATCATATGCTTACCACCCGCAGCGAAAAAAATCACATTGCCGCGGTTGGAGAAAATGCCCGGGAACTGGTTCTGGATTATCTGAGCGTTGGGATTGAGCCGGAGAAAACGACTATTTACGTTCAATCACTCGTTCCGGAAGTCGCAGAGATTTTTTTGCTGTTTTCCATGTTGGTTACAGTGCCGCGGTTGCAGCGCGTGCCCACTTTAAAGGAAGTCATGGCCGATTTGCACATCGAACAGCCTTCCGCCGGTCTGTTGATTTATCCGGTTCTGCAGGCAGCGGATATTCTCATCGTCCGTGCCGATCTGGTTCCAGTGGGGAAAGATCAGGAATCACACATCGAAGTTTGTCGCGAAATTGCCCGGCGGTTCAACGCTTCTTACGGTAACGTGTTCCCTGAGCCCGAAGGTCTCATCGGCGATGTGGCTACCTTAGTTGGAACAGATGGTAAAGCGAAGATGAGTAAAAGTTTAAACAACGCAATCTATCTTTCCGATGATGAAGAAACCGTCAGGAAGAAGGTCATGGGCATGTTTACCGACCCGACACGTCTACGCGCAACTGACCCCGGTCATGTGGAGGGAAACCCGGTTTTCATTTATCACGATGCATTTAACCCCGAAAAAGAGGAAGTTGATGACCTGAAAGAACGTTATCGCAAAGGTACTGTTGGCGATGTTGAAGTGAAAAAGCGACTCATTCGCGCGATTAATGGGTTTCTTGAGCCGGTGCGGGAACGTCGGGAAACGTATATGCAAAAGCCCGGGCTGGTGGATGACATCATTCATCATGGGACCGAAGTCGTGACGATAGAAGGCCGGGAAACGGTGCGTTTGATGCGGGAAGCCATGGGAATGACCTATTTTAAATAAAAACAGGGGAATGCTCCAAAATGACATCCGTAGAAAAAAGAAGGCAGATGACGGTACTGGAGAACTTAACCGAGCCCTTGTTGTCTGGAATAGATCGAGTTGATTTTCAGCAAGGCATTGTCTTATTTAACAACAAACTTTTTTGGGAGTCCCATGAGGCGTGGGAACAGGTGTGGAAGCGTCATGCGCAGAACAACCGGATTTTTTTTCAAGGCATGATCCAAATAGCTGCTGGAATGCATCAATTACAACGACAAATTCCGCACGGGGTTGAAAAACATTTTCGTAATGCACAGTGGAAGCTCAAACCATTTGCACCTGTTTGCCTCGGTCTCGATGTGACATATCTGTTGGAGGCCCTAGATGCCGGTTTAAAAGAACTGTTTCGACTTGGACCTCGTAAAATAGGTGAATTAAAAGGAACGTTCCAGATTCATATTGACCAGGCTAAATCCTCACCTGAATAATTTTGGCACGGCTAAACTGCAACGCGCATGGAATGCAGATTATCATAGAAGTAAAGAATTTGCACAGATTTTTTGAAAAAATAGTACGCCCTGTTATTTAAAATAATAAGGTAAAATGAAAACGAAGACACTTTGTTCACTTTTACTGGTTACCTGTTTTCTGGGTGGCTGTGCATCGCAAAAGCATACCGCATTTAGTCGTTCACAACTTTCCTTTCTCTCAGATAATATACGAAACGAAATTCGGAAGGTAGAAAAATCGGTCGTCGGTATAAATACACAAGTGAAATACGATATTCAAAAATTTGACTATGAATTATATCATGGAAGTTATGTTCTCGATCCAAGTAGTCCGGTAAAATACAAATTACACGACACAAATGGAAATGCGGGCATTCTTCATGAGTCAGACGTCAAGACGCTTTCCGGTGGTGGGCTGTTAATCGATATTGACCAACAGAACTCAGTTTATACATTGATTACCAGCAGTCATTTGGTTTCACCACAGGACACGACCGATATTTATTATGTGGATGCGAATGGCGTTCAAACGGATTTGCTCTATGCCCGGTACATTGTGACCGATGTGATCATTTCCGTTGTCGGTACCGGTGTCTGGCGTGCAGATGCAACCCTTATTTCTTCTGACCCGGTTTCAGATTTAGCCATTATTCAGGTCAAAACGGCCAACTATGTGGGCTTTGTTTTCCCCAATGCGGTTGGTTACGGCATGAATTTGAGCTGGGGTGACTGGGTGTTTATCTTCGGTTATCCCAAGGGGGTGAAACAGATGACCGGCGGATGGATTAGCAAAGCGCCGTATCGGGGTACTCTCGCTGTCGATGCTGTTGTCCGGTTTGGTTTTTCCGGCGGGCCGGTGTTTGCGGTGTCCCCCCGGGATGGCACTTTGAGTTTTGTGGGGGTGATTAAAAGTGTGCCGCGGCGTATGCTTAATTATATTACACACGACGGCACCTTGCCGCCAGGATATCATTTAAAAGAAGAGGATGTAAGTAAGCTTTTGGTAAAAGAGGAGGTTATGGTGGAATATGGCACCGCATATTTTGTCGCTCCAAAAGCGATTCGTAAGTTTTTTCAATTTTCCAGGACAGCCCTCAAAAACGCCGGTATCGATTTGGCTTCAAAATATTTTGGACAGTAAAGAGAAGTTCTCTTTTTAACGTAAATGTGTTAAAATGAACCTGCAACGGATGTACAAAGTAACCAGAGAATTAATTGCTATCGATTCCGTAACCGGCAATGAGGCTGAAATCGTAAAATATATGAACAAGCATCTTTGTGAACGGGGCATGTTGGTAAAACTGTTTTCTGTTGATGCAGAGCGAAAAAATATTTTAGCTGCGTTTCGTCCGTCGCCACCGAAAATCCTTTTTAATACCCACCTCGATACCGTGCCGGTTCAGTATGGTCCCCACGAAGATTCCCAAAGGATTTACGGGCGCGGTGCGTGTGACACACACGGTATTTTAGCGGCACAATTGGAAGCAATCGAAGATTTGCATTCTGATGGTGTTGCGGGAATTGGAATTTTGCTCGT
>CAYVXE010000055.1:23515-28234 GCA_964455375.1 uncultured Calditrichaceae bacterium
GACAATCAGATTCCGGCTTTTGCGCAGGCCCGTCTGATGTTTCGCTGTGCAGAGCCTTGTGAGCTGATTAAACAAAAAGTGGGGCAACTGGTTGACAGCGTTGCTAAACGTCTCAATGCATCAAAAACAGGGAAACCGCATTTCGAATTGAACTGGGATGCTGCCCAAAATGATCCTGTGCATACGCTTGCAACCATTCCGGGTTTTGAAACGGGAACAGCAGCCTTTAATACGGACATTTCTTATTTTGGCTGGAAAAAATGTAAAACCTTCTTAGTCGGACCTGGCTCTATCTTGAACGCACATAAAGATTTAAATGGCGGAAATTGGCTGCAAGGAGAATGGATTGTAAAGAAAAATTTGCAAAAAGGTGTTGAGATGTATAAAGAATTAGTTAAGCGGCTTCTGTGATCACAACACCTTTGAATCAGGGCAAATAAGAATCTATAAAATATTCACATCGTTTGCCTGCGGTCCTTTATCGCTTTGGATAAGTGAAAATTCAACCTGTTGCCCTTCTTTCAGGGAACGGTAGCCGTCACCTTGAATAGAACTGTAATGAACAAAAACTTCATTTCCCTCTTCAAGGGAAATAAAACCATACCCTTTTTTTTGATCAAACCATTTTACCGTACCATTTAAACGTTCCGACATGTTAAGCTCCTCAAAAAATAAGAAATTATTTAGTCCGGGAGGTTCCGGTACAGAACCTGCTTAGGTAAAACGCAATGTCAATTGCGATGATTATTTAAAAAAATATACGATCAAAAAATCATATCAGCGTAAAATATTGTTAAGAGTGGTTTAACGAAAGCTATACCCATCCCAAAGAGCGCTGCACTGCCTTAAGCCAGTTTTGATAATAATTGTCTCTCTGACTATCCAGCATTGCCGGATTCCATTGTTGTTCGAGTGCCCAGTGCGAGATCAGTTCGTCGGTATTTTGCCAGTAATTAACGGCCAGACCTGCAGCATACGCGGCACCAAGAGCCGTCGTTTCTGTGATTGTGGGCCGGATTACCGGCACACCAAGCAGGTCCGCTTGAAACTGCATGAGTAGATTGTTGACCGTCATTCCACCGTCCACTTTTAGTGCATTTAGTTGAATACCCGAATCTTTGCTCATTGCCTCAAGGACTTCACGGGTTTGGTAAGCGGTGGCTTCGAGGACTGCTCTGGCGAGATGACCTTTGGTAATGTAACGGGTGAGTCCAACAATGGTCCCGCGAGCATCGCTGCGCCAGTGCGGTGCAAAGAGGCCGGAGAAAGCAGGAACGAAATAAATGCCGCCATTATCGTCAACAGATGCAGCGAGAGGGGCGATGTCTTCCGAGCGTTCAATGATGCCCAAATTGTCGCGCAGCCATTGCACCAGAGCGCCGGCAATTGCCACCGAGCCTTCCAGGGCGTAAACAGGCGGTTCCTCACCAATCTGATATCCCATTGTTGTCAGCAACCCGTGTTCAGAGACGATGCGTTCAGCTCCGGTGTTCATCAGCATGAAACAGCCGGTTCCATAGGTGTTTTTTGCGTCTCCGAGGTTAAAACAGGCTTGCCCAAACAGTGCCGCATGCTGGTCGCCGAGACAACCGCAAATTGGAATCGTACCCTGAAACGGACCGTTTTTAGTGGTGAATCCGTAAATATTCGCATCGCTGGACGGCCGAATTTTCGGTAGCAATCCCCTGGGTGCACCGAAGAGAGAAAGAAGGTCGTCGTCCCAATCCAGTGTTTCCAAATTCATCATCTGGGTTCGACCGGCATTCGTCACATCTGTGATATGGATGCCTCCATTTTTGCCACCGGTTAAATTCCAGATAATCCAGGTGTCCATAGTTCCGAATAAAGCATCGCCTTTTTTTACTGCATTTTGTAGTTCCGGTAAATGCTCAAGCATCCATTTTAATTTTGGGCCTGAAAAGTAAGTCGCCAACGGGAGACCGGTTTTGCGGCGCAAGCGGTCCTGGCCGCCGTCTTCCGCCAGTTGTTTGCAAATTTCATCGGTCCGTGTGTCCTGCCAGACGATGGCATTCATGTAGGGTTGTCCGGTGTGCCGGTTCCACACGACAGTTGTTTCACGCTGGTTTGTAATACCCAGTGCGGCGATGTTTTTGGCCGATAGGCTACTTTTCCTGAGTGTGTTTTGAATGACTTGTTGCGTTCGTTGCCAGATTTCAATAGGATCATGTTCCACCCATCCGGCCTGAGGATAAATTTGTTTGTGCTCTAATTGGTCCTGTGAAACGATTTTCCCGGAGTGGTCAAATAAAATGAAGCGGGTACTTGTGGTTCCTTGATCCAAGGCCCCGATATATTTCGACAATGCAGGTGCCTCCTTTTTTAAGGTCCGAGTTTATTCAAACGAATCAATACGTTGGTAATGAAATTCCTTTTAACTTTCTGAATGTATCGATAGCGTAGGTGTCCGTCATTCCGGCCACCATTTCTGTAATGTTTAGAATGTTCTGATATTTATCCGGAAATCGTTGTCTCTTTGCATCGAGATATTGATCAGGGATGAGTCGTTTGATCATCTGCGACCGTTTTGAAGAATCATCAAAAATGGCGGTTAAAAAGGTATCCAGTAATCCGGCGAGAACTTCAAATCCCGCAGCTTCGATTTCTAAAATGGGTTGTGCCCGGTAAATTTTCTGCACAGAAACATCCACGATTTCCGTGAGACTCGAATGTGACGGGATTAAATCGGAAATATGCCGGTCAAATTTGCCGTTCATAATATCCGGTAATTTTTCCGTGAAAATGTCGGCGGCTTCCCAGACGAGTTTGTTTATGGCTTTAGCGCGCAGGAATCCAATTTTTTCCCGTGTGTCTAATATTTTACGATAGGTTTTTCCTGCACCACTGAAATCCGTGCTAATCACATTGACAAGCAAACGTTCAGCCGTCTCGAAGGAGACCATGTCGAGTTTATATCCGTCTTCAAGATCGATGATTGCATAGCAAATGTCGTCAGCGGCTTCAACGAGAAATACGAGAGGATGTCTGTGCCACATATTTCTCGGTTTAGGGATTAGTTTTAATTGTGTGGCAATATTGGCGAAAACAGATTTTTCAGTTTGAAAAAAACCGAACTTATTCTCGCTGGCGTTTTCAGAGTTTTTTATTTCTGGAAGAGATTCTTTCGGATATTTCATAAACGTGCCAAGGGTTGCAAATGTTAATCCCAGGCCAATATTTTGTTGTGACTGTGTGGGAGATGTGTGTGTCAAAAGGCGAAATCCGGCGGCATTGCCTTCAAAATGTTGCAAATCTGCGATTTGTTTTTTGTTTAAGCCGTCAAGAAATGGTTTTGCTTTGTCGCTTTTAAAATACTCGGAAATCGCATCTTCACCCGAGTGACCAAATGGTGGGTTGCCGATATCGTGCGCCAGACAGGCCGCCGCGATAACCGATTCGAAATCGGAAGAGGTGACTCCTATTTCTTTGAAAGTCAGTGGGTCGGATTTAATGATGCGGTCGCCGACGATACGGCCAAGAGACCGGCCGACACAGGAAGCTTCGAGACTGTGCGTGAGACGGGTGTGAACAAAATCGTTGCCGGGCAGCGGCACGACCTGCGTCTTACTTTGCAATCTTCGGAATGAGGAGGAGAAAATAACGCGGTCGAAATCCCGCTGAAACTCACTTCTTCCTTCCGATGATTTCGGCAGGACACGTGTTCTGTCAACGCCGAGCCGGTGGCTGGAAAAAAGAGTCCTCCAGTTCATGATTCAGATATGTCTCCCGATCCAATCCAATATATCTCCAAAAACCTGTTGTTTGTCAGGCTCGTTCATAATTTCATGATAAAAGCCGTCATAGAGCTTCAAAGATTTATCTTTTGATTTTGCACGTTTAAATAACTGACGGCTTCCCTCCGGGTCGACAATGACATCGCCAGTTCCGTGCATGATAAGAACCGGAAGGTTGATTTCCTCCATGTGTTCCTGAATGTATTTTATCGTCCTGATAAGTTCAGCACCTGTTAGCGCCAGAGTGCCTTTGTGATTGATGAGCGGATCGTTGTCATACTGCTTGACGACATCCGGGTCGTGGCTGAGCATTTTGGTGTCCAGCTTAACGGTTGGCAGTTTGGGCAGAATTTTAGCCAGAAAAGAGGAAATGGAGATGAGAATTTTCGGGGTGTCTTCTCCGATTTTAAGTGCTGCGCCGCTAAGCAGAATTCCCGAAAGGGCAGGTTTGTATTTGATCGCATACAAGGTTACGATGGTGCCACCCATACTGTGGCCGAAAAGAAAAATGGGTAAGCCGTTCATCTGTTCCCGGACATGGTGCAGGAACAGGTTCAGGTCCTTTACATAATCTTCAAATGAACGAACATAAAAGCGGGTTCCTTCCGATTTGCCATGCCCGCGCAAATCAAACGTAAAAAGGGCATAATTGTTATTGGTGAGCTTTTCTGCAAGATGGGAATAGCGGCTGCTGTGTTCACCGAAACCATGAACTAAAATAATTCCGGCCTGTGGCTTTTTTGTCGGTTGCCAGGTTTGCTTAAAAAGTTCCAGCCCGTCGGTTGCAGTAAATGCGCCGGTCTGATGTTGCAGTTTTACGCTATTATCCTTTTGCATGTTTGCATGTATCATGCATCCGCGTTTTCTATGATGCTGGTTTCCGGTTGAAGGGTAGATGCATGGCCATTTTCTGATTTCAAATAAGCATTGGGGTCATGATAAATGGCTTCTTTTGGCAGCCAATTCC
>CAYVXE010000056.1:0-28076 GCA_964455375.1 uncultured Calditrichaceae bacterium
GGAACGGTTAAATCACCTTCGGCCACACCCGTCGTGAGAGGCTGCAATTTAATATCCAGCATTTCTGTCTGACCTTCAGCAAGCGTTAGGCTCACATCTTTCGTTTGATGTCCCTCCGCCGACACCCGAATCGTGTAGGTTCCCGGGTTAGCAAAACCGAGCCCGTAGTTTCCGTCGCTGTCCGTAAGTTCCGTGGCCGACGTTTCCAACACAGTCATCGTCGCACCGGCTAAGGGCGCCCCGGTTTGTGCGTCTGAAATGCGTCCTTTACTCCGCTCTGCCCGCCGGTGATTAAACGAAACCACAAAAAGTCCGTTTTCTTCATCACTGACATAAATATAGCCGGAATTCGTAAACGGGAACGCTCCCCAGGCGCCTTCAAAAAGACCCTGATCGTTTTGGTGGGTATCGTAAAATCCAACTTCTACCAATAGAGAGGGGTCACTGATATCGACGATGCGCAAGCCGTCACCGTAATGGGAAATGTAGGCAAAGTCGCCTGAAATGTGTGTATTATGCGCCAGGTTCCCCGGTTGGGAAAGATATTCGTCCAGCAGAATCGGATGGCTGAAGTCCCGGATGTCCCACATTTTCACCGTCAAGCCGGCATTCTCCTGCGTGGTCATTAAATAGCGTCCATCCGGCGTGGTCCAGGCATTGTGCACAAACCCGCCGTCCGGCATAACGACCTCCGCCATCAGCACCGGTTGTGCTTTGTTGCTGATATCGAGAAGCATGACGCTGCCCCGACTGGCGGCGCTGGCATAAAGGGTGTCCCCTAAAACAAACACATCATGGAAATAGTCCGCAGACCAACCGCCGCTTCGCACCGGAAGCGCCGGATTGGATAAATCCAGAATCTCAACGCCCTGGGCGCCGTTTGATCCGGCCACGTAAGCAAACCCGTCGGCGATGAACAAATTGTGCGCTGTGGTGAAACTCGCCTGGTAAGTGCCCACAAAACGAACCGTTTGCGGCAGTCCGGACAGGTCGATGATATCCAGACCGCTGCCGGTTTCATTGGTGACGTAAGCATAGTGACTGTGCGTTTTGATATCCCGCCAGAAAGAATCTTCCCCGGAAATCATGTCGATTTCAATCAGCGTATCCGCTTCCACTTTCACAATGGACGTGCCTGTTTTCAGGCCGACAATGGCGTAGTCATTGCCCGAATCATCCACATAGCCCCAGATGTCGTTGGTGAACTGCGGGTAGTCGATTTGGCCGACGAGATCTGTGTTCATGGAAATCTGGCTAAATGCATTTGTACTGATTTGCAACAGACCCAGACATAAAATGAGATATTTCATGGGAACTCCTTTATTTTGAATAGTACAAGATTAGAAAAGTTGTGTTAATTCGGAAAGATGCGTGATTTCGGCGTCTGCGAGTTTTCCGGGTTGATACGTTTTCTGCGGGTTGAATAAAACAGCACCCCACCCCACTGCTTTGGCACCGACGATATCGCTTTCATACGAATCTCCGACGTAGACGATTTCCTCTGGCCGTGATTGTGTTAATTTCATCGCTTCACGGAAAATTACCGCGGACGGTTTCATGGCGCCCACATCTTCAGAAAAAATCGTGACTTCAAAAAAGTTTTGCAAGTTCATGTTTGCGAGTTTATGGCGTTGTATTTTTGCAAAACCGTTTGAGAGAATACCCAGCCTGAATTTTGGTTTCATGTAATTTAACGTTTCCATCATCCGGGGAAAAACAAAAACTTGCTGTGTATAAATTTGCAGATATTTTTCCGCTAAATCATTGAAATCCAGTTTCACATAACCAAATTCAGTGAAGGTGGTCTGCAGCCGTAAAATTCTGAGTTCACTGGCGGTGATGTTTCCCTGCGCCATCTTTTTCCAGTAAAACGTATTGTTTTGATGGTACACATTCAGAAATCGCTGTTGGTCGATTGCAGAGAACTGCGCTGCGTTCTGATTGAGCATGATCTTCAAAGCGGTTCTTTCGGCGCGGGTGTGATCGTAAAGTGTATTGTCCAGGTCGAAAAAAATGGTTTTCACATCCTTAAAATTCATATCGATAAATTAGGGAAACCACTTTTTAGATACAATTTAAAACTGAAGAATCTTCCCACACGGATAAAATATTTTTCCAGGAAACATGCCAACATCTTGCTTTTCAAAGACTGATTTGGTAAATTTAGTTACTAACATCTACACAACAGGAGTTTTAAATGAAAAAAATTGCAGTCATTCCGGGAGATGGAATCGGTATCGACGTGACACGGGAAGCGGTCAAAGTGCTTGACAAAGTACAGGCGCTTTACAAGTTACCCCTTGACATGCAACATTTCGACTATGGAGCGGACCGCTACCTGCGGGACGGCACCACTATGCCGGAAGAACAGGTGGAAGATTTCCGTAGCAATTACGACGCTATATTCATCGGTGCGCTGGGCGACCCGCGCGTTCCGGACATGGCACATGCACGCGACATTCTTTTGGGACTGCGTTTTAAATTGGACCTGTTTGTGAATTACCGTCCGGTAAAACTCACCGACGAAAAGCTGTGTCCCCTGAAAAACAAAACCGTGGATGACATCGATTTCATCGTATTCCGGGAAAACACCGAGGGACTGTACGTGGGAATGGGTGGCATTTTCAAAAAGGGCACCCCCGATGAAATCGCCACCCAGGAGGAGGTGAATACCCGCAAAGGCGTTGAACGGATTATCCGCTACGCCTTTGAATATGCAAAAGAAAAAGAACGCCCGAAAGTCACCATGTCCGATAAAAGCAACGCCTTGCGTTTTGGCGGCGATCTGTGGCAGCGAACTTTTTATGAAGTCGGAGAAGAATACCCGTACATCGAAAAAGAGCATTTATACGTTGATGCTTTAACCATGCAAATGGTGAAACGGCCGGAACAGTTCGAAGTCATTGTGACCTGCAATATGTTTGGCGACATCGTCACCGATTTAGGAGCGCAATTACAAGGTGGTCTCGGACTTGCAGCTTCGGGAAATATTCATCCGGGTCAGGTTTCCATGTTCGAACCGGTTCACGGATCCGCACCGAAATATGCCGGCAAAAATGTCGCTAATCCGTTTGCTGCGATTTTGACAGCAGGGCTAATGTTAGACTATCTTGGATTTTCTCAGCCAAACACGCTTATTGAAAGAGCAGTTTCAGAGGCTATTCAGGCAAATCAGGCCACGAAAGATCTGGGTGGCACGCTGGGGACGAAAGAAGTTGGGGATGTGATTTGTGAAAAACTGGAAGCCGACACATAAACTCAAACACGGAGCAAACATTAATCAAAATATTGGTTTTATACATAGCTTCGCTACGTCAGGAAAAACTCGCTTAAAAATCATCCTTTAACTTATCCAAATTCCGGCGTTCTTTTTTAGTAGGCCTGCCTTTAAACTTACGCTTACCCTGCTGGTCCCACTCCTGCAAAAGCTGATAAAGTTGTTTGTTCTCTTCAGGTATTTCTATCGTCTGTTCTTTGTAAAGCAGCCGGGCGTCTTTTTTTGAAACATTTTTCAGGACGATGTCCAACACCGTAAACGTGCAGTATTTTGACCGACGTTTAATTGTAATCTCATCCCCAATAGTAATGATTTGTGCGGGCTTCACCCGCGAAGCGTTTACTTTTACTTTCCCGGCGTCACAGGCTTTCGAAGCCGCCGCACGGGTTTTAAAGAGGCAGCTTAGTTTCAGCCATTTGTCCAGCCGTATCTTTTTTTTATGTTCAGCAGAATCCTGATTCATTTAACCGCTGCACTATTAATGACGAATTCTTGCATAAAGTGTTTTCGGCGTGATACCCAGCATTTTGGCTGCGCGTGACTTATTGCCCATGGTTAAACGCAGCGCCTTTTTGATATGTTCATCTATCATGTCATCAATACTGGGATATTTCGACACTGCAATATTGGAGAAATCCAATTGGTGTAAATGTTTGGGGAGAAGTGTTTTTTCGTTACAGGTTATGAGCAGGCTTTCAATAACTAGCTCTAATTCATCATAATTCAACGGCCACCGATATTCGAATAACAGATCATACATTTCATCTGAAATTTTTTCAACCTGAGACAACAAGGCTCTGCGCTTCCTTTCAAAAAGCATCTCGATCATATTCCGAAGCTCATGCTGACGTAAACGCAATGGTTCAAGTCGAAATTCGAGTTGGGACAGTTTTTGTAACAATCTTCCAAAAGTAGAGTCCCCATTCATTTTTTCATCCGAGAGGCTAAATATGGAAGCGATTAAACGGAAACGTGCCACCGGCGTTCGGTTTGGTTTTTTCTCGCTGGTAATCTCAGAGACGACATTTAGTAAATACTGATGCTCCTCTTCACCAAGGTGCTCAATGCCTTCAAGGTAAAGCGTGTCACCATCCTGCAAGTTATGAGGAATAAGATTTTTTAGAGAATTGGAACAAACCCTTTCGAAATAAAGTTTTTTATCAATTTCGTGACAAATTACTTTGGCTAACATACTCGGACGGCAACCGGCTTCACAGCGAATTAACACCGGTGTGCGTGCCATTTCGGTATCGGAGGTCATGAGATCTTCCTGAATGTCGAGTACATTTACGTTTAGCAGATTCTGAAAGAAATTGCTCGCCTCCTGCTCGCTTTTTTCATAATTTTCCAGTTTTCTGCGCATTTGATTATACTGTAAGGCACTTTGAATCGTAAGCTTTAAATCCATCATATCAATGGGTTTGCCGTGGTATTGGAAAACTCCCATTTTCAAAAACTCATGTCGCAAAACAATATCCTGGCCAGAAATAATGATCATTGGAACAGTTGAATTCGATTTTAGAATTTTTTCAATCATCGTAAACGGGTCCACACTTAAACCCGGCATGTTGACGTCCAAAATCATGGCATTCAAACGCCAAAGGTTTGACTCGAACTTTTCCAGAACTTCATTCCAGTTTCGGGCTATCAGCAAATTGTGTTCCTTTTGAAGAAGTCTTACCATAAAATCTAAAAAAGTTTGTTCGTCATCTGCAATAAGGAGGGTACTCATAACTTTTTCCTGTTTACAAAAGTAATGCAATTCGTTACATCGTTTAGTTTAACTTATTGAATATATAAAATATTCTCTACATTTTCTATATATATTAAAATATTTTAAATTATTATATATATTTTACAGCATGCTGCTTGGATGATTTTCTTTCATCCTTTACACAATTTTAATCATAAGTTAAGAATAATGCTACAACAATTTCACTTTTTCTCAAATTTCCAAATAACGACATGTCTGATATTAATTCATTTTTTATGTACTATATTCCGTTTAAAGCTTTCAAAATTGTACAAATTTAAACTATCGAAAAGTGTATCAAAATCGAAAATGGTCTCAAAAAAATATACTATCTGCTAATATTGACCCTCCAAATAACAATCATCATCTCATTGTTTCTTATAATCTTATAGACATTTATTTTAGTTTTGGTATGTCTTTTGCAACACGACATTCATGTAACGTCACGGATGACAACACAAAACTAAAGGCGGTGGTATCATGAAAACATTAAAATACCTTTCAATATTTTTTTTAACACTTATCCTTTCAGTCGGTGTACTACATGCACAAACATCCGGGAGTTTTTGGATAAAATCATTCAAACCTGGTAGTTCGGATCTAAACGAACCGGGTATCAACAAAGCTGCGTTGGAAAAACTGGACAGGTTAATGAAAAATCCGGATATTGACGTCACTTTTCTCGGAGCCGCAGATAGTCTCGGTTGGCAACTGGACGGTAAACGGGTTCATCCGGACGTTTCCGAGGCATGGAACGATGCTAAACGACTGAGCAGAGCGCGCGTTTTACAGGCCAGATACAAACGCGGCAATGTAGGCATCACTTACGAAAATATCGCCGGTGTGAAAGTTCTGTGGTCATTAAAAAATCAAGAAAATTACACCGAGGAACTACGTGATCTAAGCAAAGAACTTTCGAGTTTAAAAGATCAGGTTGCAAATATGCAACCCGAATTTATGGAAATTGAAGCGCCTCGCGCAACAACAGAGCAAAGTAAATTTGATTGGGGTCTCGAAGCAGGTTTTTGGACCTGGCAAGGCGGCACTCATGGCAGTTTGTTTTCGCCTTCATTGGCCTTAAAAATTATCATTAACAGCACAGCCTTTATGATACAGGGTGGCGTCACACCGTGGCATATCTCTACCGAGTTCGGCAACCAGTCTGAGTCGTTTGTGTACATGGGTATTAAACACATGAAATCGAAGGTTCTCGGGGTCACAATCGGAGCTTTCCGAGGGTGGGAATTTTTTACAGCCAATGATAGCTGGTCGTTCAAAACAACCGGCCTTTCCAGTGGTATCGTGATTAAACATGGCATCTTAGAAATAAACCCCGCTGTCACCTATTCAAACATTAATACGTTGACGACAAATTCTACGTGGAAATTCGGGGCAAATCTCGGATTTACCCTTAACATTAATGAAGCATTTAAAAGAAAATAATCGTCATGAAACACAAAAGAACAATAGTCGGACAAGGAGGTTTGACTATGAAAAGAATATTGATTTTCGTGGCCTTTATGATGGTTGGATGTAGTAAGGCGCAACTGCCGATGACCCCGGGCACTCCAACCATTCTTCAAGTCAGTGCAGTTGATTCCATCGGTCAGGTGCTCGACTCTACAGATGTTTATCTGAATGGCACTAAAGTAGGTACAACGCCGTACAAAACAGAAAATCTACAACCAGGCCTGGTGACTTTAAGGCTCTTAAAAGAAAATTACCATATTTATACCGATCAGTTGGTTGTTCAACAAGGTGAACAGTACAACATCGAAGCAGTACTGAAATCTCTACCAGCAACCGATGGTCAGTTGCTGGTCAATGTGAACCTGGATTCTGTACTTGTCTCGGTATTTGACGCAAACAATAATAAAGTCGCTGAAACTCAAGAGAAAAGATCGACATTTGTGCTACCGGCAGGCGCCTATTTAGTTACCGGAGAAAAAGAGGGTAGTGAACCTGTACAGCAGGCAGTTCAAATTGACGCAGGAAAATCTTCAGTCGTGAATCTCACATTGAAATCACCTAATTACGAACCACCTTCACTGGATTTTCAGATTAAGCAGGACACGGTTCAAATTAATCAAAAATTTGAATTAACCTGGAATACCGACGGCAGTCAGGTCATCATTGATCAGGGCATTGGTACCCGCGGGCCCAGCGGACAGGAAACTTTGTCTTCACCAATCACCGGTAAAATCATTTACACCGCCACCGCGTTCGGAGAAAACAATCTTACCACACAAGTCAAAGATTCAATTTATGTGATTCCGGAAACCTTTACAGCTCCTTCTTTAGACTTCTCCATTGTTCAGGATTCTGTACAAATTAATCAAACATTTCAACTAATATGGAATACGAATGGTAATAAAGTCGTCATTGATCAAGGCGTTGGCACCCGCGGGCCCAGCGGACGGGAAACTTTGTCTTCACCAATCACCGGTAAAATCATATACACCGCCACGGCGTTCGGAGAAAACAATCTTACCACACAAGTTAAAGATTCTATTTATGTCGTACCCGAAACGTTTACAGCTCCTGACTTAGAATTCTCGGTTGTGCAAGATTCAGTCGTATTCGGTGAGCCGGTTCAAATCCAATGGAACTCTAACGGATTTCAAGTGGTTATCGATCAGTCCGTGGGCACCCGAGGACCTGTGGGTAGTGAAGAAATAAACTTTTTAAATCCCGGATTGAAAATTATTACTGCAACTGCTTATGGTGAACACAACACCATGACCAGTAAACGCGATTCTGTTTTTATTAAAGAAGCACCGGCTCCTTCACGTCCGGTTATCTTTCTGTCCGCGACGAGTACAGTTACTGTAAATACACCGGCAAATATCACCTGGCATTCACAAAATGCTGATTATCTCGTAGTGGATTACGTAGACAATCCTGACTTCCAGGGAAGTGAAAAAATTACATTCACAACACCAGGCATCCGTATTGTCACTGCCACGGCATTTAATGAATCCGGTTATGTCACTGCTACGGACACTATTGACGTTGTGGAGCCGATTGTTGACCCGGTAGACGATATCATTATCGTACAAAACAGTAGCGTTCGTGCTGACAAAGGTGAAGCGGGAATGGCTGATCTAAATGCTGCTTCTTTTGAAATTACTTCAGCAGGTACCTACAAAGTACTGACCGAAGTTTGGTACAACAGCGGCGATGATCAGCTAAATGAAAGTTTTTATTTGAAGATACAAAATAGTTCCGGTGAAACAAAACAACCGCTAAATTCCAACGCCGGATTTTACAAAGTTGTTCCTGATGACCCGGGTGCGCCACACACAGCCTCGCGGGAAAGCGGACAGTTCAAACTTGATCCGGGGATGCACAGCATCAATGTTTTTCACTATGCCAAAATTGCCAACTACTACCCACAATTCATAAATGGTCAAATCGATGGGGCGGAAAGCGTTCATATTCTTGGATTCAAATTAGTCTACATTGGCAAATAAAATCTCAAACCACCTCCGTTCCGGGTTAACCGTTGTTTGCAACTGATTGCAGGCAGCGGTTTTTTTATTTTCTTGAATTTAATAATTGAGAAATTCATACCCATTTCTTAATTTGTACGATACAAATTAGTTTCATTCAGATTTAATGAAAAGGACCATCATGTCAGATTTCCGCTCAATAGAACAGACATTTGAATTCGACGTCTATAAAAAGTTTGATATTACCTTAGTGCGTGGGCAAAACGCGATCATTTGGGACGATGAAGGTAATCAGTATCTCGACTGTGTATCGGGAAATGGTGTTGCTAACTTAGGTCATGGAAATCCGGCAGTCCTAAAGGCGATTCAGCAACAGGCGCGAACGCTCATCACTTGTTCAAATGTCTTTTACAATGATAAAAGAGCCCAGCTTTTGGAAAAAATCATTCAAATCACTCCGAAGAATTTAACAAGAGCATTCTTGAGTAATTCCGGCGCTGAAAGCATTGAGGCGGCGATAAAATTCGCCCGTTTCAACACCCATAAAACCAACTTCATCTGCGCTGAAAAATCTTTTCATGGCCGCACGTTTGCTGCCATGAGCGCAACTTACAAACAGCTCTACAAGGAATCCTATCGACCGCTGGTACCAGGATTCACATTTGTTCCATTCAACGACTTTGATAAACTCAAAGCTGCAATAACTGACAAAACTTCGGGAATTATATTAGAAATCATTCAGGGGGAGGGCGGAATCAACATCGCAGACAAAAATTACATTCGAAACGTTAGAAATCTTTGTGATGAACAAGGCATCCTTCTAATTATCGATGAAATTCAATCCGGATTTTGTCGCACCGGAAAAATGTTTGCTTGTAATTATTATGACTTACATCCGGACATTTTATGTCTTGCAAAAGGTATTGCAGGAGGCCTGCCAATGGGGGCTACGGTCTGCAGCGATTCCTTACAAATTCCTCTCGGCAGACACGGAACAACGTTCGGCGGCAACCCGCTCTCCTGTGCAGCAGCTTTGGCAGCTATCCAATTCATGCAGGATAACCAACTCGACGTCGTCGCAAAAAGAAAAGGCGATTATTTCACAAACAGACTATTGAAGCAACCGCTCAGTAAAGTGGTGGAAACCAGAAATTTGGGATTGATGATTGGTATTGAAGTTAAAGGAGAAGCACGGCTGTATATTCTCGAGCTTATGGAAAAAGGTGTGCTTACATTTGCTGCAGGAGCAAACGTTATCCGCGTCTTTCCGCCCCTCACCATCGAACAGGAAAAGTTAGATCAAGTGATCGATTGCTTAGTTGAGGTTCTGGCCTAAACCACATAACGGCCATTTTTTAATATTATTTCATCTGCCTGTTCGAGGTAACGAAATATAACCTCAACCACGTTTACCTTCGGTTGAACATCCGGGATATAGATACGATCGATGTGCACGACATTTTCCGGATTCTTAAAATCTACCGGCGAGGTTGCCCCACCGAAATGGTCGCTTCGGCCAAACGCAACGTGCAACCCTAATTTTTCATCAAGAAGTCCTTCTCCTACCGGCTTGATGCCGAAAGGTTGCAGGACGCCAAAGCCAATTTCAGCGATATTCCCATAGGCAGGTTCCTGACGTAATCTTTCCTTTTCCAAATCGGATATTTTACCTGCAGACAAAACTGAAACGGCACGATTTTCAACGATCTCATAGAGCACAATTTCATCACCGAATTGCACCGGCAACTGTCCTGAGGTTTCACTTTTCCCCTGCAACTCTCCTTCATAAGGAACAATATAAGATTCTCCGCTTGGTAAATTTCCTGCCATACCCCGATCTCGTAATAATCCGCTGCTTGCATGACCCAATCGCTGCCGAGAATCCACATGAAAGTTATATTTTTGGCCTCCAACTCCAAATACCATATCGATGGCATTTGCCCGGTCGAGGCGGGATTTGATGTACATGACACGTTCATGCACTTTTTCATAATCCAAACCTAATGCCGGTACCATGTCACGTGTAAATCCCGGCATGGAGGCGGCACGAAAGTCATATCTCTTTGCTAAATTTTTTAATGGGGCGGTAGCGGAAAATTTTGATGGAACCAATACAATATCTGCCTTTGAGAAGACCTGTTCAAAGGTAATCATCTTGCCCTGCTCCTTCAAGAGCGCAATATTCAAGCTTCCCGGTTCATCAAACCAAACAAATGCATTGCCAGGAAGATCTGCATTATTACTGCCAACATTTTCATAATAAAAACAATCCACATTGTCTAAACCCAGAGACGATTTAACCTCATCCAACGTTTGTGTCCATTCATAAACCAACTGTCGGCGGTCGCGCCAGTTCTCATCATCAGGAACATTCGCATTGGGTAAATCGAGCAGGAAATAAAGCGTGCTGTCCCTTTCAGAAGGTTGAAAAACTTTTTGAATTAACTGAACCAGTTCAGTGTCTGTCAGTCGATTTCCAGTCATAATTTTAAAACAATAATGATAGGAATATTCTATGGTAGCTGCAGGATTGCCCGCCGTCTCTAAACATCTTTTGAGGTACCACGCAACAATTACTCACGCGTTTCCGGTGTAATGTTTAATGCCAATTCTTTTCCCTCCCGCAACACGACCACTTTGGTTGGCTTACCGATTTTTAACGCATCGATTGCATAGGTGTAATCGTAAATATTTGTGATTTTTTGTCCTGCCAATTCAATGATGACATCACCACTTTTTAGTCCGGCTTTATCGGCAGGTCCGCCACCACTAACGCCCGTGAGTTTCACACCGCCGCTACCTTCAGTCACATAATCGGGGATCGTCCCTAAATAAGCCCGCATAGATTCACGGCTTCCGCTTCCACTCTTGGAACGCGCAACTTTTACATAATCCGGTCTCTGTTCACTGTTCATTAAATCCCGGATAATCAGATTGGCAAATTTCGCTATTCGCACCATGCCTTCATAATTAAGTTTATCCACATCATCCGAAGGTCGATGATAATCCTCATGCGCTCCGGTAAAGAAGCTCATCACCGGCACACCTTTGGGATAAAATGCAGTCACATCGGTGGGCTGGTACGGGTCATCCTGCAGGGTGATATTAAACCCGCTGACCACATTGCGTCTTTCAATAATTTTTTTCCATTGAGAGGAAGACGCAACACCCTGCAAAATCAGCTTGTTATCATTCAAGCGGCCAACCATATCAAAATTAAGGTAGGCCACGATGTTACTCATTTTTACCGGTGAATGGTCTGCGAAATAACTGGAACCGATAATTCCCATTTCCTCACCAGACCAAAAGGCAAAAACAATGTTTTTTGTGAAAATGTCTGGATTCTGTTTTTGAGCAGATCTGAGAAAAGCAGCCAACTCCAGCACCACGGATGTTCCTGAAGCATTATCGTCAGCACCATTGTGAATTTCACCTTCCTCGCCTTTTCCGGCCAAAGACCCTATCTCACCATGTCCCAGGTGATCATAATGTGCGCCCACAAGAATCGTTTCCGAATTATTGCCGTTTGTAGCACCAAGGATGCCTACAACATTATTATCATTTTTCTTAATCCGGTCGACGCCGGCGGCCAGTTTCACTTTAACATCGGGGAGGCTAAACGTTCCTTCAAAATGCGGATTCTCCGTGTCCAATTGAGACTGCACGTCTTTCAAATTCTTTCCGGCCAAAGCAAACAATTTTTCAGCAATTTTGTCACTCACGGATGCAGCGACGATACCGGAACTTGCACCGCTTTGATCATATTTTAGCGGAACCAGCGCCCCAGCCTTCGGGGAATTCGGTCCGGTGATCACCAAAAGTCCCTTTGCACCATGCTCCCTGGCGATCAGCGCTTTGTAACGAAGCCCGGCATAAAGATTAAGTTTTTGCCGTCTTTCAACACTTACATCCTCGGGGACATATCGCAACACCAGTACAATTTTATCTTTGACATCCAAATCGCCGTAAGAATCCGCCGCATCGCCTGCTTTGCCGGGTATGGACAATCCATAGCCTGCAAATACAATCTCGCCTTCTATTTCGCCATTTTCAGTAAAAGGGAGCGGGCGAAAATCTTCGTTGACCTTGTAAGACTGAGTCTTTCCGCCGGACGTAATTCGCAACTGGTTTTGTCCTTCCCTGAGTCTCAGACCGGCCGTATAATCAAATTTTTGTAAATAGCTGCCCGTATCGCCAATGGGTTTTATATCATATTTTTTCAAAATATTGGCAATATACGCAGCAGCAGATTTTGCACCTTCCGAACCTGTTAAACGCCCCTCAAGTTTGTCGGAGGCTAAAAATTCTTCCTCCTGCTTTAAATCATTCACAGTGATGTCAGATGATAATTCCATCTGCTCCATCCTGTCATCATAATTCGTCGTGGAGGCTCCGTCTGGGACATCAGAGTTCTGATTCGTCTTAGGAAAAGTTGAATTCTCGCTGTTTCGCAAGGGAGAGGCGGCAATCGCAGCCAAAGCAGCTTCATGATCCCAGTTTGCAATGAATAATTGCGATTTTTTGTCGGCTGTTCGAGTTGACGTCCAGCACAATTTTTTACCAACCGGAGAAAAAACCGGCAGACCGTCAAAACCTTCGGTGTAAGTGACACGCACCGGTTCATGCCTGCCAAGCTTATCGGTCATGAATAATTCAAAATTAGCAAAGCCCAATTTATTGGATGCAAAGATCACGTAGTCACCCGAAGGATGAAAAAAAGGTGCCCAGGACATACATTTAAAATCGGTAAGCCGTCGGACATCCGAGCCGTCCAGGCGCATGGTGTAAACATCCGCAAGGGTGCCACTTTCATCAAAATGACGCCAGACGATCCGTTGGCCATCCGGAGTAAAAAAAGGACCGCCATCATAGCCGGGCCAGTTAGTGAGCCGCGTCTGATTCGACCCGTCCGCATCCATGATATATATTTCACCGAAATTCGACGGATTTATTTTTACGCTTTCCCTTTCTTTTGCACTCAATTTATCCAGCGGGTAAGCGCTGCGGAGGGAACAAAAAACAATTTTGCTGCCATCGGGGGAATAGGAACCCTCTGCGTCATAGCCCACGGCGGTGGTTAAACGCCTGACATGGCCACCCTTTAAATCCGTGGTAAAAATATCCATAGTAGTGTCATAATCCCAGGTGTAGCGACGGGCTTTACCGGCAGCGCGTAGTTCCAGCTCTTCTTTTTGCTTTTTCAGTGCATCAGGGTCAAGGTGTGTGGAAGCAAACTCCAACTCATCATGGCCCGGCCTGAAAAAGGCACACGTTGTTTTACCTTTACCAGTGGAGATACGATTCACATCACCTGTGGTCAAATCCATCACATACATTTGAAAAAACGGATTACCTTCTTCCCGCTCACTCTGAAACACCAAATAGTTTCCATCCACAGAAAAATATCCTTCTCCGGAACGTCTGCCATCATAGATCAATTGACGCGTATTTTTTAAAAATTTTGCCTCGCCTGCGCCGTCCTCCGGCATAGCTGGTAAATATGCCACACTGCACATCAACAGAACCAGGAAAACCCAAAGGGAACGTCTGTTTTTCATTCGTACCTACTCCTTACATATAGTTAGATAGTGCTGATTTCAAAAAACAGGGTCAATATACAATTTTATAAATGAATATTCAAGCTTATTCGGTAGGAATAAGAATGGTAAATTTTGTTCCCGTGTCAATTTTACTTTCCACGGAGATTCTACCCTGGTGTTCATCGATAATCTGCTGTACAACGGCCAGACCGAGACCGGAACCTTCTTCTTTGGTTGTGTAGTAGAAATCAAATATTTTATCCAGCTCCATTTTTGAAATGCCGTGGCCGGTGTCCGCAAATACAATTTCAACCCAACGTTCTTTATCATTGTCGCCGCCTGATAGAGAAACATTCTTCAGTCCCACACGAAGTTTGCCGCCTCCCGGCATCGCTTGAATGGCATTGATGGACAAATTTAAAAACACCTGCTGCATTTTTCCGGCATCGACATTCGCGTAAACAGGCATGTCCGCATAGTCGCGTTCGATGCGCACGCCTTTTTTAAGCGACTCGCCAATTTGCAGGGTGACGATTTTATCGAGAATGTCATTCAACTCAACTTTGGCCAGCTTAATCTTAGATGGCCGGGCAATGAGCAAAAAATCCGACACTAATTGATCCACCCGTTTAATTTCCGAGGACAGAATATCATAAAAATTTTGCACCCGTTCCTTATTGACTTTTTCCTTCGATAGTTCCCGCTTCAGAATTTGCATATTGATAACCATAGCATTGAGCGGATTCCTGATTTCGTGGGAAAGTACGGATGCCAGTTTTCTCATCGTCTCGAGTACTTCCGTTCGTTTCAGGGTATTTTGAAATTCAATGAGCCGGTCTGCCATTTCGTTGAAATGTTCCGCCAATGTACCGATTTCATCCTGGCTGATTTTCTCGATGCGATGGCTGAGCTCCCCTTTCGAAAAACGACCCATGCCGGAGACCAGCGCATTGACCGGTTTCACAATAGCTCTGGTGTAAAAATACGCCAACAGAGAAGCGAGCATCACACTCACAAACATAATTTGCAAAACTCTTATCCGCATGCGCTGCGCCGAAGCAAATGCTTCGGAACTCGGCTGTTGAATCATCGCACCCCAACCAAAATTTCCGATCGGCGCATAAGCAGCTACCATTTTTATACCCTTTTCATTGGTATAAATAAGCTGCCCGTTATGCCCGGCCCGGACATCGCGGAGGATGTTTTCATTCTGAAAGGACCGTTTTAAATACACATTTTTGCGCTCGGAATGAGCAATAAATTGGCCATTTTTATTAAAAATAAACGCTTCGCCCGATTCTCCTACCACATTTTCCTGCACGATATCCCACATGGCTTTTAAATCAACTTCAGCGTAAAGAAAACCCACGATTTCATTATGATAGAAAATCGGTTCAGCTTCATCGAGCATGGGAAGGTGCTCATCCGTCATATAGACGTCGGAGCGGTACGACTGCCCTGCCCGAAGAATAGAAAAAGCGATATTCTCGCGCCCCTGGGAAAATATTCTCAGCCGTGGGTTCTCTTCGAAAGAGGTCGTAGCAACGACGGCATTGTTTGTATCGATAACCGATATGCGATTGAATAAATCAAATTCATTTAACAACGTATTAATGGCGAGTTCCAGTTCTCTTTTTTTCATTTCATAAACGGATTGATTCTTTACCTGACTTTTTATTAACTGCTCGGCCATATCTATTTTCAACTCAATCAATCTGGTCGACCGTTTGGCAAATTCCTGATTACGCTCGAGAATGGTTTTTTGGATAGAGTCCTGAGCGGTGTCAACCAAAACTTTCCCGGTAAGAAACAGAGGCAGGGACACAATCAAAATATGCGATAACAATAACCGCGTAAACAAGCGATCCCTGATTTTGATGTTTTTTGTCAGTTTTCCCATTCAGATTATGGTTTTAATTTTTTCACAATCCATTGTTCAAACGGCAGGAGTTGACCTTTTCTATTTTTGCTTTGCGTATCGCGATAATGTTCAAATTTATTGACATTCACAAGATGGTGAGTCACCCATTTGAAATACAGAAAGGTTACGGGTTGATCCGTGTTGACGACTTTCTGCATACTTTTAATCAACGTTTTTCTCTTACTCTTATTTTCATCCTCATAGTAAAATCTCAGATAATTTTCAAAAGTCCGATTCCGATACCACATATAATTCAATGTGCCAGTGGAGGAAAAAAAATCGGCAATGCTCTGCACATCATCTGTAAACGTGTGTTCCATGAGAACAATTTCAAAATCTCCCTGAACCAGATGACGATTTATTTCATGTTTGGTCAAAGGTTTCGGCTGAATATCTACATTAATTTTGAGTAAATTAATTTTAATTTCCCGTGCGACCTGTTCATCAATGCGCACACCTTTCTGGTAATAAAGAGTCAATTTTAAAGGATGTCCATTCTTTTCAAGAATACCGTCTCCATCAGAATCCTTCCAACCAGTTTCTTGCAGCAACTGAATCGCTCTCTTGGGATTGTATTTGAAAGAAGTCATTTGTGGATTGTAAAAATCGGAATCATTGTCAAGAGGACCTTTTGCTAAATTGGCCTTTGCTCCCAATATTTTTTTGATGATTTGGTTGTGCCGAATCGCATAAGAAAAAGCAACACGAACATTTCTTGACTTTAAAATCGAATTGCGGATATTATAACAGAGCATCTTAACCGTATTGGGTACCGATAACAATGGCAGCGGTCGAAAATGGTTGTTCGCCTGTTGCACTTCACGGGCAGAAGCTTCATTCTTAAGTTCTGCATAGTCCACTTCTTCGAGAATAAGGGCAGAAATCAATGCACGTTCCGTTTCATAAAAGCGGATAATCACCCGGTTAGGGTTATAACGCCGGATATCAGGAGATTTGTAGTACTGCAGGACAATTTCCTTCGGTGACTGACTGAAAATAGCGAATGCTTTCCCTTTCGCGGCATCGAGAACAGGCACCAAACCCTCATTTGTCAACAGTTTGAATTGGTTGGGATCCGTGCGGCCCACGAGAACGCCGATTTTCACCGTTCGCAAATCTACAGCGTTTTGTGCATGTGCCCCGCTCCACAATTGAGCCAGTATTAAGATGCTCACAGAAAGACACACTTTCCGAACGTATTTTACGCGTCTTCCGGACATATTATTATTTTTCAGACATTGCAACTATAAACAACCAGAATCATAAACAAGTGAAGCCATCAGGTCCCCCTCCCGGCAAGAACAAGAAAACAGGATTAGACAAAGAAAGGTGACGCCACGAAACAGCAAAAATGCGCTTAAAACATGAAAAATGGATTTGAAACGCATGATTCAACCATTTACTAAAAAGTCTTCCGGAAGCTGTCAATGGCCATTTGGATGTCTTCCCTTTTTACATTTAAATGCGTGACGGCACGAACCGTCGTCGGACCAAACGGAACAACCAGAATGTCATACCTCTTCAATTTTTCGATGACATCGAGCGCGGACAAACCGGACTCTGCCACATCAAAAATAACGATATTCGTTTGCACAGACTCCAAATCCAACGTTATTCCAGGTAATTTTTGTAAGGCCTCAGCCAACATTTTTGCATGTTTGTGATCATCCGCAAGTCGATGGATATTATTTTGTAAAGCAAACAGGGCGCCTGCTGCCAAAATCCCGACCTGACGCATTCCGCCGCCAAAAATTTTACGTACCCGTCTGGCTTCCTGCACAAATTCTCTTGAACCGGCAATGGCAGAACCCACAGGGGCACCTAATCCCTTTGAGAAACAAATCGAAACGGTATCGCAATATTGTGCGTATTCTTTAATTTCGATACCGCTGGCAATGGACGCATTCCAGATCCGGGCACCGTCTAAATGTAATTTTAATCCATGTGATCTCGTCAACTCAAACAGGCGTTTCATCTCCGAAATCGGGAAAACCGTGCCCCCGGCACTGTTGTGTGTATTTTCGATGGCCACCACGGATGTACGCGGCAGATGCTCATAAGACGGCTGAATAACCGCTTCCACCTGCTCAGCCGTGATGATGCCGCGAGTTCCTGTCACAGGTCTTAACTGCACACCGGACAAAAAAGGTATCGCTCCGGATTCATAATTATAAATATGACACCCTTTCTCGCAGATCACCTCATCTCCCGGTCTGGTCAAAACATTGATGCAGATTTCATTTCCCATGGTCCCGCTTGGCACGAACAGAGCTGCTTCTTTACCGAGAAACTCGGCCAGATATTCCTGCAAACGATTCACTGTAGGGTCCTCGCCAAACACATCATCCCCCACCTCAGCTTCTGCCATGACCGTCCGCATTTGCTGTGACGGTACCGTTACCGTATCACTGCGTAAATCAATTATTTTCAATCCATTCATCCTTTCGATAAATCACACAGCCAGAACATTTATTTTACTATTTTAACATTTAAATAGCAAGTGAAATCAAACCCTCCGGATCATGGGTGAAAATCTTACACAAAATTATTTGCAGGAACTATTTGAATTTAAAATTCGTTTTATTACATTAATAAAAACTGAGAAAATCGTATGACGACCAGAGTTTTAGTCTTAAATGCAAGTTACGAACCCATTCACATCTGCGGGGTCAAGCGGGCGATCGTACTCATCGTGAAGGGCGTTGCGCGAAGCGAACACAACACCCCACATTTTTTTCGGTCACCGTCGGTGGAGTTTCCCGTACCCGCCGTCATACGCCTCATTCATTACGTTCAGATTCCTTACCGAAAACGGACATTTTCCAAAAAACATGTTTTTATACGGGATCAATTTGTATGTCAGTATTGCGGGAAAAAGGAAAATCCAGCCGATTTGACATTGGATCATATTCTGCCGCAGTCGAGAGGCGGAAAAAGTGTTTGGGAAAATTTAGTGACCAGTTGCAAACGCTGCAATGTGAAAAAAGGAAATCGGACACCGAAGGAAGCGGATATGTACATCCTCAACAAGCCGCGACCACTAAACAGTTTCTTTTATCTGCATCTGGTTCGGTCGAGAGCACACGAAAACGAAAATTGGAAAAAATATTTGTATTATGACAGCTAATTAGTGCTTGACCAAAAACTCAATTTGACTATAATGATGCGGGACTCCAAAAGCGTCCTCCTTCACCTTGGGCGGAGTCGAAAGGTGATATAAGTGCTGTAAAATCAAAATGCTTCGACTTCGCTCAGCATGGAAGGTGACACGTTACGGTTTCGCCACGACAGGTCGTTATCGTATTACCGGCATTTTCCTCATTTGAGAGAATTCGTCAGCAATAATTTACTCCGATTGTCTCTTTGCCGTCTTTTCGATATTTTCTTCCAGAATCAACCGAATCTTTGCAATTCTCTGCCGCTCGATGTCTTCAACGATGAATTTCCCATGCTCAAACTCCAATGTTGAACCCGGTTCAGGAATCTGTCCGGCCATGCTGAACACCACCCCTCCAACGGTTTCCACATCGAATTCCGGAAATTTAATATTAAGCCTATCTTCGCATAGCTTCACCGGACACAAGCCGTCGACTATATACTCCCGCCTGCCAACCTGACGGATAAATGCGACCGGCTGATCGAACTCATCATAAATTTCGCCTACCAGTTCTTCGAGCACATCTTCCAGCGTCACGATGCCGGTTGTGCCCCCGTATTCATCTACCAGAACAGACATGTGTAATTTCGTCCCTTGAAATTCACGGAACAGAGCATCCAACGTTATGGTTTCCGGATAGAAAATAATATCACGCTTGAGCCTGGTCATCCGCAGATCTTTTTCTCCACGAACCCGTGCAGCTAAAACATCCTTAATATGCACCATTCCTACAATATGGTCTAAGTCGCCTCTACAGAGCGGATAACGGGTGTGCCTGTTCTCTGTGATAATACGTAAATTGTCTGCAAATGCATTTGTTGTAGATAGGTAAACCACGGATGTTCTGGGAATCATAATCTGCTTGGCTATTTTCTCATGAAGTGCCAGAACATTACCCATAATTTCCACTTCCTTACCAGTGAGATGACCGCTCTTTTCTGAGTGCGCAAATATCAGTTTAAGTTCCTCTTCCGAATGGGCGGCATCGCTGGTAATTGCAGGATTAATACCCACAAGTTTTAACAGCAGAAACGATGAATGATTGAGCAGTAAAATAAATGGTTTAAAAATTTTATAAAAAATCGTTAAAGGTATTGCAATCCACAATGAGGTCGTTTCCGCTCGCCGAATTGACAGCGATTTAGGAGCCATTTCACCTAAAACAATGTGCAAATAAGTGATGACACCAAAAGCGACAACGAATGAAAAACTGTGAATAATTGAATCGGATACAATACCGGCCTTTTCAAATAAAGGTTTCATTTGTCCGGCCAAAAAAGGCTCACCAATCCAGCCAAGCCCTAAAGATGCAATCGTTATACCAACCTGGCATGCTGAAAGATATGCGTCCAGATTGAGAAGAATATGTTTAGCTGATTTTGCCGCCAAACCGCCTTTTTCGATGTGCTGCTCAATTTGTGAAGAACGGACTTTCACGATGGCAAATTCGGCTGCGACAAAAAATCCGTTTAAAAAAACCAGAAAGAAAATCAGTCCAATTTGTAATAATTGTTCCATAGTGGATTATTTATGTCCCTTTATTCCGGCAGAAGAAGAATTTCGATTCTCCGATTCCTGAGACGGCCTGCCCTGGTCTTATTTGTGGCAACAGGCCGGTTTTCGCCAAAACCGGAGGCCTCTATTCGATGCGGATCAACACCCACGTCATCAATCAAAAACCGAACGACATTGGTCGCCCGTATAACCGACAGTTCCCAATTGGTCGAAAATTGCGATTTAAGTTTACGATGGATGGGAATATTGTCAGTGTGGCCAGCAACTTTTATATGCTTATTCCCGGCAGTCTTAAATATTCTTCCCAATCTCTTCAGTACCTGCTTGCCTTCGGGTGAAATGTTCGCCTTTCCGGACGGAAACAAAATTTTGTTAACAATTTTTACGTTTAATCTGTCTGCCATCCGGGTAACGGCTATGTCACCACTTTCAACCTGTTCCTGTAAATTGAGAATTAATTCTTCATAGGTGGATTTTAGTTTCTTTATTTCATCATTTTTTGTACTGCTTATTTGTTTAATCTTATCTTCCAACTCTCTGGCGAGACCCGCATTTTCATGTTCAAGCTGTTGCACACGAAACATGAGTTCATCGCTTTGCTTTCCTAATTCGGCTGCCTCCGTTTTTAATTGACTTACTGTGTCAAGGTAATAATAACCGGAAAAACCCACCACAAGAATGAGCAAAATAAGCAATATAGTTGAAAAAGTACTCATGAATCCTCAATGGGCGAAACGACAATGACGAATTGCGAAGAAGAAATTACAAATTACAAATCATAAAACTGGTTTTTATTTTTTCGACTTCATGATTTCATACGCTGCAATTCCAAATGCTACCGAAACATTTAATGAAATTTTCTTGCCCCGCATCGGGAGGTGAACCACGGTGTCCGCCTCACAAAGCAGCTCGTCGCTAATGCCATTATATTCATTCCCGACAATTAAACAGAGCGTCTCAGGGTAGTCAACAGCATCGAACGGTACACTGTTTTCAGTGGTTTCGAGGGCAAAAATCGGGACGTTCTCTTTTCTAAATTCTTTCACAAGATCAATAGGATTTTTATAGTACGACCACGGTACGGTTTCTTCGGCACCTAAAGCGACTTTGTGAATTTCACGGTGCGGTGGCTTGCCTGTAATTCCGGTTAAAAATATTTTTGAGACTCCGGCACCGTCCGCCGTACGAAAAATGGCACCGACATTAAATAAACTACGAATATTGTCAAGAAGGACAAAAACCATTCAGGACTTATTTTTATGAGAATTTATTCTGTTCGTCAGCAATCACCTCAGCCAGAACCCGGCTCAGTTTTTCCATTTTGAACGGTTTCGTTATGACCCCCTTAAACCCGTATCGTTTAAAATCAGACATAATCGGATCATTGGAATACCCGCTGGAAACGATTGCCTTTAAACCGGCATCAAAGTTGGATAATTTCTTAACGGTTTCTTTGCCACCCATACCACCGGGAATGGTTAAATCCATCAAAACTGCATCAAAAGGTTTCCTGGAATTTTTTGCGCTTTTATATTCGCGACAAGCCTCTTCCCCGCTCTCCACAAGAACGATATCATAGCCCATATATTGCAGCATTCGTTTTAAACTTTTACGAATGGATTCCTCATCATCCATGACCAAAAGCCTGCGGCCTTTCACAGTTTTGATCGGTTCAACAGATTCCGGTTTATCTTTTTTTTCTGTCACCGGGTGCAGGGTCGCTGCCGGCAGATAAACGATAAATGTTGTCCCATCGCCGGGTTGTGACGATACCGTGAGCAAACCGTCGTGGTTTTTTACGATTGAATAAGCAGTGGTAAGACCTAACCCGTTGCCTCTTTCTTTGGTTGTAAAATACGGATCGAAGACTTTTTTAAGGTCCTCCTCGGAGATGCCCACCCCGTGATCCTGAAAGGATATTTGCACATAATTTCCTTCTTTCAAAGGCAGGCCGTTTTGCGATCCTAAAGAAATATTTTTCCCAAACACGTTGATGACCCCGCCGTCGGGCATGGCCTGTTCAGCATTGATCACTAAATTTTGAACAACCTGACTGATTTGTCCCTCGTCAACATCCACCGGCCAAAGCGCTTCGGACAAATGCAAATTGCATTTCACATTTGAACCGTGCGAGCTAAAATCAATGGTTTCCTTTAACAAATTGACAATGGATGTGACCTTTTTGATCGGTTCACCACCTTTGGAGAAAGTCAAAAATTGCTGCGTTAATTCTTTTGCCTTCATACAAGCATTTTCCGTATCGGTTAGAATTTCGCTCAAATCATTGTCAGGTTGGTTCAGCGACCGGGCAAGAGAAACATTGCCGAGAATAACGGTTAAAATGTTATTGAAATCATGGGCAATGCCACCGGCCAGAACGCCAATAGATTCCAGTTTATTCGCCTTAGACACTTCCTCCTCAAGCGTTCGACGCAAAGTGATATCCCGAGAAACGATAACCACCCGCACTTCTCCGTTACCGGACACGTATGGCTGGCAGGTACTTTCAACCCATTTCCAATCTCCACTCTTATGTCTTGATCTGAAAATAACCCGCCCTGAAACCCGGGATTCTATTGCCTTCGTAAATTCGCTGTATACCGTCATATAATCATCAGGGTGGACTAAAAAAAATAAATTTTTCGCTAACAACTCTTTTTTATTAAATCCAAGAATCTCATGTACGTTGTCGCTAATATACAAAAACTTCCCCTCAATGGAAGTCTCGCTAATGATGTCGTTAGAGCTTTTGGCCAGAGCAGCATACCGTTCTTCACTGGCAAATAACTGTTGCTCAATATTTTTTCGATTGTCAACATCCAGCAGTACACCGTGGATGGCAGGTTTGTTTTCATACAGAATCCGGCTGCCGTGAACCTCCACGGTTACTTCATCGCCATCTTTTTTTAGAGCTGTCGCTTCATAATGCACCGCTGCCAATTCACCCTTTATCCTTTTCCGGATGTTCTCCGATACTCTATCCCGGTCCTTAGGAGCAACTAAGTCCATCACCGGTTTGCCAATGAGTTCCTCCCTTGAATATCCACTAATTTCTGCAAATTTCGGATTGACAAACTTCAAAACCCCATCCTGAACCATGTAAATACCCACTAAGGAATTCTCAACTAAGTTCAAATATCGTGCATCCAAATGCGGACGCACAGAACGCACCAACAAATAGGTTCCGATAAGAAAAAAAACAATACCAATTAACTTTCCAAAATAACCGATGGTTAAACCAATGATGGGAACAAATCGTTCAACAATTGGTTCCGGTAAAACGTTCCCATGAAACAAAGATCCCAAAACCAAATCCAATGCGATGAGAAAAACACCGATTCCGATAAACGTATAACCTTTTAATGGTCTCTTCGAAATTCGCTTAGAAAACACAAAGAACAAACTGAAGGCCGCAACAATAAAACCGACTCGAAAAATTGTTAGAATCATAAGCATGATGTTTGTTCCTTTAAGCTGCTGATTATATAATTTGGTTGATCAGACGGCTAAGTTCTTTCACGCGATAAGGCTTGGCAATCTGTCCGTCAAAACCCAGCTCCTGATAATTTTTCATGGCAGGATCATTAAAATATCCGCTGGAAAGAATGGATTTCACATTTGCGTCGATACTTTTAAGCTTCCTAATTGTTTCAGTGGCACCCAAACCACCCGAAACGGTTAAATCCATGACCACTATATCAAACGGTTCCTTTCTTGCCAAGGCCTGTTCATAAAGCCGCACTGCTTCCTCTCCTTCCAGGGCTACATGCACGTCATACCCGATTCGCTTGAGCATTTTACCGGTACCTGACAACACTTTTTCTTCATCGTCCATCAGGAGAATTTTTTTCGGCCTTACATTTTCAGTACTATCTTTCTTTTTCCCCACTTCTTTCTCGAGAAAAACAGGCTTTAAATCTTTCGAGACTGGAAGTATAATTGTTACGACGGTCCCCTTACCGACAACAGAACTCACAGCAAGCTCTCCATCATGCCTTTTCATGATGGAGTAACAAGTTGCCAATCCAAAACCGGTACCGTTTTTCTTAGTCGTAAAGTAAGGATCAAATATTTTTGTCAGGTTCTTTTTCGGGATTCCCACACCCTGGTCTTGAATCATGATCTTAACAAATTTCGCATCCCTGTTAAATTTATCATGAATATTCTCAGCTTTAATGACAATGACGCCGCCGTTTGGCATCGCCTGCATGGCATTGATCACCAGATTATCGATAACCTGATTAAATTGTCCCACATCAACTTCCACACTCCACAAATCCGCCGGTAAAATGAATTCACAGTCCACATTTGAACCGGTCAACATAAATTGTGCAGCTCGTTTTATTAAATCGGACAAATTTACCATCTTTTTTTCTGATCGATTACTGTTGGCAAAGGTCATTAACTGAGCGGTGAGTTCTTTTGCCTCATACGCAGCCTTTTCTGCATCGGATAAGAAGGCAAACGTTTCACTCTCGGGGTCTAAGCCCTGCTTTGACAACGTTATGTTGCTAATCATGGCAGTGAGGAAATTGTTAAAATCATGGGCGATGCCTCCAGCCAAAACGACCAGTGATTCCATTTTACTCGCTTTTAAAAAATCTTCCTCTTTTTTTCTGTACTCCGAGAGATCGCGCAAAGTGACAACAATCTCACCCATCGTATCGTTTTCATGGCCACAGCTAATCCGGACGGCTGCTTCAAACCATCGTAGTTGAGAGTTTTTGCAGATTATCCGGCAGTTGGTCTTGTACCTATTGGGTAGATGAGAAACAGATGGATATCGTCTCCGCAACAGGACTAAATCGCGCCGGCAAATATAACGAAAGATGCGTTTGCCCGTTAATTCATCGGGCAAATACCCGATTAAATCCCGGCTTAAAGGAGAGACATAAAGAATCCGGCCGTCCATGTTCAAAATTAAAACTAAATCAGTGGAAAGTTCGGCAATCCATTTATAGCGCTCATTACTTTTGTGAGAGAATATTCTGAGATTTTCTTCACTGGCCTTTAACGCTATTTCAGTTCTTTTTCGGGAAGTAATATCATACCCCGTACACCAAATAGACATGCGACCTTTAAAAACGACACTGGTTGCAGAACATTCCAGCCATTTGGTTTGGCCGGAACGATCAATCAATTTCACTTCAAATCTTTCTGGTGCCAACGGCTTATCAGACCGAACAAACCATTTAGATTTGACCAATGCCACAGAATCCGGATGAACAAAATCCAGAAAATTCATCGCCAATAACTGCTCCTTAGAATAACCCGTCATGGACTCGAACAAACTCGTTACAAACACCAAAACCGAATCAGAAAATATAAAGGATGCCGCCAGAATATTTTCACACATCATTAAAAACGATTCATCCAACACAGGAATTACTGACAGAACATTTCCATGGCGTGATGGTTTTGAACCTTTGATCTGGAATGAATGATTAGGTTGATTCGAGCGTTTTTGTGGAGGTGTCGTACTGTCTTCAGGCATGCAATGCTAAAATAGTTAATTGGCTTAACTAAACTTTAAGAAATATTTACCTTGATGTCAAGCGTAAAGAGCGAAAACCTATGAATATTTTCCATTTCTCAGGTGCAGGTCAAACACGTCGGAAGAATTTTTTGACACCTTAAACCGCACCATGACATCAATTTTCCCAAACGATTTGCAACCATCATCCACCTGCAATACAGCTATTTTTGGGAGGCAGACTGTAACAAAATCAAAACGGCTGTTTCTTTACCGGGCTCTCGTCTGAAAAAATAATTCATAAAAAATGTTATCTTTTCTTGATCCCGAAAAAAAAGATTATAAATTAGTTTACAATTTCTCAATCAAATCAAACAATTAAGAGGGTTCATCATGATAAAGAGAATTTTTTCACGTTGTTTTCTGGTGATGTTTTTTCTTGCACTGGTTACGTCCTGCTCTCAGGAACAGTCTGAACATGCCAACACAAAAACAACAGTCCCCCAAAATACTGTCGGGTCTGAGCATACGTTAACCTGGCAGACCCCGGATGGATGGCAGAAAGAGCAACCGAAATCGACCATGCGAAAAGCTCAGTACCGCTTAGCCAGAGTTAATGGAGACCCGGAAGATGCCTCCGTGGCAATATTTTACTTTCCTGGTCAAGGAGGCAGTGTACAGGCCAACGTTCAACGTTGGTACGGGCAGTTTAAACAGCCGGATGGCAAAAGCACAGCTGAAACAGCAAAAATCACCAAAACCTCTGCCAACGGTTTACAACAAAGTCTTATTGAAATAACCGGCACGTACCTGTTCAAACCAATGATGATGGCTCCTCAGGCCACAGAAAAACCGAATTTTAAAATGCTCGGCGGTATTATTGAAACGCCCGGAGGACCGTGGTTTGTTAAATTGGTGGGCCCGCAAAAAACTGTTAATAAATGGCAGGACAGTTTTTATGACTTCATGAAAACGTTCAAAGAATAATTGTCTCATTAAAGACCGAAAACAATTTCGTCTTCGAGCGCTGCGAGAAACCGACTTTCTTAAAGAGAGCCGGTTTCTGAACCAGCTCTAAAATGACCGGCTCATCTTTCAACAATCCTGATGCTGCCGCCCGATGTGTGTAATCTCACCAATTTGCCCCCGCCATTGATACTTCCACGCAATGAGTTTCTGCCAATGTCCCCGCGCACGGTGATGGGCAATTCGCACCTTACGTGGCCCCCTGATGTTGACGCATCCACATCAGCCTTGAAATCCGATGGAACACTCAGCGTGATACTTCCGCCGGAAGTCGTCAGTTCGACATCATCATGTATTTGCTTTACAATATCGGCCTTAATGGAGCCACCGGAGGTATGTGCTTCAAGCTCACCATTAATATTTTGAAGATCAAGCCAGCCGCCGGACGTTTTGGCAATTAAATCCCCGTCTGCGCCATCCACCGAAATCGACCCGCCGGAGGTTTTTGCAACCACGGATCCGCCAATTTCCCCAAGATTGATACTACCACCCGATGTCCTTACCTTAGCTTCTCCGTCCAAATCAGCCACTGAAATACTACCACCGGCCGTATTCAAATCAACATTGTACGCTTGTGGAACAACAAATTCGAAATGAACGGACAAATGCCGTCCCCATTCGAACCAATCCTTATGCCGCTCGCCATGTACTTCAACATCGCTGCCATTCTGATTAAATGTTAAATCAAAATCATCAAACCACTTTTGCGCCTTCTTTTTATTATCGGTCCTGGCCGTCAAATAAACCGTTATGCGAACTTCAGATGCATTATGACTCGACACTTTGACGGAACCCATATCCGTATCTAAAATTAATGTGCCGCCTTTTTTCACATCGAACGCTTTCTCCACCTTTTTCTCAATGTCACGAGCAAAAACCTGCCCAGTCAGCAAAACGCTCATGAGTAGTGCCACGACATAGAATCGTTTGTTTTTCATATTACCCCTCCTCTTTTAAGGTTG
>CAYVXE010000057.1:0-27107 GCA_964455375.1 uncultured Calditrichaceae bacterium
GGGCAAAGCACATGGCGCGATAGGAAAGCACCCGTTCCGTATCGCACACATGTCCCATGACGTCTTTAACGCTCCATTTTCCTGTTGCGTATCTGTGGGTTCCTTTTTCTTCCGGAAACAGGTCCAGCAGTTTCTCTGCCTGTTGCAGTTGATCCGTCAGAATTTCAAAGATCTCTTTTTCCGGCAACTCATCGATGTATTTGAAATAAAAATCGGCACATTCGCCTTTTTGCGGTTTATACATGGTTAATTTCCTTTTTAAGTAAACAAAATCATGAAGCACCGAGTGTCACCGAGTAGCACCGAGGAAAACATAAATTCAAAGGGCGACATATTCAGTGGTCGCTGTTTCCAATTTGGTGATGGATTGGTCATTGGTCATTTGGGTTTTGACAATTGCGGCATCGCCGGCCACGCCTCCTGGTTTAGTAAGTTAAAGATTTTTTGAATTCGAGATGTGACCTCACTTACCCTTTGTGTTCCTTGCCGATCCACTTTTGCACGTGGGAGGGGACATAATCGTAAAATTTTTCCAGCAATGTTTGCGGAGATTTTTCAAAGAGGATCATCTCCCGATTTTGATGTTTCAGAAATCTTTCATCGACGGCGTGATCTAAAAATTCGCTCAAATAATCGTAGTATCCGGCAACATTCAGAAAGCCGCACGGTTTCGGATGCAAACCCAATTGTGCCCAGGTGAGCATTTCGAAAATTTCTTCCAGGGTTCCCAGACCTCCCGGCATGGCGATGAAGCCATCGGCCAACTCTGCCATGCGCAATTTGCGCTCATGCATGGAGTCTACCACGATCAATTTTGTTAAGGTCGGGTGTGAAATTTCTTTCTCCACAAGAAAGTGTGGCATGACGCCGACTGCCTTACCGTTCAGATTGAGAACCGCATCGGCAAGCGTTCCCATGATGCCCAGATTGGCGCCGCCGTAAATCAGAGTAAGTCCGTTTTGTACAAGAATTTTGGCGAGTTCCTGTGCGGCTTCGATATAGTCGTTACGGGCGCCGGGACTGGAACCGCAGTACACACAAATTCGTTGCATGGTGCTCCTTTCATTGCATTTGCAGGCAGGCCTCAGCGGCCAGATAAATGAGTTTTTGTCTGATTTCCGTATGCTTCACCCATCTGCGACTGTCCCATTCCGTGCCGCTGACATCATCTCCGGCGTACAAAATCTGCCCGATTTTGACCCCGCGAAACTGTGCCACTGCGAATAAAGCTGCAGCCTCCATTTCCACCGTCAGACAACCTTCGGATTTGCGGCTGGCAATTTTAGCCGGTGTTTCACGGTAAATTCCATCGGTGGTCCAGGTCTTTCCCCGAGTGAAGGGAACCTGCTGTCGTCGCAGCGTATCTTCAATGGCGATGACCGCCTCCTCACTGGCGCGAACCTCGCGGGCAGGCGGGAGGTAGTGGAACGATGTTCCTTCATCGCGGATGGCGGTGTCAGGCACCAAAAGATGTCCCATCGAGATGTCTTTATCGAGGACACCGGCGCCGCCGCAAGCGATAAATTTCCGGCAGCCCAGTACGATGAGCTCTTCAAATAAAACCGCCGCGAAAGACGCACCCATACCCGGATGCAGGAGTACGACGTCCTGTTGCCCGTGTTTCATCGCATAAACGATATGCGTTCCCATTTCACTGCGCAATTTTTTTAACGGGCGCAGCAGCCCTTTTTGATTGAGTTTGTGTATCTCATCGTTGAAAAAGCAGAGGACGGCGTGTTGCGGAACGTCCATGGGTTTGACAACGTCATTTGGATTTAGAATGGCGTTTCTGTCCGGATCATATTCGAGAAGGGGCGACTTGTTTTTCATAGCAGTTCCCGGAATGATGAAAAGACCGGAGCCCCGCACGTTTGTAACCGTTGCTTCGCATGGTGTCCCTGGGCGATGAGAACGCAGTTGGTTCTTAAAGCCTCGGCAACTTCAAAATCGTGTGTTGTATCTCCGATAAAAAGCACGTCTGCCGGTTTCTGATTAAGTTGTTCTAAAAGCTGTTTGCCAAGCTCCACTTTGCCGGAGGCATAGTGATCGTCGAGTCCCGTAATAAAATCAAAATAATTTTCGATCTTAAAGTGCCGTACCATCTGCTGTAGATTTTTCCGGTGTGCCGCTGAAAGCACAGACTGACCTATATTCCGCTTTTGGAAATGTTGCAGCAGCTCCACGCTACCGTCGTGCAGTTGGCATTCGCTGACGCGTCGGTAGTAGATTTCGACATAGTGGTGTGCTAACTGCTCAAAGGATTCATTTTCAAAATCCAATCCGAGCCTCCGGTAGTAATCGATAATTGGGAAGCCGAAAATATTCTTGTATTGTTCGAAATTGACCGTCGGCAGCTTCCTGTTTTTCAGAAACGTGTTGATGATATCCACGCAAAGCCAGCCGTCGTTTAGCAGTGTGCCGTTCCAATCCCAGATGATGTACTTGTATTGGTCAAACGTCATTTTAACATGTGCTTAATATAGCGATCACCGTTAGAACTGTAAATCCTGACAGACGTGGAATTTGATACAAAACCAGGAGAGAATTCAGTTTAATGAATGTCATGTAATTTGTTTTAACAAAAGGTCCACGATTTATTTGAGGAGAAGCATCCGTCTCGATTCCGTTACATTGCCTGCATTCAATTTATATACGTACATTCCGCTCGCTGCCGACGTTCCGTTATTTTTGACTCCGTCCCATTTGACTGTTCGGGAACCGGTGGTTTGAAATTCATTGACAAGCGTCCGGATTTCCTGGCCAGTGAGATTGAAAATTTTTAACGTGACCCAGGTGTTTTGACTCGTCATATACGTGATTGTCGTGCTTGGGTTAAAGGGATTCGGAAAGTTTTGCTGTAAAGCGAATCCTGCGGGCAACTGCTTTTTGCCGGTTACAGCGGTTGGGTTAGTCTGGAGAACCGGGAAAACGGCAAAGTCAATTTTCAGAGGCCCCCCGGTATCATTTTGCCAACTGCTTTCAATGGTATGCCATGTGCTGTCATTCCATTGTTCCCAGGAATTGGTAACAGCCGTGCATCCGTCATCGGTTGAGACCAGTCCCACTGAATCACCAGCAACTGTGGACATACGAATGCCTGCGAAAAATCCTGTATCGACGTCTACCAGTGGGTTAAAGATGAAAGAGGTCAGGAAACCGGATGTATCAATATCTGCCATCGACACAGCGCTTGTTCCCAAAAGTTGCAACGGCGTACCGGCCTCTGAATTGGAATAGATGGTTGCGGTTACATTCCCGGGATTGGCTGCAACAGTTTTACCACCAAACCAGATTAAAATTTCCGAAACGGTTGTTTGACCACTAATTTGATAGAATTGGGATTTTTCCAGATCGCCAAATCCATTTGTACCGGCAACAAAACCGCCATTGTCACTAAAAAAAACAGTAGGTTGGCAATTCAGAAAATCGTTTATGCCAACCGTATCAGCCTCCTGAATATGAGTAAAATTCAGGATATTTTTTTTGAACTTCACCTGGAAGTTCTTTTTGCCTGCAACCGTCTTTTGTTGTGCAAATGCAAAACTATAGGAGATAAAGGCAAAACAAACAAATCTATATATAAATTTTTGCATAATTCCTCCAGGTTTGATTTTCTTAATTGTCAGGTACACTTGGCTTTATTAAGATATACAACCGAATTTTCAATCTGGAGAAGGTAACCTTTTCAAAAAAGGTTGCCTTCTTTTGCTATTTTTGGTTAAACACTATTTAGATCTGCCGCGGCTGCCGTCTGCCCAACCCGGATAAAGGGCAAACATATCCATCTGTGCCCGCAGGTTCGTGGAATCGATGAGGTGCTGTACCTCCGCCTGCGATTGACGTTTCCAGGTGACGTCCATGTTTGCAAAACCGTACGTAAGCGCCGCGACGATGGCGGCATTCAACCGCAGTTGCCGCTGATCAACTTTATCAAATGTGTCGGATTCAGCGTGGTAATTGGGCCCGTAATTGTACGCTTCCTGATTGCCCACAAGATTAGCAACGCCCTGCATCATAAAATCATAGTTGTCTGTCCCTACGATTGGTTCGTTGATTTGCTGAAACGGGCCAAGTCCCTGCACCGGTTCGAGCGCACGGTTTAGCGGTTCCACAAGCTCTTCCCTGCCGTCCGTGAAAAATCCGGTAATCCGGCCGCTGCCGATATCGATGGAACAAGCCATGATGTGATGATCCATTTCAGCCGCATGTGCCTGTGTGTACCGCCAGGAGCCGAACATTCCCTGTTCTTCGCCGTTCCAGAGAACAAAACGAATGCTGCGTTTCGGTTTTAATCCCAGTCGCTTCATTTGCCGTGCGATGTCGATCATCATGACCGCATTGCAGCCATTGTCGTTTGCACCGGTGCCCAGACCCCACGAATCCAGATGCGCTCCGATAACCACAAACTCATTCGGTTTTTCAGATCCGGGAATCTCTCCGATGACGTTGTAACTTTCATATTCCCCTCCGGTTTGAATATCTATTTTGGCAGTGAGGTTAAGATTTTTACCAGAGTGAAGGAGCCTCAAAGCGCGTTCGGCATCTTCTCTGGCCATGACCAGCATCGGATGATCGTTGTCAAATCCCTTTGAGGCGTTGTGCCGGTAAAGCAGGCGTTTGGGACGGGAAGACATATAAATCACTCCCTTAGCACCGGCCTGAGAAGCGCGTTTCTCAGTATCCACAGCCTGTGCATATTCGCGGAACAAACCATCGATATCTAAAAGGACTTCGGTTTCAATGAGAACAAAAGCACCCTTTGCCGTTGCGCCGAGGCGAGCAAAATCTTCAACCGAACCAGTACCGCCGTCCACAAGTGGCGCGGTGACCCCTTTTTCTGTTGTGGATGCGGAAAACGTCATGGCAACAACGCGTGGATTAAACGCTGCATCCCCGGAGATTTCTGCCGTCGTTGAACGTTCAAGCCAGAGACCGGGCATTGTAAATTCTTCCTTCTTTACGGAAACCCCGGCCTGCTTGAATTTATCAACTCCCCAGTCAACTGCTTTGAGATTAGCCTGGGAACCGGTGGGACGGCCGCCAATTTCATCCGTGAGTTCCTGTAAATCCTCAATGAGAGGTGTCTTCCCTAACAGGGCTGCGACTAATCGGTCGGCGTCGCTGGTTTGAGCATTTAATTGACCAACAAAAAACAATAGAGCCAGCAGAACAACATGGTAGAGTTTTGGTGCGGTTTTTTTGATCGGAATCATGTTTCCTCTCCTTCCGGTTAACTGAATTTTAAGCGTCGTTTGCAAACACCGAATACACAGTTAGATCGTATCTCACCACTTGAAATGAACACATGTCGTAACCCCCGGGATGTTTTGGTTTCAGTGTCCTTTGGTGTTGACGATTTGCTATTACGTGTCTGTCAATTTTGAATTCGATTGGTGCCTTAGCTTATCTCGTTGCGTTTTTTTTACGAGGTTCTTTTGCAGGGCGTCGGTTAAGTCAATGCCCGTCTGGTTAGCAATGCAGATGAGGACGAACAAAACATCGGCTAATTCATCCGCCAGGTTATGCTGCGCATCGGACTTTTTAAAACTCTGGTCGCCATAGGTTCTGGAAATGATCCGTGCAACTTCACCGACCTCTTCCATCAATTGTGCCAGGTTTGTCATCTCTGAAAAATAGCGCACACCAACCGTTTGAATCCAGTCGTCAACGATTTGCTGGCATTGTTTAAGCGTTAAATCGGGCATGTGCTTGATCTGTTTCTGATGTGATAATATAAAATATGGGAAAATAAATCTACATTTTCAAGATAATTTTCGGTATTGTTCTTCCTGATCTTAGTTGTCTCGGGCAGAGGATGTGTGATCGGCAAATATTTTCCACCCTTCAGGCGTTTTCCTGAATAAGAGAGTAAACAGGCCGGAAGGTGCATCGTTGTCTCGTTCAAGCTGCCAGTGGCCAAAAACCAGAGCTGTTTTCGGTGAAAGTATATCGATTTTAGTGACACGAAAGGTCAAATGTCCCATTCGTTTGCGGTCAAAGTAGGTTTTTTGATATCGCTTTAGGGTTGTTCGCCAGCCATAGGTTATGCTGCCTCCCGAAGCAAAACGAAGAGAATCGGATTGAACATAGCCTTGCATGAAGCCTGGGATGTCCCCGTTATTCCAGGCTTTTTCCTGAGATGTCATGACGGTGAGTATTGCTTTTGCGGACTCATTCGAGTCTGGGTGTTTCGCTGTACAAGACATGCTCATAAACAAAACGAAAATTAAAATAAGTTTGAAGTTAAAGCGCATGCGAAATTATAAATTTTACCAGTTGCTTCTGTTGAATTGGCATTTTGAGTCAGGTGCCTGCCCATAGGTGTCAACTTAAGGATTATTTTCAAAATGTGGTAGCAATATCAAAAAAAACGCCACATTGTTGTTCCAAAATTTCTATTTTGGAACACAATTGTAGAGAAATTCTGTTTCGATGAACCAATTCAGATAGACGAAACAAAGTTTCCAAGACAAGTGTGTTTCCAAACTGGAGTTTGGGAACAAGCTGGGCGCTTAAGTTGAAGCACAAGGGCGCCTCCCCGATGAGAAATGACAAGCCTCATTGGCATCCTTACAATCCCTTGTCCGGTCATTATGCTCAGGTTAGCTGTTCTTCTGCATTTTTTCTATCTTAGCCCACGAGTCACGTAATGAAACCGTGCGGTTAAACACTAATTTGTCCCCGGTTGAGTCCCTGGAATCAAGACAGAAATAACCCTGCCGCTCAAACTGGTATGGTTTTCCGTGTTTTGCATCCTTCAGGAAAGGTTCTACCATTGAAGCGGTCAAAACCTGCAGTGAATTGGGATTGATATGGTCTTTAAACGTGGAACCGTCTTTATTGCCCTCCGGATTTTGTTTTGCGAAAAGCCGATCATACAGTCTGACTTCAGCAGGAACGGCATGTGGGGCGGAAACCCAATGCAGTGTTCCTTTAACCTTACGTCCGTCGGCAGCCCAGCCGCCTTTGGTTGCCGGATCGTAGGTGCAGTGCAGTTCCACAATTTCTCCGCTGTTTTCATCCTTAACCACACGTTCGCATGTAATATAATAAGCATAACGTAATCGTACTTCCCGCCCCGGAGCGAGTCTGAAAAATTTTTTCGGTGGATCTTCCTGAAAATCGTTTTGTTCAATATACAGCACTTTGGAAAACGGGACTTTTCTTTTGCCCATGCTTTCATCTTCCGGATTGTTGATGGCGTCCATCTCTTCCACCTGGTCATCCGGGTAGTTGTCGATGATGACTTTCAGCGGGCGCAGGACGGCCATGACGCGTTGGGCACGTTTGTTTAAATCTTCGCGAACGCAGTGTTCGAGGAGTGCAATGTCCACCATGCTGTCTTTTTTTGCAACTCCGATGCGGTCGCAGAAATCACGAATGGATTCTGCGGTGAAACCGCGTCGGCGCAAACCTGCAATGGTGGGCATGCGGGGATCATCCCATCCGTTTACAATGCCGTCTTCCACCAGTTGCAACAGTTTTCGTTTGCTCATGATTGTGTAGCTCAGATTCAGGCGGGCAAACTCAATTTGTCGGGGGTGGTGGATTCCCAGTTTATTCAAAAACCAATCATACAACGGTCGGTGGTCTTCAAATTCCAATGTGCAAATGGAATGCGTGATGCCTTCGATGGAGTCGGACTGGCCGTGCGCCCAATCGTACATCGGGTAGATGCACCACTTGTCGCCGGTACGGTGGTGCGTGGCGTGTAAGATGCGGTACATGACAGGATCGCGTAGATTAATATTGGGCGATGCCATGTCGATTTTTGCCCGCAGTACTTTGGTTCCGTTCGGAAATTCACCGGCGCGCATGCGTTCAAATAAATCCAGATTCTCTTCCACGGTGCGATTGCGGTAAGGGCTTTCCTCTCCGGGCTCTGTCAATGTCCCGCGAAATTTTCTGATTTCTTCGGCGTTGAGGTCATCCACGTAAGCATTGCCGGATTTAATTAATTGAATGGCGTACTCATAAAGTTGGTCGAAGTAATTGGATGCATAAAAGAGGCGGTCGTCCCAATCGTATCCCAGCCAATGCACATCTTCGATAATGGAGCGAATATATTCTTCTTCTTCTTTAATGGGATTCGTGTCGTCGAAACGGAGATTGCATTTTCCGTTAAAATCGTCAGCAATGCCGAAATTCAGGCAAATGGATTTGGCGTGTCCGATGTGCAGATACCCGTTCGGCTCCGGGGGGAAACGGGTGTGGACGTTACCGTTATTTTTGCTGTCCTCGAGATCCTTCGAAATAATTGTTCTAATGAAATCTGACGGGGGGGGTGTTTCTAAATTAGGCATCCAATTTTCCCTTTCTGAATTGACGCATATTGGCACAAAACCGTTGTTTGGTCATGCAAATGAAAACTCTTCAATTGTGAAAAGCCGACTGCAAATATAATCAATCTTTTTATTAAGACACAATAAATTTTTAGAGGAAACGAAGAAATTTGTGAGCCAGGGGATAGCTTTTGACATTTTGCAGCGTTGTGACTTGTTCAGGCATAGCTCAAGGTGGTGGTGTATCTGAACCGGCAACTCTTTTTCTGTTTGGCGCCGGTTTTCTTGTTGTCGGCGGAGTTAAACGACCCACAGAGAGAAAACCTGAGAACCTCTTTTAATTGATTAGAGTTAATAGAAGAAGGCAGTGATTGAATTTACTGACTTTCTTTATTTCTGTTTGTCACGAATTGGGAACTAAACGTTAAACCTCAAACCAAGATAAACTGAATACGATATCCAGGAGTTAAAAAACGAAGAACGGAACTGATTACCGATGTATAGCCAATTAATTTTCTGTTTCAAATAAATTTGTACACGCTTTTTCAGAGGTAGAGATAACTCGGATTGCAGAAAAATACCTGGCGCAAAAATTGTAGACTTCTTTTCTCCCCTTTTTAAATTATCGTCTGTGGTTTCTTCACCAGTCTCCAGAAAGTGTACTGATTCATTCAGGATTTGATTAATATCGAAATAATTTCCACTCAAGCCTAAACCGAATGTTGTACTCTTCAAAACAGTTTTACTTACACCCACTCCGAAACTAACCCCTGATGTTTTTTGTGTATTAACTGTGTACACTGGATTTTCCGATCTTGGGAATGCCCGAGCCCAGGTATTGCTTGAATTATAATATTCAACATCAAAATCCCATTTAAGCTTTGCCGGTGCCAGCCGGAAAGACGCACCAACCCTGGCATCATGATCGATGTTGGAACCAATTTGCACCGGCGTGTAGCCTAAGAGAAAACTCACCTGTGCTACGTTGTTACCAAGCTGGGAATAGCCGTCACTAATGGGAAGTAAAACCAGAAAACACACGATGGCCAACAGAGCGTTTTTCGTTTTCATCCTCTCACCCTTTCGTTTGTCACCTTTTTCGTTTAATTATAAAAAATAAATCCAAAAATCAGGTTCTGTAACAACGTAAATTTTATGTATTCTCCAAATAAAATGCTATCTGGTTTTTTGAATTGAGATGGTGGTTGAGTCTTTTTCAATAGGAATTCTATTTGCAATTATTATTCCAAACTCAAACACCAGTTATCTACCTAACAAAGTGCGGACCTGACTCTCATTCTGGCAACAAAGTAATCGATTCACAGAATTTCGTTTGCATTTTTTCCAATTAAAGCCAGAAGGAATAAAAAAGGAGTCAAATAAAAAGATTGTTATAATCGGTTTTTCATAAAAAGCATCCAAAAGATAAATTAAATAGTGATTGACCGAAAACTCACGTTCTGTCATTTCGACCCGGCCGACGCCTGGGAGAAATCTGGCAACGCGCATGTGTTTGATTCTAAGCAACTGTTTTTATAATAGATAACTGTTAGCGCTCCAGATTCCTCACCCTGAACAGCGGGTTCGGAATCCGGCAACCGCCGGATAAAATTGACGTTTTTGTTCAATCAATAAAAAGGCAGATCGAAAAGGCTGTATTTGATGACACTGCTCGTTGGGGAATTGTCCCCCTCCAGGAGCGCCCATCCGGATCAGCGGGATAATCCCCTACGCACGCAAGAAACCGGGAATTGCATTCCCCGAGATAGTAAAGAAATTTGTGAGCCAGGGGATAGCTTTTGATGTTCTGAGCGTTGTAAATTGTTCGGACGATCGGAGAGAAACTGTTTAAAATAGAAAAGCCCCGGATAATGCCGGGGCTTTTTGATGAAAGGAATGATTAGCTAACTTTCACTTCAACCGTTTTGGGTTTTGCTTTTTCTGTTTTGGGAATCGTAACCGAAAGAATCCCATTTTTGTATTTTGCGTTGATATTCTTACTATCCACAGAATCCGTTAACCGAAATGATCTTTTAAAAGCACCATAACTGCGTTCTGACCGGTAGTAATTTTCGTTCTTTTCTTCATTTTCGATCTTCTTTTCGCCTTCGATGGTCAAGACGTTGTCCTCAACGGTCAGCTTGAAATCGTTTTTGTCGAGTCCCGGAAGTTCCGTGTTAATAACGAAATCTTTGTCGGTTTCTTTAATGTCGACTTTGGGTTCAAAACCGTTTACTCTCAACGGAAAATCAGCATCAAAGAAATCACTCCAAAACGGTTCGTGTGTCGCTAATGCATTAAAAGGATTCCATTTTACTAACATGTTAAACACCTCCTATTAATTTTGTTTTATGTAACTGATTCGTCTGTTTCTTTCATTTTCACCCGCTATTTTGCAAAGGGTGTGCCAAAGTGATTTTTCAGCCATTTTGTATGGATTTTGTATTCATAGAGGTCGTTTTGACAAACTGAGAATAAGTGAGACTGTCATTCTGCCACAGCAGTCTGAAAAGATGAATGACGTTATGTCCTTTTGGCTTAATCGGATGTTAAGCCTTCAAAATATTATTTGAAATCTGAAATGGTTATTAGTATATTGCCCCCAAATTCATACGGATATGACTCATTTTTGCGTTTACAGAAAATAAAAAAGCATCGTATTCATCAGAGGAAAAACGATATGGCTGAAAAAACAATTGTCGTGGTAGAGGATGAACAGGATATTCTCGAGCTGCTACAATTCCATCTTGAACAGGAGGGGTTCAAAACCATCACAGAGATGGATGGTGCAAAAGCAATGGACTTAATTGTTCAGGAGCATCCCGATCTGGTGATTTTGGATATTATGCTGCCTGGAATGACCGGGACCGAGGTCTGCAAAGAATTGAAAAAGAGGAATGAAACGCGTGATATCCCGATCATTATTCTCACCGCAAAAGCCGAAGAAATCGACCGGGTCGTCGGGTTTGAACTGGGTGCGGAAGATTATGTAACGAAACCGTTTAGCCCGCGCGAGTTGATTTTAAGGGTTAAAGCCATACTCAAACGATTAAATGCGACAAGCGAAATACAGGATACTATTGTCATTAATGAATTAACAATTAACAAAGCAAAACACCAGGTTTTTGTTAATGATAAACCGGTTGAATTAACCGTGACCGAATTTAATATCCTTCTGACCCTGGCTGAACGGCAGGGGAGAGTCCAGTCTCGCGATATGCTTCTTGAGGCGGTCTGGGGGTACGATTATGTCGGATTTACCCGTACGGTTGACACCCATATCCGACGGTTACGCAGCAAGCTCGGAGTCTGGGGAGAGCGCATAGAAACCGTGCGCGGCATCGGTTATCGCATTCGAGAGACACAGGAATAAATGCCAAGATTAGACGGCTCTGCTCGTTCTGTTTATTCTGTTCTTGTCTCTTAATTCACAACTGCAAAACTACTTCGATTCATTTTTTCCGAAATCAAACAAGTGCTGAAAGAAAGGTTTGGAGGCAGTCAACGCTTCAGTTCAATGGTGCCATCAAATATGGTGTCTGAGGTAAAGAGATCAAAATCTTCGCGTTGGAATTGCCGGATGCGGAACAGATTTTGATAGCCGACAAAGGGAGCGGTATCCCCAGGGAAGACCAACCGCGTATTTTTTAGCGCTTTTACCGTGTGGATGAGGGTGGTCACGCAGTTTGGGTTGGGACTCTCCATAGTGTGAAACACATCGTACAACGTCATGGTGGTCGCATCTTGGTTGAAAACGAGACCGGAAAGGACAGACCTACAGTTTTACACTGACCAGGACTGTTTAACCCAAAGGGCTCGAAACGAATTTTCACGTAATCTTCACCTCCTCTTAAGATTCCTGTAACAAATCCCCCTTACATTCAAATGTTTCCTGCAACGTGCTTTGCGTGCAGGTTTGTTCTTATCCGGACTTTGGTTGTCCCTGTTCGGTGTAATACATCCTTGAAGTTCACGCGTTAGGCTTTTGTTTATTATCCGTGAATAGGGGTAACATTTCTCACAGAGTTTAACGCCACTGCGAAGAGGAAGTAACAAAATTATCACATAATCTTAAGATCGGTGTAACATTGCATTCTTTTCTTACCACAACGCATGACCAGGTTTTCTTATGGCCGAAATAAATAAAAAAATTTTAGTGGTGGAGGATGAAGAAGATATCAACAAATTGATTCGTTTTCACCTCAATGAAGAGGGTTTTACGGTTAAATCATTGTACGATGGCCATGAAGCTTGGGACGTGTTGCAGAGGGAAAAGTTTGATATGGTGCTTCTCGATGTGCTTTTACCGGGGGTCAATGGGTGGGATTTGTGCAAGCAAATTCGCAGCTCAAAAACGCTCAGTCTGATACCGGTCATTTTCATTTCTGCACTTGGCAAAGAGTTTGAGCGTGTGAAAGGATTTGATGTCGGCGGGGACGATTACATTGTCAAGCCCTTTTCCCATCGGGAGCTGGTGTCGAGGGTCAAGGCGCTATTTAAGCGTCTGGAATATGCTGCACGTGAACGGCAGTCCTTGGATAAAGGTCATTTGAAAATCGATTTTTTGAAACACAAAGTCCTTATCAGGGAAAAGCAAGTTCACCTGACGGGCAGCGAATTCAAACTGTTGCATCTCTTGGTGGCAAATGAGGGCAAAGTGTTCAACCGCGAAGAATTGGTGAACATGATTGGCGGTTTAGGTGGGGAGCAACTGCTGGAATTGGGAAACATCGACGTGCACATTTTCAATTTGCGCAAAAAAATTGAAGAGAATCCTAAGCGCCCCACTCTTATTAAGACCGTGTGGGGAGTAGGTTACAAGTTCGAAAGTCAGGCAGAAAATGGGATCTAAAAGGGAAAAATAAATCAATCGATCACTAATCTGGAGGGTATGGACGATGTTTACACTCGCTTCACGTGCAAGAATGCGTATTTGCTCTTATGTGTTGTTGACTTTTCTGTTTTTCGCGACCGCATGGGCGGGAGAAGCGGAAGGGTCCAAATCAGGTAAGTCCAACTCGCCGACCACCAACGACCTCTATGTAGGGAAAGTGGTCGGGCGCGTGGTAGACGGTGAAACCGGCGATCCGCTCGTCGGCGTGAACGTGTTTATTCAGGACTCTATGATTGGCGCAGCCACGGACTTGGACGGTAACTTTAAGCTGGTCAAACTGCCCCCGGGAAAATATGCTGTAATAGTTTCAATGATCGGTTACAGCAAAATGGTAATCAATGATGTCAGGGTGAACGTTGATGATATTACCTCTCTGAACGTTTCACTGAAGCCGGAAATACTGGAAAGTGATGAAGTCATAGTGACGGCAAAAATGTTGCACAATACAGAGTCGGCGTTGTTGAAACAGCGTCAGAAAGCTGTCTCTGTTAGCGACGCCATTAGTTCGGAGGAGTTTTCCCGATCAGGCTTGGGCGATGCGGCAGAAGCCATGACGCATGTGACCGGTGTCACTGCAGTGGATGGAAAGTATATTTATGTTCGCGGATTGGGAGACCGCTACAGTTCAACCCAGTTAAACGGTGCGCAGGTCCCGAGTCCCGACCCGGAACGCAAAGCCGCCCAATTGGATATGTTTCCCACAGAGTTGTTGGAAAATATTGTGACTGTGAAGACAGCTACACCTGATAAACCGGGAAATTTCACCGGTGGAATCGTCAATATCACCACTAAATCTTTTCCGGAAAGTTTTACGCTTTCTTTTTCATCTTCTTATGGTATGAATTCACAAACAGCATTTAAGAATTCTTTTCTGGATTACAAGGGAGGCGGTAAGGACTGGTTGGGGCATGATGATGGGACACGGGATGTTCCGGATTTGTTGCGCGATCCAAACGTTGAAATTCCGGATATAGGTTCCGCTTTTACAGATCCTGAGAAAGCGCAGCTTCTGGACGCGTTATCGAAGTCATTTAATCCGGTGATGGCGCCGAGTTCGAAAGAGGGTCCGGTAAACCAAAACTACGGATTTTCTTTTGGCAATCAATATTTACTTTTCGGCAGGCCGCTCGGTGTGGTAGGCAGTTTTACATACGGTCGCCATTTATCTTTTTATGACGATGGAACCTCCGCACGCTGGCAGCTCACCAGTAGTTCTGAGAACACCGATGTGCTCACAAACAATTTTTTGTTCACCGATTCAAAGGGTAAAGATGCAGTAATGTGGGGTGGGCTGGCCAATTTCAGCTACAAATTCCGTGATAACCATGAATTGGGACTGAACATCATGGTAAATCAGGGTGGTGAATCGGAGGCGCGGTTCCAGTCCGGTAGTTTTGTGAGAGACTTGTCCGAGGACGCTGTTTATGAAACCCGTGTACTAAAGTACACAGAAAGGAAGCTACGGTCTTTGCAAGCCCGTGGAGAACATTATTTTCCGCGGCTGCATCGTACGCGTGTGGAGTGGAACGGCTCGATTATCAATTCGCAGCAAGACGAGCCCGATCTGCGTTATTTTACTGACAACTACGCGCCTTTGGTGAGAAATGCGGTTGTAGTGGACACCATTTATGCAATCCGGCCATCGATTTACCCGGTCCCGACACGATACTTCCGCAATTTGGAAGAGCATAACAAAAACCTGAATATTGATGTCACCGTTCCCTTAAAGGTATGGACTGGCCGGGAAAGCAAACTGAAGTTTGGTGGTACTTATCTAAAAAAAGACCGCATATTCAGGGAGCGGCGTTTCGAATTTCGGCAGGACGACATTCTTTATAACGGCGATAGTCAAAACTTTTTCTCTGCGGCAAATGCCGGTATTTTGGAGTCGCATAGCACGGACAGCTTCTTCCGCTTTGGCAACTTCGTCCAGGACGCCACACAACTCTCAAGTAATTATGATGGCGATGAAAAAATTTCTGCAGCGTATACCATGCTCGATGTACCGGTTTTCACGAAACTACGCCTCATCGGGGGCGTCCGGATGGAAAGCACCGATCTCAATGTCACTAGTCTCGATACCGCCAAAGCTGCAGGAAAACTCAATGAAACCGACTTGTTGCCGTCCGGGAATCTGGTTTATCGAGTGCACCCGAATATGAACATTCGATTGGCTTACGGCAAAACCTTAGCGCGTCCGACTTTGCGAGAAATGGCCCCGTACGCATCCTTTAGTTTTGTGGGGGATTATATTTTTGTGGGAAATGCTAACCTGAGAAGAACACTGGTAAATAATTATGATATTCGATGGGAGTGGTTCAGTCAGCCGGGTGAGATTATTGGCGTGAGTGGTTTTTATAAGAATTTCAGTAATCCCATTGAGCGGGTTTTCAACCCAAAAGCAGCGCAGTCCAATCCCGAAATTCAGTTTCGAAATGTGGATAATGCGACCGTTTATGGCGCGGAATTTGAGGTGCGCAAAAAACTGGACGTTATCAGTCCTGTTTTGCATAATTTTCAATTTGGCGGCAATTTCACCCTGGTGCATTCCGATGTGACCATTGCCGGGGATGAACTGGAACTGAAGCGCGCCTTTGACCCCAATGCGTCCAGTAAACGGCGAATGATGGGGCAGTCTCCATACGCCTTAAACCTGGATCTGGCCTTTTCAAGCCCAACATCGAAAACCTCTGCAAATGTGCATTACACTATTTTTGGTTCTCGCCTGTCGGAAGTGGGAAATGGTGGTACACCTGACATTTTTGAACAGGCCCGCGGTATACTTGATTTTAACTTTTCGCAAAGAATATGGAAAGGCTTGAGGTTTAAGTTTGCTGCCAAAAATATGCTGGACAGCACCTACGAAAAGTCACATACATTCAAGGGGCAGACATTTCCGGTGTCGCGCTATCGGCTTGGCCGTACCTATGTTTTCGGTACATCTTATGTCATCGAGTAACATCAATCAACTTAAAACCAAATTATTGGGAGGCTATCATAAAAGGGTCAAGGCACATTGCAACGTTACTGTTTTGTTTGCTTATGCTGGTTGGGAGTGCCTGTCCGGCCGCAACTAAACTCACCACCGGTGTCTGTGCGAAGTTGTTCCTGTATTCAGACGACTGTTATCTCTCAGAGCACCTGGGTGATTCGGAATTTTGCAAAGTGTTTGACGATGACGGTTTCTTGCTGGCCTATGCTTTTGCAGTACCTGTTACAGTTCATGGAAAGCAATTCGATCTTTTTGTGGGCGTGGATGAAAATGCGGTGGTCTCGGGGGGGTTGTTTGCGCATTCCCATTTGGCAGACGAGGAATTCTTGCGGCAATTCAAAGAAAAGGCCGCAAAAGACTCCTTCGACTTTGTTGAGAAGCCTGAAGATCTGATCTGTCTTCCCGCTAAAATTAAGCCCATGGCGAAACATATCGGCGTATCGCGTTCCATCGCTCAAGCTGTTAAACAGGTATTGGAAAAGGCTGAGCAGTTAGGAAAATAGAATGTCTTGTTGAAGTTGCTTTTGTGTGCTTTTGATAAATGCGCATCATGGCATTTTATACACTTTCAGTGACCTGAATAGCCTGGTTAGAAAGTTATAGGTAGGTTCGAAGGAAACTGATCTAATAAAGTTGACCATAAACGAAAGGAGGGTGATGTCAAGTCAAAAATAAAGTCGTTCTCTGTTGAAAAACCATCTTCGTTAAATAATGCGTGTTGTTTGATTTTGAATCCTTATGAACAGGAGGGAAAATGTTTAAGAAATTAGGAGTTTTGTTGTTACTGTTACTGTTGTTGCCGGTAGTTGTTTTCTCGCAAACAGTCGTGGACGTATTTGACAGCGATATAGCGCCGGGCTCCAATGTTGTTTGGACGAGTGACAATGTTTATGTTTTGAATGGCTTTGTGTTTGTGGATACGCTGGCGACGTTGACGATTGAGCCCGGAACGGTGATTAAAGGCAAACCTGGCCAGGGCGAGAATGCCAGTGCGTTGATCGTGACGCGTGGAGCGAAGATTTATGCGAACGGGACGCCGACGCAGCCGATCATATTCACGGCGGAAGCGGATGATGTGAACGATCCGAACGACCTGCCTTTGGAGGCTCGTGGATTATGGGGCGGTGTGATTCTTCTGGGTCGAGCGCGTTTGAATTCGACGCCCGGAGTGACAGCTATTGAAGGGATTCCGACGACGGAACCGCGTGGTTTGTATGGTGGTGATGACGATGAGGACAGTTCCGGCCTTATGCGTTATGTTTCCATCCGTCACGGGGGCACCGACATTGGTGCGGGTAACGAGATAAACGGCTTGACGTTTGGAGCCGTAGGTAACGGCACATTGGTTGAGTTTATCGAGGTGTTCAGCAACAACGACGACGGTTATGAGTTTTTTGGTGGCAAACCGCGGACGCGTTATTTAGTGAGTGCGTTCAACCGTGATGATGCGTTTGACTACGATGAAGGGTTTCGTGGCCGAGGACAGTTTTGGTTTGCGATTCAGGCACCTGATGTGGGTAACCGTGGCGGTGAACACGATGGAGGCACGGACCCTGAAGATGGTCAACCGTTTGCGATCCCTTATATTTACAATGCGACGTACATCGGCTCCGGTGCGACGTCGAGTAATGTGGACAACGATGTGACGTTGAAGCTTCGCGACAATGCGGGTGGCAAGTATTTCAACAGCATCTTCACGGATTTTGTAGGAGCGGGTGTTGACATCGAGGATTTGGCCAGTGGTGAGGATAGCCGTGCGCGATTGGCGGCCGGTGATTTGGTGCTGTCGAATAATATCTGGTGGGATTTTGGTGCGGGGAATACCCTTGACGCGATCATTCCACAGGATTTTGTGCGTACGTCAGCGAGTTTTTCGGATAACCAGGTAGTCGATCCCCAGTTGGGTGGCATTAGCCGGAGCGCCGATGGTGGATTGGATCCGCGTCCTGTGTTGGGTAGTCCTGCGTTGAGTGGCGCTGTATCCATACCCGCCGGCGATGACTTCTTTGTCCAAACCGATTACCTCGGCGCTTTTGGTGAAACCAATTGGGCTGCAGACTGGACTTTTCTCTCTGAAGTTGGTGTTTTGACGTCCAGCGGTGGCGGCACTCCCATCGTCACATCTGTAGAAGAGAAGCAGGTTTCAGCAGTGCAGCCGGAGGATTTCAGTCTGAGCCAGAATTACCCGAATCCGTTTAATCCGACGACCACCATTAATTATACCATCAAAAATACCGTGCATGTTAAAATCAATATTTACAACTTACTAGGTCAAAAAGTCGCAACCCTGATCGATGGTGTGCGTCCGGCAGGGAATTACAGCGTCACCTTGGATGCCTCCGACCTGTCCAGCGGATTGTATGTGTACCGTTTGGAAGCCGGTGCCACGGTTGTAACCAGAAAAATGACCTTGCTTAAATAATACCGGAGCAGGATACAGGATTCCTACCCATCACTTATACCTTCCAGCGGAAGCCAGGCATTCTTTACAAAATGTCTGGCTTCTTTTATTTCAACCGGAATTTGAATGGTACGTAAGATAACCTTTCTCACATTCTACATCGTCTTTCCTGACCCATCCTATTCTCTTCATTCTCTTATTTTTCTGTCGCAATTTAACAGTATTTTTACATACTCTTAATGCATTTGTAACACGGTTTGATTATACTTGCCTTGCAAATAAGAAGAAACATCTTCAACAAAATATTGAAGGAGTAAAATAATGGTTAGAAAAAATAATTTCGCTTCGGTAATTCCGCCTGATGTCAATAAAATCCGTGACGAGTCATACCAGCTCTGGAGCGATGAGGTTCAGCGTGCACGACGGAAGAAAAGCACGGAAGTCGATTTAAGGCACTCTTATGTCAAACGCCTGGAAATCGGGTTCATTATGACACTTGTTCTTCTGATATTTGCATTTCAGTTGGCCAGTCGTTTTGAAATAAAGCCCAATAAAATATCGGATGTTAATCTGGTCATTGAGGCAGAAGACATTCCAGCCACCGAGCAGTTCCGCAAGCCACCGCCACCGCGCCCAAGTTTGCCGGTGCCATCGGAGTCCGAGGATGTCTCGAAAAATTTAACGATTGAATTTGTAAGGTCAACCTTGTTCGTGATATTCGATTTTTCAAATATGTAAACTTTTTCTTGCAATTATGATAAAAAATTATAACTCTACGATAGTTGTTTTGCCCGATTTTTTGATTGTCAGGGCTGCCAAACGTGGTACAACATCGTCGTATGATTATTGAAACAGTATCCACAGATATTTCTGCCGCAGCGTAAAGAGCCTTTCTTTTTTAGTTTCAAAGATCGTCTACTGCAGCTCGCCAGTCCGGATAAGTTCAATGGCGTCGTTTCGGATTTTCACCAGTATCAAGCGTTTTTCCGGGATGCGAAGGCGGGGCAATTGATTGGAGAAGCTTTACTATCATATCTATAACGATTATTGCCGTCAGCAAGGAAATTTGTGGCAAAAATTACCAGCGGCTCAAAATCATCATCCTGTGGCGTCACCCCTGTGAAATAGTGTGGTTGCAGTATATGCACTTCACAATACAGCTATGTGAAGATGGGCCGTCGAAGCGGCTGTAAAACCAGTGACGATTCTAAAAATAAAATAATTGGAATATTTTTTATGATTTAGTCTGTTTTTGGAAGTATTGTCGCCATGTGAAATTATTCGTTGCAGAACAACTAAAAAATCAGTATACTTTTTTTTCTCATAAGTTTATATGTATGCTTGATATATTTACCATTTAACAGGAAGGGAGGAAAATGGCACTATCTAGCACTTTAAATGTCACCGCTCCACCAAAACGTTATGAACTGAATTGGATTGTCAGCAAACGGGCGGATTTGCTCTGGTTTATCGGCGGAGCCCTCGGTGGCTATTTTTTGTTTTTTCTGCACTCCGGTTTACATCTCGATATGCTAACCGTGTGGTTTTTTTGGGTCGTTTTTATTGACACACCCCATTTCTTTGGAACGTACTCAAGAACCTACTTTGACAAAGAGGAGTGGAATCATCGGAAAAAACTGTACATTGGCAGTCTGGCGTGGTTATTAGTGGGACCGACCATGATTTTCCTCTCTTATTTGCTTTTCAAAGCGAACATAATGTCTTACCGGGTTCCATTCATTGTTTTTATCGTCTTTTTTAATCTGTGGGCGTACTGGCATGTGGTGCGTCAGCATTACGGAATTATGTCTCTGTACAAACGTAAAAATGGTGATTTTTCATTTTTTGACAGACGGTTGGATCAGGCGATACTTTATGTCGGTTTGATAGCGCCTTTTGTTTCTTTCGTTTTCAGACATCCTGATGCGAGAACAATTTTGGGGTTGCATGGTCTTGTTCCGGCGTTGCCTTCAACGACCTTTCTCGGTTTGTTCGGTTGGTCTTATTGGAGCCAGCTAACCTGGGAACAGGGTATTCTTGTTCTGTCGATCATTGCGGTGTCGAGTGTTTCCCTTGTCTTTTTATTCAGGCAGGTTCAGTTGCTGTCTCAGAATAAACCAATCAATCTGCCAAAACTGATTTTTCTCATGGCACTGCTGCCGCTCTATATGTATATTTGTTACAGCCCCGCGGCACTGACCGCGCCGCTTATTGCTTTTTCCGCTTTTGTAACGGTTTACCATGATATTCAATATATTGCCATCGTTTGGTTTTATAATAAGAATAAGTATCATGGTGCAGGGGCCACCAAAGAAAAATATGGGCTCGCAGTCAAGGTAAGCAAAAATTTCTTTACCTTTATTCTTTGTGGTGTTTCCATGGCCGCAATTTTTCGCTTGTTTGGTTGCTCATTGCAAATTCATCCGGGATGTGGTGTTCTTGTGATGACCAGTAAATATGTGCTTTTCCCGACCTTTACAACGAAGGAATTACTCACTGGCTTCTTGCTTGGTTTTTCCCTGCACCATTATTTTGTCGATCAGTTTATCTGGCGGCCAAGTAAAGACAAGCAGTTGCGAAAGGATTTACATTTGAAAAACGCGTAATGTGGAGAAGCTGTCTAAACAAATATCTCAATATAGAAACCGGACACCTGAAGAATAAATCTCAAATTTCAGAGTCCTGTCGTTTGAAATTTTCGGGTTTAAGAGATAAATTGTTTTTTCAGAATTCGGTTTTTCTGAGTTTTGTAATGTAAAAAAGTCCAATGGTTTTATTAAGCCTTTTATGAAGCTTATTGCTTTGTGAAAGGCTTTTTTGTTTATTGAAAAACTCAGAACTTCCTTGCCGTTTGCAATTAGAGTTTGACCAAAAAGGAATTAACAGATTATAATTTAGATACAGTGGAATGTTGCGGTACCCAAACCTGAAATGTTCTGGATGTTTGAGTGGTTTGCCCATTGTATAAGTCTTCGATTTGGATGGCTATGAGGTAGGTGCCAGTAGAGAAGCCCGCCGAAGGAAACTTTATCGTGTGTGCGGAGGAACTACCGGGTTTGACATGGGAACTCACCGATTCGTAAAGTTTCTTTTTCTTATCGCTGAAAAGGGTATATTTTACTTTGTAATGGTCGCTATTCGGGGCTTCATTCGAGGCTAAATTGTAGATTTCAAAATAAACAAAAATATTTTCCTGGCCGGACAAGAATATTCTCGAAACGTTCGGTTCAATAAATTGATTGTTTTTGATAAACGGTCCTTGTTCATCCGAAGCTTCAATTTTGCGGCTCAACTGAATGCCACTGATGGCCAAATCAGATGTAAAATAATCCGGAGCCAGGAATGATACGCGCACCATTGATGATCGTCGTGTTTCCTCATCTGTTATTTTTGTATTGAGGGTATATTGGCCGGCAGTAAGACTGAAATTGATTTGTAAGACCCGGTTGGCGTCTGTTGATTCTGTCTCCGGAAATGTATTTACTTCAAAAGAATCACGATTATTGTATGTCTTCACCACATTGCTTTGTTCATCCTGAATATGGATTTCGATGAGATAGCTTGCAAGAAAGTGTTTTTTATTTTTAATGAATTGCAGGTCATTGTAGTTTATTTGCAAGTAAATCTCAATAAACGCTGTTTTGTCTTTACCCCCTTTAAAAAAAGAATAGTCGACGATGTACCGGGGACCATCTCCTGAGGAAATAAAAGGTGCTTTGGTGGATTGCTTCTTTGCAGCGCCCAGAACAGAATTCCTCGTAAAACCATTTATCAAGAATAAAAAGAGTATAAAAGTGAACATTTTTGGGGCAAACATAATTGCCTCCTGTTTAACTTATATGATTCACAAATCCGCAAAAGATAGTGTCGGAGTTAAGCGAGACAGTCTCCGTCACTGCCCTGGTTGCGGAAAGCGTCCTTCAAAAACATCGGGACTCATTGCCACAACCATTGGTCTTCACTTTTTTCTCAAAGCGTTTATTTATGGACAATGGTGACTAATTTATGTAACAAAAAAATCAGATGCAATTAATCCAATAAAATGGTAAGATGATTCGATAGGTCCGTGGTTGCCTCAGAATTTGTGTCTTTCGAAAAGACAGAACTTCTATTGGTTGGGACCAGGGTGGTGATTACAGTTTACCGGATAAAATCGCTATGCCACACTTGACAAATTCTTCTGAAATCTATATGTTGATTGATAAATTTTTCTGAAATGATAACATGAACCATTTTCTCAATCTCGACACCTGGAAGCGCAAAGCGCAATTCGATTTTTTTAGAAACTACCGGCAGCCGTTTTTTAACATCTGTGCCAACGCGGACGTGAGTTCTCTCCTGCGCTGGACAAAAGAACAAGGCCGTTCTTTCTTTAAAAGCTCACTTTACCTTTCTGTAAAAGCAGCAAATGAGGTAGAAGAATTTCGTTACCGGATTCGCGGCAAAAGAGTCGTCGTTTATGAAAAAATTCATGCCGGTTCAACTGTGCTGAATGAAGATGAAACCTTCAGTTATTGCTATTTCGATTTCCTTGAACCTTATGCATCCTTCGAAAAACATGTTGGTGACATTTTAGAAGCACATGCGCGGAATATGCATCACCTTGACCCGCGGGACGATCGCGATGATTTGGTGCATTATTCAATTATTCCCTGGATTTCTTTTACCAGCTTTAAACATGCCCGGAAAACCGGTCATGAGGACTGCATCCCCAAAATTGTCTTTGGTAAATATTTTGAAGAGCGGGGTAAATATCAAATGCCGGTTTCTGTTGAAGTGCACCATGCGCTAATGGATGGTATTCACGTGGGAAAATATTTTGAAACGTTTCAGACTTATCTGAATTCCGCCAAAGATATTTTACAAGAATAGGAAATAATTTGACATGAAAATTGATGCGATCATTTGGGATTTTGACGGGACTCTGGTGGATAGTGTGCAAAAGAATCTCAATGTAACCAGAAAAATCATAAAGGAAATAACCGGCAAAAGTTCCGGTGACTTACCGGTATTACGATCCATTGAGAACTATGAATCAGCTATTCGGGATGTGCAAAATTGGCGTGAATTGTATCTCAACTATTATGGCCTCTCTCCCGCTCAAACAGACTTAGCGGGCAGTTTATGGACTGATTTTCAGCTAAATGATCAAACCCCGACGCCGCTATTTAAAGATGTCAAAGAAACACTGCACACGCTGGATGGTATGCCGCAAGCTATATTTTCGCAAAATTCAAAAGCAACTATCAAAGTGGTTTTAGAAGATAATAATGTAAGTCACTGTTTTAAAACGATTGTCGGTTATGAAGAGGTTGGTTTTGACAAGCAAAAACCGGCGCCCGAGGGATTGTTTGTTTGCATTGATGATCTTCTGGGCAATAAGCATGGTACGGTTTTGTTTGTGGGTGACCATCCGGTTGATATTGCTTGTGCCGTTCGCGCCAACGAACAGTTGCTGAAAAATAGTCGACCGGTAAAAGTTGTAAGTGTTGGCGCTTTTTTCGGCAACCGTGTTGCGTCCCAGGATTGGGATATTCAACCTCAAGTTAAAGCCTCCCACCCCTTTGACATCGTAAATTTTGTAAAATGCACTCATTAGTGTTTGACCGAAAACACCGCAATGAGAAATCTCATTTGGCAAGTACTTGTCGTTTGGATGCGTATTCCGCTTCAAACCTGCTGGCGATTCCGGTTGAAACCTACCACTCCTGAACGGTTTTTCCTGAGAATCTTCTCATTCTTGATGATTTTTGCTTGCATCTCATCGATGAACAAAGTAAATTGATACTGTTGGAACTTCTATAGGACCGATACAGTCGAAAATCTATCCTCATTACGTCCCGGTTTCCAACAAATTACTGGCACGACATCATTGCCAACCAACCCCACCATTGCCCGATGCTATCTGTGACCGAATCCTTCACAATGCGTGTCATATAGAACTTAAGGGTGAATCAATGAGAAGAATGCGCATTCCAAAGAAGGTGATGCAATCTTTATATTTTTTTTGAGGATGTTCTTCCGTCTTTAGAGTAGTTATGATTTGATACCAGTATCTATTGAGTGTTTTGGAGGAGAAAGAATATGACATCCAAAGGAGGGTGGCAGCGTCCGAGATTTGGTCTGGTTGTGGTAGCTACAGCTCTTATTTCGTACAGCGTACTGATCTTTGAGGTTGTTCTCACAAGAATTTTTTCAGTGATATTGAGCTATAATTTTGTTTTCGCGGTGATTTCTTTCGCTCTGCTCGGTCTGGGGCTTGGCGGCATGATGCTCTGGAAGTGGTCTCGTTGGCTGCCAAAGACGGGTTACCATACGAACGCGGCCTTACTGGCTTGTATGATCGCAGGCTCGGTGATCGGGATCATTAAGTTACCAATTTACGAGAGCGAGGTGTTGGCCGATTTTGGCTTCTGGATTTACATCTTCCTTGCAACCCTGCCCTTTTTCTTCGCAGGCTTAACCCTGGCTGGAATTTTTCAAGAGTTCGCTGAAAACAGTTCAACTCTATACGGAGCCGATTTGCTCGGTGCGACTCTCGGTGCGTTATCGGTCGTGCCGTTGCTAAACGGACTTGGGGGCGTGAATGCGACCCTGTTTGCGTCGGCCACAGCGGTCGTTGCCACACTGTTGCTTGGTCTTTTCAGGCAAAAAATATGGTCAGGAGGAGCGGTGCCAATTTCTTTGCTTTCTCTTGGATTGATAGCGGTAGGGTGGTTCGCTTTAAGGGGCGACGTTCCTATCGCAAGAGATTTAAACAAAGATATGTACCGTATGCTTGCCAACCCGTTGGATAAACTGGAAGTCGTAGAAAGCCGGTGGAGCGCCTTCGGCCGCACGGATTTGGTTCGCAGCGTTCTTGACCCTGCCGAGATGACCCTCTTCGTCGATGGTGCTGCTGGCTCGGCAATGTTCAATTTCGATTCTCTAATGAATAACCCCGCACGAAAAGCTCATATTACAACGCATTTCAGCGCGTATTTTCCATTTTATTTTTTAAAAGAAGAAGAAAAAAATTCTGCCCTTATCATTGGTTCGGGAGGTGGCCGCGATGCTGTGATGGCCTTACTGGGAGGGGTCAGTCACATAACCGCAGTGGAGGTTAATCCAGATGTCGTACAGATGGTAAAGGATTATGCTTGGTATAACGGCGGAATTTACACCGATCGACCGGAAATAAAGGCCGTCGTGGCGGAAGGACGCAACTACATTCGTTCAACTCATGCAAACTACGATTTAATCATGTTAGCGATTCCGATTACCAAAAGCAGCCGCAGTGTTGAGGGCTACGCCCTAACAGAGAATTACCTTTTCACAGTGGATTCGATGCAGGATTATCTCGATCGCCTGACCCCGGAAGGCCGTATCGTGATTGTTGCGCACAATGAGCCCGAAATCTACAGGCTAATAGCTCTCGCTTTGACCGCTTTTGAGCGCCAAAACATTGCCCAACCCGACGCGATGCAGCATATCTACACCATTGCTTCCGGGATGATGCCAGCCATCGTCATCAAAAAACAACCGTTTGAACCGGTTGAAATAGAAAAAAGGCATGCAGCGCTTCATGAGCTCGGGTTTGACAAAGGCAGTTTCTTCGTGCCCTACGAGCAGCAAATTGTGCTGCAGCCGAACCAGAACACCGGGCTTGATTCCGAATGGCGGATGTTTGACCAGATTTTGGTTGATATTTCAACTGGCAAATTAAATCTTCACCAGCTCCTGAAGGCCGCACTCATCGACATCAGCCCGGTAACGGACGATAGCCCATTTTTTTACAAATTTGAACCGGGATTGCCGCAACCATTCGGATTGTTTACGCTCTTAATCGTTCTGGCAGGCGGCTCGCTCATCGGCTTGGTTATGATACCAAAAGCGCAAAAAGACGCGACTCCCAAGCCAAAATACTGGACAGGTAAGCTTGCCCTGTTCCCTCAGCTAAAATTTTTTCTGCTTCTCTTCTTTTTTCTGGGACTGGGCTTTATGCTGGTTGAGATAGCGTTGTTTCAAAAGTTAACGCTCTTCCTGGGACATCCGGTACTGGCATTGACAGTCCTGCTGTTCTCCTTGCTTCTGGGGAGCGGTCTGGGCAGCCTGGCGAGCTCTGTGGTGCGAAAACGCTTGCCTCAAACCATCGCCACCACAGCGTTTATCGTATGCGCTCTGACAGTTGTTTATGCCTTCTACCTGCCGGCGGCCTTTAATCTTGGATTAGAATCCAAAGTCACTGCAACCTTGCTGCTCCTGCCCTTGGGACTCGTGATGGGATTCCCGTTTCCGCTATTAATTCGGTTAATGAAAGAATATGGTTTCGGTGATTCCATACATTTGATGTGGGGCGTGAATGGCATCGCCTCGGTTCTCGGTTCGGCGCTCGCTATGATCATCGGTATCCTCAGCGGTTTCTCGTACGCTCTTTTCACGGGAGCGCTGCTTTATGCAGGAGTTGGGGGACTCGCCGTTTTATTACGACGAAACAAAGCTGTCTAGACAATTGAAGAAATCGGTGTAAACGCACCTGAATTTAGAAAGGAGCCGACA
>CAYVXE010000058.1:0-21253 GCA_964455375.1 uncultured Calditrichaceae bacterium
TCGTTCAGTCGAATTGATTCTGCCACTAATCATTTTCTTGGGGCTGCCCCAAAAGTCAAAAAAGATTGTCATTTCGAATCAAGCGGCAGCCTGAGGAGAAATCTGAGCCTGAGACGGTTAATAACATAAGTCATGAGTGTCCGGTTAAAGAATATGTCAGATAAAATCGATCAACAGCTTAGAAAGTTCCCTCCTTTCGAAAAGGAGGGACAGGGAGGATTTGAGGCCAGTTGCAGCATTTGCTTTTTCGAATCCCTCCTATCCTCCCTTTGGCCAAAGGGAGGGACTCACTCCAATGCGCAGAGGATAAAAACAACTTCAGGCTTGCACAACCAGAGGTTTGACTACTGTCTTTTAAAAACCTTACGTAAAACTATCTATTGCTTAACCGGACACTCGTGAACATAAGTAATTAAATAGTCTGATAAATACTTTACCGGATTGCTCCTACGTTCTCCGTGGGAGCGCGTGCTGAACGTAATTTGGCTAAACAAATTCTGTGAGGATGGCGTCACAAACCACAATACCGTCGTTTGTAAGTTTTAAGAATCCTCGGTCAATCATCAAATATTTGCTGCTTAAAGAAGATCTGCCGTGTGTTAATTCGTTGATCAGGGACTGATTTTCGATGCTTGAATCAAAGAATTTTTTCAATGTTTTTGCGTATCTTTTTAGCAGCGAGACACCAAATTGTTTTTGAAAAGATTCGAGATAAACGCCTTTTTTTTGCCTCAATCCCAGATAGATATTCTCAAAAAACAGTGTTTCCTGCTCAAGTGTTTCGTCTCCCTCAACGGGCAGTTGCTTGTTTTTTAACATCTGAATGTATTTCGAATAGTTTCGAATGTTCCAGAATCGTTTGTTCTGCAAGAACGAATGTGCCGAAGCGCCGACTCCAAGATAGGGGCTGCCATCCCAATATTTTTGATTATGGCGGGATTCAAAGCCGGTTTTGGCATAGTTGGAAATTTCGTATTGAAAATATCCGGCATCTTGCAAAAAGTCGATGGTCAGGAGATGCATGTTACGTTGTGTCTCCTCCGGTGGGTTTTTGAAGTCACCCCGCTGCAGGCGAGTAGTAAGGGGAGTACCGTTTTCAAAAGTTAGATTGTACGCTGAAATATGGTTGGGTTGTAACTGAACTGCACATGTCAAATTTTCCTGCCAGGCGTCGATGCTTTGTCCCGGCAACGCATAAATAAGGTCAACGCTGATGTTGTCGAAGCCGGCTTTTCTGGCTAAATGAAAACTTTCAATGCCTGCCTTTTTCGAATGATTTCTCTCTAAAAAAGTCAACTCACTTTCATGGAAAGACTGCAGACCTAAGCTCAGCCGATTAATTCCAACCTGACTAAAAGCCTGGAGTTTGGCGAGAGTTACAGTTCCCGGATTGGTCTCTACGGTAATTTCCGGTGATTTTGCAAACTTGAAAAGAGTGTTCACATGTTCGATGAGCGACCCTAATTGTTTGGCGCTCAGCAGAGAGGGCGTCCCGCCGCCAAAAAATATCGTTTCAAAGGTCAATGACGATACAGAGGGATCAAGGCTATACAGGCGGAGTTCATTTTTCATCGCCTCAACATAGGCTGGAATTGCTGTCCCACGATCGGCTACCGTATAGAAATCACAATATCCGCAACGTTTTGTGCAAAAGGGAATGTGGAGATAAAGCGCGGCGTTCATGAAATATCATTAACGGATCAGTTGCGTGATTCTTGTCCAGCGGATGCTATCGAGCAGGTCCCAGAAATGGTACGCTTTGTCCCAGGAGAAGTAGATGATCAGAGCTTCACCAACAACGTTTTTATATGGAAGGAATCCCCATGAACGGCTGTCAGCGCTGTTGTCCCGATTATCTCCCATCATAAAATATTCGCCTTTAGGTACAAGCACGGGACCAAAGTTATCCAGACGCGGCAAGTCTGCATAATGTCGGATTGTGTAGGTTTTTCCGTATGGTGTAATGATTTTCGTATATGCGATGGTACGACCCTCTTCGGGGTCATATTTTTTACCCAATTCCTGTTTTTCTCCTTCTGAAATTCCATCAATAAAAACGTCTCCGTTGCGAACCTCTACCGTTTGTCCGCCCACCGCGATGCAACGTTTAATATAGTCCAAAGATTCATCTTTGGGATATTTAAAGACAACCACGTCGCCATTATGTGGTTTTTTGAATTCCGGTAACCTGTAAAAAGGAATTTTGATATTCAGAAACGGGATACTGTCCGGGGTCCGCACGCCATAGATAAATTTGTTTACAAGCAGGAAATCGCCAACCAACAATGTATCTTTCATGGAACCCGTCGGGATACGAAACGCCTGAATAACAAATGCCCGCAGCAGCATGGCCGCCAACAAGGCAATGATGATCGCTTCTGTGGTTTCCCGGACAGAGTTTTTTTTGACTTTCTTTGTGTTGCTCTGGTTTTGAGCTGTGGATTTATCGGTCATTCTGGATTTATTATGCGTTACGACTCCAGCATTACGTTTGGTATTCATGCAAATCTCCTTCATCAACAATTGTTTCTAACTGAACTGAGAATAATATTTATTCCACTTTTAATACGGCGAGAAAAGCTTCTTGTGGCAGTTCTACTTTTCCAACCTGTTTCATGCGTTTTTTACCTTCTTTTTGTTTCTCCAATAGTTTACGTTTTCGCGAAATATCACCACCGTAACATTTGGCGGTAACATTTTTCCGCAGTGCTTTAACGGTTGTGCGGGCAATAACTTTGCTGCCAATCGCCGCCTGAATGGCAACTTCAAAAAGTTGTCGTGGGATTAATTCCTTTAATTTACTGCATATTTTCCGTCCCCATTCAAATGACTTGTCTTTATGAATAATGTAAGAAAGGGCATCGACAGGTTCGCCATTAATTAAAATATCCAGTTTTACCAGGTCGGACTTTCTGTAGTCTTTGAACTGATAATCCAATGAAGCATACCCCCGGGACATGGATTTAAGTTTGTCATAAAAGTCAAAAATAATTTCAGACAATGGAAAATCGTAATGCAAATTTGCTCGGGTCGGATCCAGGTATTCCGTATTTTTATAAATACCACGACGATCCATCGAAAGTTTCATGATGTTTCCAATATATTCAGCAGGTGTAATGATATCTGCTGAAATATAAGGTTCCTGGATATAATCAAGTTCGGTGACAGAGGGCAAAAGCGCCGGGTTGTCCACGAGGATTAACTGATTTTTTTTTGTATAGGCTTTATATTCAACATTCGGTACAGTGGTCAAAATATTTAAGTTATACTCCCGTTCAAGACGTTCCTGAATAATTTCCATGTGCAGGAGTCCAAGGAAACCGCAGCGAAAACCGAAACCTAAAGCCTGGGAGGTTTCCGGTTCATAAAGCAAAGATGAGTCGTTGAGTTTCAACCGTTCAAGGGATGAACGGAGTTCTTCATAATCTTCGTTGTCTGTGGGGAATAAACCACTGAACACCATGGGTTTGACGTCCTGATATCCGGGTAACGGCTCGGTTGCAGGATTGGCTGCTGAAATAATCGTATCGCCAACTTTTGTATCTTCAACCTGCTTCACGCCGGCGATGCAATAGCCTACTTTTCCGGCACCAAGATTTTTGGTTTTAACCCGTTTAAGTTGCAAAATGCCAATTTCGGATACCTCGAATTTTTTACCGGTTGAAAAGAATTTGATTTCCATGCCGGGTCGAATGTTGCCTTCGAATACCCGGATGTAAGCGATCGCTCCCCGGTAAGGATCAAACATGGAGTCAAAAATCAGTGCTCGAAGGGGTTCCTGGTCCTTACTGAATTTCGGTGGCGGGATACGTTTGACGACCGCTTCCAGAATATTATCAATACCGATACCGGATTTTGCGCTGGATGCAATAATGTCGTCTTCTTCAATACCCATGATGTCTGCTATTTGATGTTTTACCACATCCACCTGTGCGCTTGGCAGATCGACTTTGTTGACCACGGGGATTATGGTCAAATCGTTTTCGATAGCTAAAAATAAGTTGCTAATGGTTTGCGCTTCGATGCCCTGAGCTGCGTCCACAACCAGGATGGCGCCTTCACACGCTGCGAGGCTTCGGGAAACTTCGTACGTGAAGTCCACATGCCCCGGCGTATCGATTAAATTGAGGGTGTAATTTTCACCGTCGGCTGCTTTGTAATGCATGGTGACGGAATGTGCCTTAATGGTAATTCCCCGCTCTTGTTCAAGTTCCATATTGTCCAGAACCTGGGCATGTTTGACCTTGGAGAGTGTACCGGTGTGTTCCAACATTCGATCGGCGAGTGTTGATTTTCCATGATCGATATGTGCAATAATACAAAAGTTACGGATTTTATCTGTTGCCATGTTTTGTTGCTAATAAAAAGTAAAAAAGGCTGCCTAAAGAAGCCCGCCATTTTCATTGAAAGTAAAAGTTTACACGCTGGAATATGTTAAACCGCGTGGTTGCGATCGATTTTTCGGATCGATTTGGACAGCCCCGTCAACACGAGGCTTCTATTTTAAATTAATGATAAAGATAGAAATTATTATTGTTTAAGTCAATACTAAAGTCTGCCCGGAATGGTCTCATTTTTTTTGCGGGGATCAAAAATATCCAGTGAGATTTTTGAAAATGATCAACGGTTCTGAGCGGCCTCTAATTTAGATCATCTAAATAAAAAAGACTACCACGAAGTAGTCTTTTTATTCTATTTTTATGATGCAATCCGATTCACTTTAGAAGGGTCATTTTTTTTGAAAATCTTACGGAGGCCCCTTTCAATCCGACAGGTTTTATTGCAAGAATATAAAAATAGATACCCGAGGCGGCCAACTGACCGGAATCATTTTTGCCATTCCATTTTACTGAGAACTCCCCGGCTTCATGCAGTTTTTCGTGTTGTAGAGATGAAACCAACCGACCCCTCACGTCAAATATTTGCAAACTAATTTGTGCAGTCTCGGCAAGTTTATAACGAATCGTCGTTTGTGGATTAAACGGATTTGGATAATTTTGCGCTAAATAAAAGCGATCTGGTATTTTCTGATCCGGTTGATTGAGATTTGTCACATTTGAATTGAGATATTGAAAAGAGGCAATTTTTGTGTATGCCGAATATGCTTCATGGTTGTCAGACGCCCGCCCCCGCCAGTAATAAATAGCTCCTTGTTGCCAGTTGATATTTTGGTCTATTTCGGACATCGATAACGTGGTATCGGTGAGGGTTTGGTGTTCTGCCAGGATATCTACAAATTGCGAATCTGCACTTATTTGCACCATGTAAAATGTTGAGTCTCCCGAATCGAAATCTTTTGAAGATCTCCATATAAATGTGTCTGCGGATTCACCTTCTATCGGTGATAAAAGAACAGGTATTTGCGGTGCAGAATTAATGTAGACGGTTAGCGGTATTTTTTCGATGGTTGTTTCAGGGTCACTACTGGTAATTTGCAGATCACTTAAATTTTTCCCGGATAAATTTGAAATGACATTCACATTGAATGACACACTGTCTGTGGGTACTAAAGTGATTGGAGTGGCAATATGACGCACAAAGAAATGCTGACGGTCTTCTCCGCTAACTGTAATTTCTGAAATCAACAAATCCGATTTTCCCTGATTAAAAATTGTGAGAGAGCAGGAATCCGGCGTATCTTTATTTAAGATGCCAAAATCGTATTTTGAGGGAGTGACGACAATTTTGGGAACTGCAAGGGTGCTGTCCGGTTTGGAATTTTCTCGCCCGGGGGTGCCGCCAAAAACAAAACTTGACTGCCAGTTTTCCGGGAGCGAATTGTCGAGTGAGGGTAGTTTCAATTCCAGAGAGGGGCCTTTACCATTGGCGTCCACCGGCCATGGTGTCTTCGGACTGTATTCTACCGAATCGATGATCGCTCCATCCGGATTGCGAAGGCAAATCGTTTCTCCTTTGTTATTCAGATTGCCTGATGTCCATTGAATGCTACCGGGATAAGTCTCAGCGTTTTTTGCCAGCACTAAGAAGCCATTGGCTGGTATTTTGGCGGTCTGTTGAAACGTATAATTAATCCCTTTGCAAAACGCAAGTCCAGTCAAATCTATGTCACGGTCACTGCGGTTGAAAAGTTCGAGAAATTCAAAGTCAGTGTCGCTGCCTTGCTGGGTACTTGGATTGTAATGGATTTCATTGATGACAATGGAAGTGTCTCTCAATGTGGTAGTTATTCCATTTCCCAAAAGATCCACAAGAATTGTCGGCTGTTTGGAATCATTGCTTTCGATGCTTAATTGCGCCTGATGCAAGCCAGGGGACGTTGGGCTGAAGCAGACCGTAAGATGTTTAACGGAATCAGGTTGAATCGTGAACGGTGCGTGGCCATTGGTGATTTGCCATTGATGAATAGTCGCCCCCAATAGTTCAGTCTTTAATATTTCCAAATCTGCTGTTCCCATATTTTTGATTATGAGGTTCAAGTCTTGTTCGCTGCCGATTTTAACATCGCCAAAGTCGAGTTTTTTTGTATCAATTGCAATTTGGGGCGCCAACGAGTCCCCGATACCGGTACCGCTGAAGACAACATTGAAAGGATTTTCATCAGGGTCATTGCTGAAAAGACGCAGATGTGCATGTTTCGCACCCGGGGAGTCCGGATGAAATCGCACGATGATTCTCCGGGATTCATTTGGAGAGAGCTCAAAAGGTGCTGTTGCGTTTTCTACCTCATATTGATCTGTATTCGATCCATGCAAAGTGGTTTGGCTGACTTTTAATGTGGAGGTGCCTGAATTCAATAATTCAAATGTTTGTTCCCGCAGCGAGCCGGTTTCCACATGCCAAAACTTAACTTCTTCCGGTATGGCAGCAATATCAGGTGCGGAGGCTTCTCCTGTTAATGGAATTAGTAGAGCAGGTGTGTCGGGATCATTGCTTTCAACCCGTAAAGCAGCTTGTTTAAAGCCCGCAGAATCCGGATTAAAACAGACAGTTATTTCTGTTTTTTCACCCGGTTTCAGTGTGAATGGAGCTTTTTTCTTGGTGAGAAACCAGACATCCGCATCACGGCCGACGATTTCCGTGGAATCAATCGTTAAATCATTCTCTCCTGCATTTCGAACCGTTAAAAGCAAATCCAATTCCAGTCCCACTTCTACTTTTCCAAAATCCAAACTTGCCGGTTCGATGACAAGATCTGGGAATTTGGGCGGTTCGATATTTTCAGTGCCGGGCGTTGGCGGAAGTGCCGTGGATGATTCAGTATTTCTTGGGCCTCCTGCACCGTTTGGCAAGCGTTGTAATGAATGATGATCTTTATCACCGGCGTCATCTTCATTTACTTGTGGTTGTCCCGAGTTTAACAGGGTGAGTAGGTCAGGATCATCTGCATCATTTGTGTCGTAGACGATGGCATCGACTAAATTTTCCGTGGTCAGAGGAGTGCCGTTAGGGAAATCTACAGAGTGACCGAAGTAGAGTGCGACGGCGTCGGCGCCGTTTTGGAGCGTACCATTCGGAAACTGGAGATCAACGTTTTCAACGGCTGCATTTCCCAGAACAAAATATCCATCTGCATTTGTGCTGACACTATCCAGGTCGAATGCATTGTATGATTTGTCTGTACTGCCGTTAAAAAGCACGATGACAAAATTGTTGAGAGCGGTATTACCGTTTCCGCCGTCAAAAAGTTCAATAAATTCCATTTTGTCGGAACCCGGAGTGTCGGCATCTAATTCATTGATGAGCAGAGGCGTTGTGCGTGCTGCAAAATGTGCCGTGACTGTCTTGTTCTGATTCATAATAAGCGAAATCGTGGGGGTCCGGGAATCCTGTTTGTCCAGGTCACCCGTCCAGTTGGAAAACACAAAACCCACTTTTGGATTGGCGATCAATTGAACTGCTTCGCTGTCGTTATAAAATGGCTTATCGGGATTGCGTGTGATGGATCCTGTCTCTTCTGGACTAATTACTGAGGTCAATGTCCATTGTACGGAAACGGTTTCTTTGAAATTTGCTTCTACGTGGCGATTTTTATCCATGGTAATTGAGATTGTAGAAGCTGTCGAATCCTCGTTATCGATATCACCACTCCAATGTGTGAAGTCAAATCCTTCTTTATTCTCAGCCGTGAGAAATACAATTTCTCCGTTATTATAGGTGACTTTCTGCGGGTTAGCGGTAACTGTTCCGCTACCTGCCGGCGTGACGGAGGCGGTCAGAGTCCATTGAAGTGGAGTGGATTCCGTATTTTCAATGCCGGGCGTCGGCAGCAGTGCCGTGTAAGATTCTGTATTCCGTGCCCCTCCGGTACCATTTGGCAAACGTTGCGCTGAATGATGATCTTTATCACCGGCGTCATCTTCATTTACTTGTGGTTGTCCGGTATTTAACAGGGTGAGTAGTTCGGGATCATCTGCATCATTTGTGTCGTAGACGATGGCATCGACTAAATTTTCCGTGGTCAAAGGAGTACCGTTAGGGAAATCTGCCGAGCGGCCGAAATAGAGTGCGACGGCATCGGCGCCATTCTGCAGCGTCCCATTCGGAAACTGGAGATCAACATTTTCAACGGCCGGGTTTCCCAGAACAAAATATCCATCCGCATTGGTGTTCCACCCATCAAGATCAAATGTTTTATAGGACTTGTTTGTACTGCCGTTGTAAAATACAAGTACCAGACTGTCCAGAGAAGTATGACCTCTTCCGCCGTCAAATAACTCGATAAATTCGAGTGTATCTGAACCTGCCGTGTCTGAGTCCAGTTCATTAATAAATACTTGTGCAAAAGCGGTCGTGTGAAAAAAAAAGAGAAAAATTAAGATGATTGGTTGAATTGCAGATTTTGAAATAGTTAGAAAATATTTTCCCATGTTACCCTCCCAATTTGTTTAAACCCCACACAGAGATATTTTAAAACTACCAGTTGCATTATTTCCGATCAGGAAAATCTGGAAATTATGCAATTTTCAATGAACGATAAATCTATTCGTAAGTGGTACTGATGAGAACCGTAGCTGTTCTAGAGAGATGTCGTAAGAAAAAAATGGCGAACCGATATTTCTTAATTTAAGCTAATTTCATAAAAAGTCAAGAGGGGAAAACAATCACTGCAGAACAACCGGGTTGGCCTCTTTAATGGCTTGCAGTGACAGGTCGAGGAATTCATATTTTTTGATGTGTAATTTTTCAACAAGGTTGAAGATATCAGGCCATTCTCCGTGTTCTGCACAAAGTACTAAATCGTAAACATCTTTGTAAAGGCCAGGTTCTCCAAGCAAAGCATCTTTGATTTCACTAGCAATGGATAAGTCTTTAAGAATTTCAGGAAGCGGGTGGTCGAGCAGTGCGTCGAGAACGGAAAACATCCCCATTAAAAACAACTCACTTTGCTGTTCTTCCAAACCAAGTTTTTCGCCTACCCTTTCCGCCAGATTCGCCCGGACAATTGCCGTGACCAGTAGTTCTTCTGATTTGTTGTTGACGAGATTTCCAAGAATGATTAATGACAGGAGTCTCTTAGCTTCATTCAGGCCAAGTAAAGACAATGCATGGTTTAATGAACGAATTTGGTTACGAATGCTGAAGTGTGCTGAATTTATATAATTGAGAAGTTTAAACGAAAGCGCAACGTCGCGTTTGAAAATATTTTCTAAATCCTTTCGGGATAAATTCGGTCGATTAATTTCACTTAAAAGCTGTAAGTGAACAAGTTGACGGCTTGGAATGCCTTTGCCGGCGACAATTTCAGGCTCACAAAAGAAGTTGCCACTAAAATATTTAAACCCTAACTTTTCGGCCTGTTCGAACTGCTCCTGATTGTGAATGTTTTCCGCAATGAAACTGATTTCATTTTTTTCTATGTGAGGTAAAATTCTTTTTAATTCATCAGCCGATATATTCGAAAAGTTAATTTTTGCCATGTTCGCTAATTCAATATATGGCTCAATGTTTTGCAGTAGAATATGGCCATCAAAAAGTAACTTGTAGCCATCTATTTGTAATTGTGTCAGTATTGTCGCAACGGTTTCATCCAGAGAAACAGACTTGTCAATTTCAATTGCCAGGACATTTGGGGAAAATAGCAATGGGATTTCTTTCAAGAGCAATTCTTTATTGAAGGTAATAATTCCCAATTTGTCACGTAAGATAGAATCCTGTTTTAAAGAAAGAAATCCGTTTGATAAGACCAGAGATGCCGAATTTCCATTATTCGGTTTGAAATACGTTGGTTCTAATTCAGGGTGAAATTTAAGGCGGTACGCCCAGGTGTGACGTTTCTTATTGAAAACAGGTTGTCTGGCAATATAGATGTCCACGGAATCCCTAAATTGAATGTGAAATAAAGCAGCTTGTTTAGTAAATTTATCGTCTGCCAAAAGACGTCACTTAACCTTTGAACCCAAAAGTATCAATTTTTTAATAAGGGGTTACTAACTTATTTGGAAGGATTAAATTGTTTTTTTTGTTGCAGGTTTGTAAAAAATTATTATACTATTGCGTGGTCAAATTTGAAATCTTGTTTAAGGAGAGAAAGTAATGGCGAGTTATAAGGGTACGATAGGTATTTTGACAGGAGGCGGTGATGTTCCCGGATTAAATCCGGCTATCAGGGCGATTACTTTTCGGGCAATTCGCGAAGGGTACAGGGTTATCGGAATTCGCCGGGGTTGGGCAGGATTAGTTGAGATGATACCCGATAAATCTGCTGATAACAGTCTGCATTATCTGGTTTTAAATCAGGATATAGTGGATCGGGCCGGCCGTACGGGCGGCACGTTTTTACATACGTCGAGAACCCGCCCAAGCCATTTACCAAAGAGCATTGTTCCAAAACATCTGCAGAATTCTTATCAAGACGAAATCAATGATGTTACACCTCAAATACTGAAGAATCTTGAATTTCTGGGTATTGATTATTTGATACCCATAGGTGGTGATGATACACTCAGTTATGGTCAGAAATTACATGAAGAAGGTGTCAATGTCGTGGCGATGCCGAAAACAATGGATAATGACGTTCCCGGAACAGATTACTGTATCGGTTTCAGTACCTGTGTCACAAGAACGATTGAGTTGACTCACCAGTTGCGCACCACTGCAGGGTCTCATGAGCGTTTTTTAGTTCTGGAAGTGTTCGGCAGATATGCCGGTTACAGTGCAATGCTGCCAACCATGGCGGGAGCTGCCGATCGTTGTGTGATTCCGGAATATCCATTTGATATTGAACAACTTACAGAGTTGCTTTGCGAGGACAGGAGGCGACATCCGAGTCATTATGCCGTTGTTTTGGTCTCTGAAGGCGCTACCATGTTAGGCCAGGATGAAATGTCATTTGAGGGCACAGAAAAAGATCAGTACGGCCACAAAAAGCTCGGTGGTATTGCTGATAAAGTAGGTGTACTACTAAAAGAATTATCGCCCAAATATAATAATGGTAATCGGGTCAATGTCGTGAACCAACGGTTGGGATATCTGGTGCGTTGCGGCAATCCGGATGCGATGGATTCCATCGTTCCCATGGCATTTGGCAACCTTGCACTCGATCTGGTTCTGGCAAAAAAAACGGGAAGATTGGTCTGTTTGCGTAACGGATGTTACGACAATGTCCCGGTAGATGTGATTAAGTCGGGGACTAAGAAAGTTATCGACGTAGATCAATACTATAGTGAAACCAGACTACGTCCGAAATATAAAACGTTTATGCGCCGGCCGCTTTTCATTATGACCAGTGATGTATAAAGAGTCTTTAAGAGCCTTCGAGGTTTTTACATCCGTTTTTTTTGTTTTCGCTATTGTCGATTTTCAATCCTTTCCTCTTCAATAACAGTGCGTTTTTGCGTGTCAAACCTTTGTTATCTTGTTTTTTTAGCAATGTTTTAGTTGCACAGGGAAGTGAACGCACAAATAACAAATACGTATAAAATCTGTCGCAAAAAATCTTACAATTATTCGACAGGATTACTACGTAACAAAAGAAAGAATTACTATTTTGAAAACGATTATAAACGATTATTTTGTTTTGTACAGAACAGACCTGGCGTGACTGACATCATAGTTGACAAAGGGGGAAGTATAACCTTAATTATCTGGAAGTATGGTGACAGTTATGTTAGAAAAAACAGATCGATTAGCAGTATTGCTTGCCAGCAAGGATACTTTTTTTACAGAGATGGTACTGAGGATTCTTCATGAAAACGGATATCCGGTTGTGGTTGCCGAAAGTTGTTATAGAGCTCTCGAGTACATGTTGGATAAGGAATTTGATTTTGTAATTATGGATCCGGATTTAGAACCACTTTTGGGTTCAGATGCGATTAAGATAGTAAAGAAGCTGAAGCCGAACATACCTCTGATTGCGGTAAATGATGAAAGTTCATTCGAAACCGGTATTAAGATAGCGGAAACCGGAGTGTTCTTCAGACTGGGAAAACCGGTCGATGAGAAAATGACTAAAGATATTGTTAAACTTATGGAGCAAAAAAAGTAACTTCTGGTAGCATACTTTTAATAAAGCGGTCTTTGGGAAAGAACCACATTTAGATTCGGATTTGGAGTTGGAAGGTATTAGAGTCGGATTCAGAGTTTATCACCCCAAAGGCCGTTTTTCTTTTATCCCTCTACACGTAATACCTCAAGCGGTGGACGGTCGAAAATATCGTGATTATTAAGCATCCCTATTAAAACTGTCAACGCGGTCACCACAAACAGAACTGTGAAAAAAGGCCAGATAGCGGGCAGAAAAACAGCATCGAAAATAAAATATGCCAGTGCCCAGCCGGCACCGTATGAAAGCATGAGTCCGGTTATTGCCGCAAGTCCGCCGAGAAAAACATATTCAACCAGGACAATGTGCATGATTTGCTTTCTTGAGGCCCCTAAAGTTTTTAACAAGATATTTTCCTGTATTCTTTGAAAACGGCTGGAAATAACCGCTGCGGCCAAAACCAGTAAACCTGTAAAAATACTAAAAAAAGCCATGAACTGGATAACAAACGAGATTTTATTCAATAAACCATCTATGGTATCGAGCACAAGAGCGAGGTCGATGATGGAAATATTCGGGTAAGCTTGAATGACCGATTTTTGTAGCTTTGCTGAGATTTTGGCATTATCTGCTCTGGTTGCCAGGATATATATTTGTGGTGCTGCTTCCAGAATTCCCGTAGGAAACAGAGCCATGAAATTTGCCTGAATCCGCTGCCAATCCACTTTTCTTAGACTTGTGATGACAGAAGTCAAAAGTACACCCTGCACATTCCAGACGATCGTGTCACCGATAGAAACATGGAGCTGTTTGGCTGCCCGTTCTTCAAAAGAAAGCGGTATGACACTCACAGGTTCTGCAACAGTTCCCTGCCATTTCCCTGCAACAATGGTTTCAGATGCAAAAAGAGAGTCGCGGTAAGTTGTCCGGTATTCCCAGCTCAAGAGTCCCTTATTGATGCCAGCCGAAGAATCCCGTCTTGTTTTACCGTTCGTCTCGTTCAAAATCTCGGTGACGGATTTGCCTTTCAAGGTTTCTATGCGCATCGTAACCATCGGTGCTTCCTGCATAACAGGCATGTTGAGTGAATGAAGGATTTCCTTGACCTTTGCATTTTGGTCAGGTTGAATATCGAATAGAACAAGATTCGGCTTATGTCCTCCACCGAGATAGGTGATTTTATTTAACAGTGTGTGGTGTGACAGATAAAGTGTTGTAATCAGAAAGGTTCCTAACCCGATAGACGTCATTAAAATCCAGGTCTGGTTGTTTGGCCGGAATAAGTTTGCTAAACCTTGTCTCCAAATGTATGACCATGAGTCGGGGAAATATTTTTTCAGTAAAAATGTTAAGACTCGCGATACAACCGTCAAAATACCAAACGCGGCCACAACGCCTCCGGTAAAGATGAGCCCGGTTTGAACATCTTTTGTTTGGTGAATGGCAAACAAGATCATTGTACCAATAATGAATAGAGACAGGAACCATCTTAGAGCGTGTTTTACTTTAGCCTGTTCATTTCTAAAACCGATGCGTAAGGCAAGTAACGGCGAGACATCTTTGATCGGTATGAGCGGTAAAAGAGAGAACAGAAACGCGATGCTGATGCCTACACAAAACCCTTTTAGAACGGACCACCAGGCGATATATTGATCCATCTGAATAGGCAGAAAATCATGAAAAATATCAGGTAAACCCCATTGAATCCCTACCCCAAGTAGCGCTCCCATAGTAGAACCAATAACTGTAAGAACAATTATTTGGATTAGATAGATTGTAAATGCTTCTTTGGATTTGAGGCCGAGACACCTTAAGATTGAGATTGAATTAAACTTTTCTTTAATGTAAACATGAACCGAACTTGCAACGCCGATGCAGCCTAAGATTAGCGCCACAAATCCTACAAGATTCAAAAACCTGTAAAAATTAGCCATGATATCGCTGATGTTTTGCTTGCGCTGTGTCACCGTAACCGCTCGCAATCGATAGCGGTTGAGATTGGGTTGGAGTTTTTTCTTGAGTTCTTCAGCATTCCTGTTTGGCGATAGTTTGAAATATCTGCGATAATTCACTAAGCTGCCTCTTTGCAGTAAACTGCGGTCGAGATATTTGGCAGGAAGATAAATTCGTGGGCTGAAGGCACTGGCAACCGGCGGGTCTGAAGGTAGTTTTTTTAGTCTTCCGGCAATGGCGTAAGCGGAGTTACCAATTTTAACTGTATCACCGATGGATACATTAAACTGCAGCATCAGGACATTATCTACGAGTACGTTAGAGCCGGTTTTGTATGAAACGGCAGCTTCTTCCGGGTCGGTCACAATATTGCCGTAAAAAGGAAAATCACCTTTCATTGCCCTTACCTGAACCAGTCTGGTTTCTCCGTTTTTAGGAAAATAAGCCATAGAAGCAAAAAGAAGTTCATTTGCCTGCTCGCCGCCAATCGAATCAAACATTGCTTCTGTCTCTTTCGAAAATGGCTGTAGCCCCGATATCATCAGGTCGGCACCTAACAACGTTTTTGCCTGTTCATCGATGGCTGTTTGTAGATTTTCACCAAACGAGCTGATAGAAACCAGCGCTGCAATTCCCAAAACGATGGACGTGATAAACATGAGGAGCCGTTTTCGGTGCGACCGGCTGTCACGCCAGGCCATTTTCCACAACCATGAATTGAACACGAATCTGAATGACTTCATAAAATTATTTATCGCTCCGAATTTGCCTGCCTTCCAGTCTTCCTGTGAATTAACTTTGGCTAAATGAACCAGGGGGCATTACGTTCTGCGGCTTTTTTTTGTTACTTTTTTAATCAGTTTGTGAAGTTCTTTTTCTTTTCTCTTTTTTTCAAGGAAACTCTCTTTGGAGTTTTTAGTTTGCAAAAAAGTCAGTTCTTTTTGCATTTTCATAAAGTTGTCATATCTTTTTGGGGTTAAGTCGCCTGACTCAAGAGCTGCTAACACGGCGCATTTTGTTTCCTGCGTATGGGTGCAGTTGGAAAAATGACAATTTTCAGCCATTTCTTCGATATCAGTAAATGTTTGGGACAGCCCTTCTTCAACATGCCACAGTTGCAGTTCACGCATGCCGGGGGTATCGATTAAACAGCCGCCGTGCGGCAAAACGATTAATTCACGGTGTGTGGTTGTGTGCCGCCCCTTGGAGTCCCCTTTGCGGACCTCCCGGGTTGGTTGGATATTTTCTCCAACCAGCAGGTTGATTAAAGTAGATTTTCCAACCCCTGACGACCCAATAAATGCGTACGTAAATCCGGGTTGAATAAAATTATGAAGATTTTCAATACCGGTTCCGGTCTTGGCACTGGTGGTGAGAACTTTATGGACTCCTAAGTGCTCTACGGCTTTGATTTTATCAGAAACATCCTCGCATAGGTCTGTTTTGTTCAGGACGACTACCGGTTCGGCGCCGCTTTGATTCACCAGTACAAATGCACGCTCCAAACGTCTCAAATTGTAATTTTTATCCAGACTTTGAACAATAAATATCGTATCAATATTGGTGGCAATGATCTGTTCTTTGACCTGTTTGCCAGCAATCTTACGGGAAAAACTGCTTCTGCGCGGCAGAACCTGATGAATAATGCCCTTCCTTTCTTCTTCAAACCGCATGAAAACCACCCAGTCTCCCACTTTCGGCAAGCACGACCGGGAATCGGCTGTATGCAAAAGCCTGCCAGTGATCTCCGCGGTTAATTCGCCGGCCCGGCTGTATAACCGATATTTGTTTCTATGTTCCACAAGAACTCGTCCTGCTTCTAAACCATTTGCCGCGTGGGGGATAAAATGGTGTTCAAAGAAATCATTCCAGCCGAGTGTTTTCAGGTCAAACAGATTCACGTTGTGTCTTTGTTTATTTTAGAAGTCATCTTTTTTGGGGCATGGTCATTTCATCCGTAGCAATTTCACCGGCTTTTAAACGAATTATACGGTTGGTGCGGTGGGCTAAATCCATGTTATGCGTGGCAATGACCAGCGTCGTTCCATGTGTTTTGTTGAGATCAAACAAGAGATTATCGATAGTTTCACTGGTCTCACTATCCAGATTGCCGGTCGGTTCATCGGCGAAAAGAATTTTCGGTTGATTGATGAATGCCCGTGCAAGTGCCACTCTCTGCTGTTCTCCGCCCGAGAGTTGCACGGGGTAATGGTTCATGCGTTCAGTGAGACCCACTTCATCCAGTAAAGAACGGGATTGCTTTTTGACGTTGCGTTCGCCGCGTAATTCCAGAGGAACCATCACATTTTCCAACGCGGTTAGGGTTGGAATAAGCTGAAAATTTTGGAAGACAAATCCCAAAACCTGGTTTCTTAAACGAGATCTGGAATCTTCGTCCAGGTTTAGGAGATTTGTACCATCTAACATGATTGATCCGTCTGACGGGAGGTCAAGACCTGCACAAAGTCCTAACAGGGTTGTTTTACCACTGCCGGAGGGTCCCACAATTGCACATGACGTTCCGGTCTTAATCTGGAAAGAAATCCCGTGAACCACTGTTAAAGTCCGGCTGCCGCTGGAATATGATTTTGAGATGTTGTGAACAGTTAGAATATTAGACATACAAAAAATGAGTTGTGATTTGTAATTGAAGCTATATTTTGTTACATTAATTTTACAAGACGATCACTTTCGGATATTGTTTCATTAACACAGGAAGGTCATGGTTAAACCTAAGTATGAAACACGCATGTTACATTTCTTCAAGTCCTGTCTGCTTGTCATAGGGATAGTTTTGATAGGTATTCATTCCTCAGTTTATGCACAGCAGAAACTGAAAGATACAAAAAAACAAAGGACATTCAAAAGCATTTTATTTCTTGGAAACAGTTTAACCGCTGGTTACGGTTTAGGAATCGAGCAGGCATTTCCAAATCTAATTCAACATAAAATTGATTCACTTGGCTGGAAATATCATGTTATGAATGCCGGATTGAGTGGTGAAACCACAGCCGGCGGGTTGCGTCGTGTCGATTGGCTGTTGACACAAAAAGTGGACGTTCTTGTTTTGGAACTCGGCGGCAATGATGCTTTGCGTGGAATTGATCTGCAATCAACAAAAAATAACTTGCAAAAAATAATCGATAGAATACGGGCTAAATATCCGCATGTTCGAATTATCATTGCCGGCATGCTGGCGCCGCCTAATCTCGGTGCAGTGTACATAGCGAAATTTAAAGCGATTTTTCCGGATTTGGCCGTGAAAAATAAAGCTGCCTTAATTCCATTTTTACTGGAAGATGTCGCCGGGATTCCGGAACTAAATCAGCCGGATGGGATGCATCCAAATGTACGGGGGCATAAAATCGTAGCTGAAAATGTGTGGGAGGTATTAAAAAAAATAATTGGTCAGTAGCTGCCCACAAAATACACTAAAAACACGAAAAGTATTATGTATTAAATTGACCATTTGATAAATTCATTTATTGTGCAGTGCGGATGGGAGGAGCTAAATGTCGAACGTGATTTATATGGATGAAAGTTACAAAATTATGGGCGCTTGCTTTAATGTGTACAAAGATATGGGGTGCGGATTTTTAGAAAATGTGTATCAGGAGTGTTTGGAAATCGAATTTGACTATCAAAAACTCCCATTTACTACACAAGCGACTATAAAATTGAATTATCGAAACAAGGAATTGAAAAAACATTTCAGACCGGATTTTATTTGCTACGATAAAATAATTGTTGAAATTAAGGCCGTAGATTCTTTAATAGGCAAACATGCGGCTCAGGTCTTGAATTACCTGAATGCTACAAAATTCAGGCTTGGATTATTAGTCAATTTCGGACATTATCCAAAAATAGAATATAAGCGTTTGGTTTTAGGATAACTTTCGAGATTTGTAACCTAAACTAAAATATGTAACTCAGATGAGTAGCTGTTTTGTTTTTATGTGCCCACAAAATACACTAAAAACACGAAAAGTATTATGCGTTAAATTGACCATTTGATAAATTCATTTATTGTGCAGTGCGGATGGGAGGAGCTAAATGTCGAACGTGATTTATATGGATGAAAGTTACAAAAATCACGGGTCCGGCTTCAACGTGTACAAAGAAAGGATGTGTGTATTCTTTGAATGGTAACTCTTTTTTCTTTTTTTTTAGTGTGTTTCGTGTATTTTGTGGGCAAAAAAAATATTCGAGGAATGAATGATGAAACCTATTTACTTAGATTATAATGCCACGACCCCGCTCGATCCACAGGTTGTCGATGCTATGCGGCCGTATCTGGAAGAGCACTTCGGTAATCCGTCCAGCACACACTGGTTTGGAGTTCAAACGAAAAAAGCGGTTGAACATGCTCGCAAACAGGTTGCCGGGCTGCTGAACTGCGAACCCGATGAGATTGTCTTTACCAGCGGAGGTAGCGAGTCCAACAACACAGCAATTAAAGGGGCAGCATTTGCCAATCGGCACAAAGGTAACCACATCATTACCTCATCCATCGAACATCCGGCCGTAGTGGAGGTTTGTCATTATCTTGAAAATCATGGTTTCGAAGTTACCTATTTACCAGTCGATGAATACGGCGTCGTCGATGTGGAAGCATTCAGGAAAGCACTTTCACCACAGACCATTCTTGTATCCATTATGCATGCCAACAACGAAGTCGGCACGATTCAGCCGATTGCGGAAATCTCACGCATCGCCAAACAACATGGAATTTTAGTACATGCAGACGCGGCTCAATCTGTTGGAAAAATTCTGACCAGAGTGGATGAACTGGGCGTGGATTTGCTGTCTGTCGCCGGACATAAGCTTTATGCACCCAAAGGGATTGGCGCTTTGTATATCCGACGCGGCACAGTCCTGGAGAAATTTATGCACGGCGCCGACCATGAGCAGAATCTCAGAGCGGGCACGGAAAACGTGCTGGAAATCGTCGGGTTGGGAAAAGCGTGCGAAATTGCGGCAAAGGACTTGCAGAAAAATACCGCGCACATGCGAAAAATGCGTGATCTGCTGTATGACGGACTGAAAACGACGTTCGATTGGATAAAGCTCAACGGCCATCCTGAAGAACGGTTGCCGAACACATTGAGCGTGAGTTTTCCAAATATCGAAGCGAATACACTGCTCGATGAACTGGAGGGAGTGGCGGCCTCCGCCGGGGCGGCTTGCCATTCCGACTCCATCGATATTTCGCCAACGTTAATGGCCATGCATGTACCAACAGAATATGCTATGGGAACCATCCGTTTTTCAACCGGAAAAATGACCACCGAACACGATATTGAACGGGCCTTGCAATTCGTCACAGAAACGGTCGTGCGGTTACGTCCATCTGGCACGGTGTGTACGTCGGTTGTAAAAGATGGTAAAGAGATAAAGCTAACTCATTTCACCCATGGACTCGGCTGTGCCTGCAAATTGCGTCCCCAGGCCTTGGAACGCGTTCTTGCAGACCTTCCGGTTCCGCAGGATGCGCAGGTTTTAGTAGGTCTCAACACGGCAGATGACGCTGCTGTCTACAAAATAAATGATACAACAGCTATCGTGCAAACCGTGGATTTCTTTACACCTATTGTCGATGACCCTTATCATTTTGGTGCCATTGCCGCGACGAATGCTTTCAGCGATGTTTATGCCATGGGCGGCAAACCACTCTTTGCGCTTAATATCGTCGGTTTTCCATCAAACCGATTACCAATGGATGTATTAAAACAGATTTTGCTCGGAGCACAGGACAAAGCAAAAGAAGCAGGTGTCAGCATTATCGGTGGACATACCGTCGATGATACTGAACCAAAATTTGGACTCTCTGTGAGCGGACTGATTCATCCGGAGAAAATTCTTACCAATTCCGGTGCCAAACCGAGAGATGTGTTAATTTTAACCAAACCAATCGGGCTGGGTATCATTACTACTGCCATCAAACGGGGGCTGGCAGATGACGCCACTGCTGAACAAGCTATCGAAGTCATGAGTGAGCTTAACCGGACGGCCGCGGAATGCATGACTCAATTTCCCGTAAATGCCTGCACCGATATTACCGGTTTCGGCCTGGTTGGCCATTTAAAAGAACTGACGATGGCCAGTCATGTTCAGGCGGAAGTTTACGCAAATGAGGTTCCGCTCCTTGAAGCAGCTAAAGAGTTGGTCATTGGTAAAGTCATTCCCGGCGGTACTCTGAATAATCTGGAATTTGTTGCCGATGTTGTGCAATGGAACGCAAAGATACCTAATTTTCTGCGAACACTTCTCTGTGATGCCCAGACCTCCGGTGGGCTGCTCATCTCTATCAATGAAAAACAGGCCGATAAATTACTTGCCAAATTGAAGAAAAATCATGTTGATAGTGCTGCAATGATTGGTAGGATTACCGGTCCCGGCAACGGCACAATTACCGTTTTGTGATGTTCCTTTCGACACCACCGATAATGCAGATTTGATCCATTTAAAATAGCGGATGCGAAAAATCACTAAAAGTAGGGCTTGTTTTTTTGAATGGGGTCGGGATACTAAATAAAATGGCCGCCTCGATTGATGTTGTCTCCCAAAATAGGTAGGATAAAAAGGTGGAAAAAATAAAAAAAATAATCGAGACGACCAAGCTCAAATAAATTTGAGTTATCTATGCTTTTGATACTCTTACTCTGAGAACGCCTAAAAGTTCAGATTTATTTGAATTTTTTTTAAAAAAAGTAAGTATACCCGGTTTTTCGTAAAATGCAGAATGTTCGTTGGAGTCCACACTATGATCAACGTCACTACTAATTCTTACTTTACTAAGAATTTCCGAGTCACTTTTTCCGTAGCTTCACTGTAATCGTGGCCTCGCTAAAGGTGTCG
>CAYVXE010000058.1:21353-27102 GCA_964455375.1 uncultured Calditrichaceae bacterium
TCCGAGTCACTTTTTCCGTAGCTTCACTGTAATCGTGGCCTCGCTAAAGGTGTCGCTGCCGACCAGAGTGCCGTTGTCATAAGTCCAGGTCATGTCTCGCACGAAGGTGTCGGCGTTCTGTTCGAAGGTAATGGTTTTGCCGGTGATGGCGTACGTGCCCTGCAGGTTTACTTGAACTCGAAAGTTAGTGTAGGTCAAAAATGTCCGCAGGACTTTTTGACAAGGGTTGGTTTTGACTGTGAAATCGCTTTGTGTCAATTAGGTCTTCGACCATAATTGACCTGCCTTTCTAAGATGTCGGCGGAACCAAACTTAAAATCGTAAAGTAAACACGGTTCCGTCTTCAGGGTTGGACTGAACGCTGATGCTGCCGTCATGCAAACGCATGATCTGCCGCGACAGGCTCAGGCCAATACCGGAGCCGTTTTCTTTGGTGGTGAAAAACGGAATGAAAATTTTGTCTTGCAGCTCTTCTGAAATGCCGGGGCCGTTGTCGGCGATCTGGATGATCACTCGTCCGCGCGTGTCGATTTTGGCCGCCAAATCAATTCTGGCTTCCGGTTGCCCATCCACAGCTTGTAGCGCATTTTTTACCATGTTGATGACGATTTGCTCCACCAGCTCTGGGTCGGCCATCAGTTCCAGGGTGTCTGGCACTACGTCGAGGCTGCAGGTGACGTTGCTGGCTTTGAATTCCGGTTGCATGAGCTGCACCACCCTGCTGAGCAAATCCCGCAGGCGCAATAATTTGAATTTTGGTGTGGGAACGCGGGTGAGTCCGCGGTAGGCTTCCACAAAATGCAGCAGGCCCTCACTGCGTTTCCGGATGGTTTGCAGTCCGCTGAGAAGGTCTTCGCGGTTTTCCGTCTCAAGGAGTGTGTCGCCTTTGTTTGCGACCAGTTCGTTCAGGGTTGCTGCAAGGGAAGAAATCGGCGTGACCGAATTCATGATTTCATGCGTCAGCACACGGATGAGCTTTTGCCAGGCGTCCAGTTCCTGTTCCTCCAGTTCGCTCTGAATGTTCTGCAGGGACACCAGGGTAAAGTTTTGGTTGCGCATGCGAAACTCGGTGGCACTGATGGCCAGTTGCAGCAGCTCGTTGTTTTGCTGGATTTTTACCAAAGCGGTTTCGCTGCTTTTGAGGTGCGTCAGCGTGTTCATCAACTCCGCACTGATGCGCTTTAAGTCGCTGATCTGTTTTAGCGCAGGGATCTGCAGTAAACGTTTGGCTGCTGTGTTCAGCAATTCCACTTTGCCATCCTGGCGGAAAGCCAGCAACCCGATGCCCACGTGCTGTACCACGGTTTGCAGATAACGAAAGTGTTCCTCTTTATCCGCTCGTGCTTTCTGGAATTTCCGGATAATGTCATTAAAGGCGTTTTTCAGATCGTCGAATGACGACCCAAGTCCGGGGCGGGCAAAGGTCTGTGAAAAATCTTCGTATTTGATGGTCTGCAAAAAGCGGTGCAGATCACGGTTGGTCTTTTCCACGTAATAGATAAGACCGTAAATCTGGTAAACGATGACCAGACCGAGAATGAACATGGTGGCGTACAGCCGCGTTTGTGCCACCAGCAGCAGGTACAGAAACAGCGACAGAGTGGTAAATAAAATGAAAATTCGCGCCAGAACGACGACCCGAAAACGTTTATAAACCATATTTCCCCAGCCTGCGGTAAAGAGAGGTGCGGGTTAAGCCCAGTTCACGGGCTGCTTTGGAAATGTTGCCTCCGTGCTTACTCATGACTTTCTGAATGACCGTCCGCTCCACATCATCGAGATTGTAGGTATCGAACGCCAGGCCTTCTTCCCGGCCTCTGGGCGTGGAGAAGAAGAAATCCGCCGGTTGCAGAATTTTTTTCTCACTCATGATGATGGCGCGTTCCATGGCATGTTGCAGCTCGCGCACATTTCCCGGCCAGCGGTAAGTTTGCAGTTTTTTCATGGCAGCGCTACTTACACGCTTGGATGCTTTGTGATATTTTTTAGCATACAGCTCCATGAAATAGTCCACAAGCAACGGAATATCCTCACGGCGTTCGCGCAGTGGCGGCAGTTTAATCTCAACGGTGTTAATACGATAGAGAAGATCCTGACGGAATTGTTTATCGTCCACCAGGTCGTGGATGGGCATGTTGGTGGCGCAGACGAGCCGCACATCGATGGGATTCGGGATGTTGGATCCCAGGCGGGTCACCTGCCGGTTTTGCAGCACGGTCAGAATTTTTGCCTGCAATTGCAACGGCAGGTTGGCGATTTCATCCAGGAAAAGCGTGCCACCGGATGCGATTTCAAAGCGGCCGGCGCGGTTTTCCCTGGCATCGGTGAATGCGCCCTTTATGTGCCCGAAGAGCTCGCTCTCGAACAACGTTTCGCTGATGGCGCCCATGTCCACACTGATGAACACCTCACAGGAACGCTGAGATTGTTTGTGCAGTTCACGGGCCACCAATTCCTTGCCGGTGCCGTTTTCGCCCAGAATCAGCACGTTGGCGTCGGTTTGCGCCACTTTGAGAACGGTGTGAAAAACTTCCTGAATGGCTGATGATTCCCCGATGAATTCCCGAAAATGTTGCCCAAGATCGGCATTGAGCTGATGTTGCCGGGATCGAAGCTTGTTCACTTCCGTGCGTGACTTGCGTAAATTCATGGCAGCGGACAGCGTCGCCAGTAACTTTTCGTTTTGCCACGGTTTTAAGACAAAATCGGTCGCACCTTCCTTGATGGCTCTAACCGCCATTTGCACATCTCCGTATGCGGTAATCAGAATCACTACTGCAGAGTGGTCGATATCGAGAATTTTGTTCAACCAGTCAAATCCTTCCTGGCCGCTGCTGGCGCCCCGGGCAAAATTCATGTCCAGCAAAATAAGATCGTAGGTTTCATTTTTCAGTTGCACCGGAATGGCCTGTGGATCTTGCAGCGTGTGTACGGATTGGAAATGATTTTTGAGAAACAAGCGTGCCGCGGTGAGAATGTCTTTGTCATCATCGACAACGAGAATTTTTCCGGATTTGGTTTTCATGCGATTTTTCAGTTCTTTAATGCTGTGCAGAATAGAGATACGGTGATTGATGCAGAAGTTTCAAAGAAACCCACATCTTAATTTAAAAAAGACTTTTTCCTGTGCAAATGCAAGAAAAATTTCTGATCTTCGCTCAAAACTGTTCGTTATCGAACACATACTGTTATGTTACCGGATAGTCATATTGGCTATTCGGAGCGGTGGGTAGAAATTTGACCCTGAAAAGGTTGTGGTATGATTCTTGAATAAATCCTGGGTATCTTGTTCTGTCAAACTGAATCGTAAGGATCAATCAAAAAAAGCATGGATCGTATTATCGAAAAGAAAAAGTGGCCGCCTAAAAAGATCGCCGGCTGGTCGATTTCCGGGTTGTTTATCCTGTTTATCATTTTCAATCTGTCGTTGTGGGATACCACCTCAAAGCTGAATGTTGATAGCCGTAAAATCACCGTGTCGGAGGTGATGGTTGGTCCGTTCCGGGAATTCATTCCGGTCACCGGAACCGTGTTGCCGCAGAAGACCATTTTTCTCGATGCTGTGGAAGGCGGTCGTGTGGATACCATTTTTGTGGAGGCAGGAACCTATGTGCATCAAGGGGACCAGATTTTGCGATTGGAAAACACCACCCTGCACATTCAAATCCTGTCGCAGGATGCCCTGGTAGTGGAGCAACAGAATTTGCTGACCAACACGCGCTTCAACCTGGAGCAGAACAACATTCAGTTGCGTCAGCGGCTTTTGGATCAGGGGTACCAAATCCGACGGCTGAAACGACTTTATGATCGCAAAAAAGATTTATTTGCAAGGGATCTCATTGCGGCGGAGGAGTTTGAGGCCACCAACGATGAGTACGAGTACCAGCTCAAGCGACAGCAGTTGAACATCGAATCGTTCCAGCGCGACTCGCTTTTTCAGGAAGTGCAAGTGAAGCAGTTGGTCAATTCCCTCAAGCGGTTGCAGCAAAACATGCAAATCGCCCGCAAGCGCCTGGACGATTTGCTTATTCGGGCTCCTGTGAGCGGTCAACTGACCTCGCTCATTCCGGAGGAAGGGCAGACGGTTTCTCAGGGTCAGCGCATCGGCCAGATCGATGAACTGACCGGCTTTAAGGTGCGGGCTGCCATCGACGAACACTATCTGGCCCGCATCAAAAAGGGCCTGCAAGGCACATTCGACTTTGCCGGCAAAACCTACGAGCTGGTGGCCGACAGAATTTATCCGGAAATCGTCGACGGACGTTTCGAAGTGGATATGGAATTTGTGGGCGATGTTCCGGAGGATATCCGGCGCGGAAAAACCGTACACATCAGTCTGGCGCTGGGCGATTTATCGCAGGCGGTGATGATCCCTCGCGGTGGCTTTTACCAGAAAACCGGCGGCCAGTGGATCTTTGTGGTGTATGCATCCGGTAATATGGCCAGTAAACGTAAAATTAAATTGGGGCGGCAGAATACGCGCGTGTTTGAAGTGCTGGATGGTCTGCAACCCGGGGAGAAAGTCGTCACATCTTCTTACGACAGTTTTGGCGACATCGACAAGCTGGTTTTAAAATAGATGCTTAAGCTTATTTTACTTCGTTTTCAAAGCTAACGGCTGGACGGCTGAAGGCTGACCTCATGAATGTTGTACAGTGAATAGCGCTCGACCAAATAAGGAGAGAACAATGATAAGAACAGTTGACTTGAAAAAACTTTACACTACAGAGGAAGTTGAAACCACTGCACTCAACAACGTGAACCTGGAAATCAACGAAGGGGAGTTTGTGGCCATTATGGGGCCGTCCGGATGTGGCAAGTCCACTCTTTTGAATTTGTTGGGTTTGCTGGACAATCCTTCTGGCGGCCAATTCTATTTTCTCGAACAGGAGGTGTCGCAGTACTCAGAGCGCCAGCGCGCCAACCTGCGCAAGCAGAATATCGGCTTCGTGTTCCAGAGTTTCAATTTGATCGATGAGCTGACGGTTTTTGAAAACATCGAATTGCCGCTGCTGTATCTGGGTTACTCTGCCACGGATCGCAAGAAGCGGGTGAACGAAGTGCTGGAGAATATGCAGATCATGCACCGCAAAAACCACTTTCCGCAGCAGCTCTCCGGCGGGCAGCAGCAGCGGGTGGCGGTGGCGCGCGCGGTGGTGGCCAAACCTAAGCTGATTCTGGCGGACGAGCCCACCGGCAATCTGGACTCCGCGCACGGCGATGAAGTGATGAATCTTCTCACCGAACTCAATGAGAACGGAACCACCATCGCGATGGTCACGCATTCCCCTGCGTACGCGGAATATAGCCATCGGATTGTGCATCTTTTTGATGGTCAAATCGTCACGGAAAACATCAAGAAGGCTTTTCATGTGTGAGGAAAAGACGGTGAGCACGCAGGCCGGCGTTGGCGAACCCGGTGGAAGTACTATGCTACGAGTAGCGCAGAGGTCGGGTGACTGACGGATGGAAAGTTTGCGGTATGAGTGAGCCCGACTGACAGTTGCAGTGACAGTCAGAGGATTTGCTGCTACTGCCAGTGCCACTTTTATAAACTAATGGACTTTGCCTGAATTTTGTCGTTGATGTACAAACTCATTTCGGAGTGATATCATGTTCAAAAACTATCTCAAAATTGCGTTTCGTAATCTTGTAAAACACAAAGCTTATTCATTCATCAACATCACCGGCCTTGCTATGGGTATGGCCTGTATAATTTTAATTTTTCTTTATGTCCAGGATGAGTTCA
>CAYVXE010000059.1:0-27020 GCA_964455375.1 uncultured Calditrichaceae bacterium
GCCGATGAATTTTGTAAACATATTTTATAGTTTGAGTCAGGAAATAAATAATCATTCAATATAATGAAAATTATCTTATGGTGTCAATATTAAAATATTATTTTAGAGCTGCCAATCAAATTGAAGTCCGATTCTTCTGTCCAGGTTATTATCGATTTGGTCAGGACCGGTACCGATGACCTTCACATCGTCCCGGTATGTTTCGGAGTATTTAAAGGTGATTTTAATAAAGTAAAAAGGCCGGTAATTGAGTAAAACGTACCAACGGCTACCTCGTCCAAAAAGCGCCCGGTTGGTTAATACCCCGGGGAGATCACTTTCATACTGGAATACCCGCGACCAGAATGAGTTGGTCTCAAACATCGTCCACCTCGCAGACATTCTAAACTTGTTCCATAACCTTGTACGTATTTCCTGATAAATTAAAAAGCCAATCTCTGAAGAAGATGTCCGTGACTGGTCGAAATTATTTATGGAAACGATATTATATTCAACTCTGTTCCTGAATCTGATTTTTTTGTACGTGAGGTAATCAAATTGTAAGCGAAATTGATTTTGTTCAGTAGAGGCAAATTCGTGGATATGCCTGCCAAAAGGACTCAGGGTGTTCTGAATCCTCTGTTTCATTTTTCTTCGATAGCGAAACGTAAATTTTATGTTTTTCTTAAAAGAATACTTAATTTGGGTTAAAAAATCGTTACCGTTTGTAGGAAAGGGTTGTAAAAACGTCCGCCACGGTTGCGAGAAAATGTCGTAATAAGCATGAATGGTTATCTTTACCAAAGGTTTGTAATAAAGACCCATATAGTAACCCTTTTCGTTTTGAGTCGTACCGTTTCTTTCCGCAAAACCGTAACCGTGAAAATTTTGGAAATTTTTATCATAATTTCTGTAAAGCAATGCCAGTTTGAGCGTTTTATAATCGAGTATGCTACCTAGGAGCATCGCCTTTCCGCCGTTTTTTGAACGTGCCGCTTCTGAAAATATCTCTACAGCATTGAAACTCAATTGCAGGTCCGTCCCATACACAACGTTCTTTTTGCCGTGAAAAGCAAAGTATTTTCTGGTTAAGTCAGAGGACTCTATTTTTTTATTGAAATTAGATTGATAAAATGTTGTTCCTAACCGCAGATTTGGCATCCAATGAAGTTCAATTCTGCCGCCAGCTGCCGTTTCTGTAAGACGGTCTTTTTTCAAGAGTTCTGTTTCATTTCTATGATAGCCGGTGGTGGGAAATCCAGAAATTCCTGAATTTGAAATAGGCGTTGCGTCAAGTTTTACTCTGGAGAAAAACGTTGTTATGGTCGCCAGACGACCTTTAAAGGACATGGCAGCGCCGCGGAAGAAAGCATTTTCGTTCGTGGATGTGTATCCTTGAATGTTACGGGCATGTTTTTTTATGGGAAAGATTGTATCGGAACTTTTTGAAAAACCGTAGGGCGACCAAAGGACCAACCCTTGTCCGGCCTCAAACTGGTAATCTCCAACGATGAACCGCGCGTTCTTCGTCACGCGTAAATCAGTGAAGAACAAGCTCAGATCGGTTAAATTATTTTCGCCACTGTCTTTTTCGGTGAGAAATCCTGTTTTAATTTTTGGTTGTAATTGTATAAGCACACGGTTATAAATTTTTTTTGGAGAATCGTGATAGGTGCCGTTTTGAAACCCGGCAGGCGTGTCTATGAAGTCGTTTACCCGGTTGCGCACGGAGATAGCAAATTGATTCCGGCTCCGAATGTTTGCTGATCGAATCGTAATGTACGGTTTAATTCGTTCGAAAATGTCTGCATCTATGCCATCTATTTGCAATAGGTCGTCGATTTTTTTAAAAGTCCCAGTTTCCGTTCTTCTTGTGAGAATTGCCTTGCCGATTCTGTTTGTCATATCCGGCAATTGTAGAATATCCTGTAATGTTGCGGTATTAAGGTCCAAAGGGTGTTCTCTGAGGTGGCGCAGCTGTTCTATTAATTCGGATGCTTCGGACGACTCTGCTTGCTCCTCCAGAAGAATTTCTTCGGTTGCATCCTGAGCTTTACCTGTCGTTGAGGAAGCAAACAAAACTAAAACTGTCATGAGAACAGAAAAACGATTTGTCACGTACAGTTTCATAACTTATTTATTGGATAGGATAGTAATTTTATCTTTAATTCTTTCAAATGTATGTTTGCCGACTCCGGGTATCTGCATGATGTCTTTAATTTTTAGAAATGGACCATGCGCGTCACGAAATGAAATGACCTCTTTTGCCAGAGCGGTACCGATTCCCGGCAGCACAGTCAGTTCCTGTACATTAGCAGAATTTAAGTCCACTTTTTTTGCAACCGGTTTTTCTGTTGCCGGTAGCTTTTTTATTTTAACATTTTGCTTGCCAGCCGGCGTTTTCTTTTCAGAGCCAAAATAAAAAGAGAAAGACATCTGGTGTGTCAGCCCCAAGTCATTATGTGTAAAAAATGCATAATCTACTTGGAACCGCCGGACAGATAAACCAAAGCCCGCTGAAAACAGGTCCGGGTTTGTGGCGGTGCCTGCGCGCAACCTGAGTTGTTTTAACGGAGAAAATTCAATTCCGAATCGAACTTCCTGAGGATAGCGCACATCTTTATAAATGTCCATGTTCAGGGTTAGCTGCGGCACTGCTTTGAGCGAAAACCCCGCTTTGATGATTTGGGGTAAGTTTTGCTCTGAGCCCACGATGCCGGGCCTGTTTATATTTTGATATGTAAATCCCCATGAAAAGTTTTCGTTTATGGGCACCATGACACCAAAGTCGAAACCCAATCGGCTGGTTGAGCCGTAGTTTTCAATATTTATGGTTTGCAAACGTGTATTTATACCTAAAAGAATCGTTTGAAAAAAGCGATGACTGAATGCGATGTTAAATTTTTGTTCCGAGTAAAGATTGTTTCCAAGGTAGATATAGCCGAACCCAAATCTGTATGTTGACAAAGGCAAGCAAACCGATATAGTGCCGAAATGAACATCGGCCAATGCAAATGGTTTTTGATAAAATAACGAAATACCGAGTCCCCGCATTTGACCCAGCCCGGCCGGATTCAAAAATACTGCATCCGGTGAGTTGATAAAACCCACATGGGTACCTCCCATAGCGAGGCTGCGTGCGCCCACCGGCAGATCTGTAAAAGCGTTCGCGGTTTGAAAAAAAGCTAAAAGCCCCAAAAACAAAACGAAATAACGATGATAGTATTTCATGCGCTCTCCATAAATTTCTTGACAAAGACATTTGATATTATCTATCTTTCTAAAGAATAAGAAGCTTCTATATCGTTACAACTCTTCCGAAGGAGGATCAGTGTTAAATTTCATATTAAGAAAATTCTTTCAACAGTATATTTTTGTTGGTGTCTGCTTTGCCTTCATTTACTTGCCATCGCTGTACGCAAACGATGTGAAAGCAAAAGTGCAAGTGATCATTGATAAACTCCCGCTTGACAAACAGGATAGAATGCGCAACTTCCATGAAATCGTTAAAAAATATGTCGAAGAATCCCCCTGGTTAGAAGCAAAAGACCAGGGCGATCCCATTGAAATATCTTTGCAGCTTTTTCTCACCGACCTCAACTCAAATGTAGAAGACAGGTATAAATGTGAGTTTCTGGTTTCCGGTTCCGATGTTCAGTATTTCGATAGACGCGTACGTTTTCCATTTCAGCCGGGGGAACAGCTCGTGTTCAACGAACAATCCGTGGGGCCGTTAACAGGTGTCATTAATTTTTATGTGTATATGATTATTGCCAATGAGTTTGATAAATATAATAAATTTGGTGGTGACATTTATTATAAGAAGGCCCAGAATATGGCTGCATTGGGCAAGTTTGTCAGAAGTGAATTCATTCTCGGGTGGACTGAGCGTGAAGAGATCATTGATCGAATTTTCACTAAGGAATTTAAAACGTTTCGCGTTGCTAAGGACCATTTTTTTTACGGGCTGTATGTTAAAGATGACAATATCAGTGAGGCCCGAAAAAATATTGTGCAGGCGATTGATCTAATAGACGCAGTTTTGACAAAAAAATCATATTTTGAAGAACCACAGCAGTTTCTGAATGCGCATTATATGGAAATAATCGATCTGTTCAAAAATACGAAAAACCACTCTGAGTTATTCAAAAAACTGATAAAATTAGATCAAGATCACAAGAAGCAGTACGCGAAGTTTATTCCTGGTTCGTAGGGGAGACGAAACTTAAATATTATAAAAAATTAACATAAATGAGTCAAGTTTTTTTTTCTATAATTTGACTCATTTTTATTTCTTGAATTTATAGTTCAATTAAAAAAGTACCATTGACCACGTGGAAGCCCTTCTCATTAATAAACGATGCATACGGAAGTGATTTCTTGTGTCCCCGAATAGAGGCACATCCTACCTCACCGTTTTTATTGATTGCCACAAATTTATCATTGAAATAAATATTTTTAACGCCGCCGTTAATATCGATAATTTTTTGACATGCAGCCTCGCATGCTTGCTGAGGCGATAGTCCCGCCCGCATTCTTTCGACAACAAAATAACTGCCACACATCCGGATGACTTCTTCACCGCGACCGGTTGCACCGGCTGCGCCTACTTCATTGTCTACATACAGGCCTGCACCAATGATCGGTGAGTCGCCGATACGCCCGGGAATTTTGAATGCCAGGCCGCTTGTGGTGGTAATCCCGGCTAAATCACCGTTTGCATCCAAACCCAGCACATTGATGGTACCCGTGGAACGTTTGTCCTGTTTATAGTTACCATTTGCAGGTGGGAAATAATCATCTTTGTCGCTGAGATTTTCTTTCCACCGAAGCCAGGCGATGCGTGATTTTTCGGTGAGTAAGTTTTCTTCTTTAAAACCGTGCATTTTAGCAAATTCCAATGCACCTTTCCCAACTAAGTAGATATGGTCGGTTCGATCCATAACCAGCCGAGCCACTGAACAAGGTGTTTTAATGTTCTCGAGCGCAGCGACTGATCCGCAATTATGAGTTGGACCGTACATGATCGATGCATCTAATTGTACGACGCCTTGCTCATTGGGGTAACCGCCGTAACCGACGGACTGGTCATTCGGATCGAGTTCCACCACATTAGCGCCTCTCTCAATGGCATCGAGGAGATTTTTTGTTTGATTTAGTGTTTCCCAGGCGGGAGTGAGTACTTTTTGTCCCCACTCGTCACCTCGACTGCAAAAAATAACAGGCAATTTGATTTTACCCAAACCGGAATTCGTGCGAAATTTTGAAACCGATGAAACAAAAGGCAACGTCAGTCCTAAGGCGGCAGCCTTTTGTAAAAACGAGCGTCTGTTTAATTCCTTACCCAAAATGACCACCTCTTTTTAATCTTTATAAATTTTTGTGATGATACTTCCATCATCTTTGACATAACCGCGAAACATACCAGACGTATTGAACGGCATAGTGATATTCCCATGTTTATCGATACCGATGACGCCGCCGGTACCGCCAATTTTGGTGAGTTTTTTCATAATAACCGTGTTTGCCGCTTCCTGTAGGGGCATGTTTTTATAAGCCATGAGGGCGTGAATATCGTGTGCTACGAGGAGACGCATAAAATATTCCCCGTGCCCGGTACAGGAAATTGCACATGTTGCATTGTTGGCGTAGGTTCCGGCGCCGATGATGGGAGAGTCACCAACCCTTCCGAACATCTTGTTCGTCATTCCGCCCGTGGACGTACCGGCGGCTAAGTTACCGTCCATATCCAATGCAACTGCCCCAACGGTACTTTTTTCTTTCGGCTGCGGCATTTGTTTTTCTTTAACCTTTTGCAGGCTTTTCCACCGGCGTTCTGTATAAAAATAGTATTGAGACACAGTTTCTATATGATTTTGAGCAGCAAATTCCTCGGCGCCAATACCGGAAAGCAGCACGTGTGGTGATTTTTCTAAAACCAGCCGAGCTAATTTTATGGGATTTTTGATATGCTTGACACCGGTAACTGCACCGGCTTGCAACGTTTTTCCGTCCATTATCGATGAATCCAATTCGTTTGTGCCATCGCTCGTAAAAACAGCGCCTTTACCTGCATTGAAAAGGGGAGAGTCTTCCAGAATTTGAATTGCTGCCTGCACAGCGTCGAGACTGCTACCATGATTTTTCAGTATCTTGTAACCGGTTTGCAGAGCTTCAGTCAACTTGTCTCGATAGGCTTTTGCCATTTCCGGGGTCATGTTTTCCTTTTTAATCGTTCCGGCGCCGCCATGCATAACCATGCCGAAGGTTGGTTGTACTGCATTTTCCTGACCGTAAACCGGTTGAGTGAGGTAACTCAGCGTACTTCCGATGATGATGGTTAGAAATAAAATAAAAACTCGATTCATCGCCAGAGGAGAACGCTCTTGTTTTGAATAAAGACTAATCGAAGAATTTGTAGTCATTGGAAACCTCTCTTAAAAGTTCTATTTTGGCAGCGGCTTTTTAACAGTTGAAAATATAACCGAAAAATAAGAAACGTATTTTTATCAGTCAAGTGACGGGAACATTTTTTTGTTGGATTTGTTTTAAATTTATGATATATTAACGGTTTAATTATAATGGAGATGTGCAGCACATGACAGAACGATGGTTCGTTCATTTTTTCGTAATTTTATTATTTACGATAAACGTCCCCGGATTTACACAAACTTCCGGGAAATACGACAAAGAATTTAATTCCCGGGCCGCAGAATTAGTCATTCAGGGCAGTGTTTATGATTTAAATGGTCATTATGACAAGGCATTAAATGTGTACAATGAAGCACTCCTCTATGCCCCGAACTCAGCTTCCATTTATCAGGCTGTCGCTAAAGATTACATTCTGTTGGGTAAAGTTGAATCTGCCTTGCAAATGCTGGAACGTAGTATTCAGTTAGATGCGGATTATCTGGATAGTCACAAACTTTTGGCTGCGCTTTATCACCGCAAAGGTGAAATAGATTCAGCCGTAAAAGAATATCAGGCAATTGTAAGACTTGACTCTCAGAATGTTGATGCAAGGCTGAATCTGGCATCAATTTATTTATCGAAAAAAGAACCTCAAAAAGCCATCGCACAATATGAAATTCTTGTAAATGCCGGCCTGGCAAACCGGGAAGTTCTGTTTCAATTAGGCGGGTTGTATTTTCAAGAGAAAGCTTATGAAGACGCAGAAAGAACGTATAACAGCTACGTACAGGAATATCCTGAAGATGAGCAGGGATACTTGGCAATTGGCACAGTGCTGATCGCTCAAAAGGACACCACAAAAGCGCTTGCATGGTACAAAAAAACGTACGATGAGAATGCTAATTTTAAGGCGGTTCGTGCGGAGCTTATCAATATGTACGGTATTCTGCAAATGTGGCAGGATGCCATTTCAATTTATGATAAAGCTGTTTTAAATGATTCCACGGATATTATCAATTATATTCAATTGGGTAATTTATATTTTCAGAGTGGCGACACGCTGCGTGCCAATAATCATTTTGAGAAGATCATTAAAAAATTTCCAAAGGACTGGCGCGGATATTATCAATTTGGTCTTATTTACTACTCGCAGGGAAAATTTAATGAAAGTATCCCGTTCTTTTTAAAGGCAATTGAATTCAATAAGTCCAATCCTGATACATTTTTCAGGCTTGGAGTAGCTTATCAGCAGACAGGCGATTTATCTAATGCCGAAAAATATTACCGTGAATCACATGATTTGGTGCCGCAGAATCCCAACGTAAACTTTACTCTGGGTCAACTTCTTTTTCAAGCAAAAAACTATGATGAAGCGATTCAATTTCTGTTGAAATCTTTAGCGGAGTCTCCTAACAATGCGACGTTTTTAGGAACACTGGCAGCCGTATATGATGAAATAGGTGAACACGATAAAAGTGAAAATTATTACCAAAAAGCGTTAGAGATCGATGATAGCAATGCGACGATTCTGAACAATTACAGTTACAGTTTAGCGGAGCGGGGTGAACGTCTTAATGAAGCATTGAATATGGTGCAAAAAGCGCTGCAGGCAGAACCTGAAAACGGTGCCTTTCTCGATACTATCGGATGGATTTATTATAATTTGGGAAATTACAATGAAGCCTTGACATATATTCAAAAGTCATTGGAATTTCGAACGGAATCTGCCGAGGTATTTGAACATTTAGGCGATATTTATAAAAAATTAGGTAGAGTTGAGCAAGCAATTGATAGTTGGAAAAAGGCCAAAGTTTTAGAGCCTGAACGTGAAAGTGTTCTGAACAAATTAGATCAAAGTAATCATTCAAATAATTAAAGTTACGTTTGTGCGCAATCGTTTCAGATGGTGGTGGCATCCAAAATTTGTTTTGCCCTTTCTTCTGTTGATGGTTTTAATGTTTGCAGGGTGTGCTGCCACCCTCAAAAGCAAATTCACCAACCTTGAGACATTGTCTCCATTTCAAATTCAGTCAACGGTTTCAGATAATTTTCAAAAATTGCACACATTCCAGGGCAAAGCTCGAGTGGTAATTGAGTTGCCCGGTGAAGGATATAATGGCTTTGCATCTATCTACATAAGAATGCCTGATTCCATCTATGTAAAAACGGAAGCCATCTTTGGCATTGACATCGGAGCGTTATTTTTAGACCAACGCTATTTTGCAGCATTTGCCCCCCGGGAGAATACATTATATTATGGCGAGAGGCAACTACTTGATTTGCGGGATTTTTTGCAAGTTGAAATCGAAACCGATGAGTTGGAAGAGGTCTTCACCGGCTTGCTGCAAATGGAGATAAATGATTCTTCTACCGTTGAAATAGAGAAGAAGGATATTCTTGTAATAACCAGATTCAAAGATAACGTGCAAAAATACTGGGTCGACTCGGTGCGAGGGATTGTTACGAAAAGTGAAGTGGTTGATGCGGCTGGACATATCTTGATAAAAAAGGAGTTGCAAAGGTTTCATGCGCGGAAGGGGATTTATCTACCGCAAACCATCAAAATTACACGCCCGCAGGCAAAAGAAAGAATCACGGTGTACTATAACAGACAATCCCTTAACAAAAAGATAAAGCCGGAGAAATTTCATTTAAGAACCTCAAAAAATGTTAAGAAACGATACTGGGGTGATTTGAAGAAACCGGTCATTGATAGAAACCATACAAACCAATAATGACAGTTTCCAGTGTAGTTAAAAATAGTGGTGCGACAAAAAATAAAGGCATTGATCCTGTAAAAATGGAAAAGAAAATTCAATATTCGCTGGTTATTCCGCTGTTTAACGAAGAGGAATCGCTTCATGAACTTTATGAGCAGATCAGCAAAGCGGTTTCTCCGTTAAATGCCGGCATCGAAATTTTGTTTGTCGATGATGGTTCCACAGACCGTTCAATGGAAATACTGACAGAATTGCACAAAAAAGATTCACGAGTGCGTGTTTGTCAATTCCGACGAAATTATGGAAAATCTGCGGCGCTGGCAAAAGGGTTTCAGGAAGCACGGGGCGATTTTATTGTGACCATGGATGCTGATTTGCAGGACGATCCGGCTGAAATCCCCCACTTGATTGACAAGTTGAATGAGGGGTTTGACCTTGTTTCCGGTTGGAAGAAACACCGTCAGGATCCGTTTGTCAAACGCAACACATCAAAATTGTTTAACAAAACAACCTGCATGGCAACCGGACTAAAACTTCACGACATTAATTGCGGGATCAAAGCGTATCGCAGGGAGGTCACGGAGACGATTAAGGTTTATGGTCAGTTGCACCGCTTTTTGCCAGTGCTTGCGCAATGGCAGGGATTCAGGGTGGGTGAAATTGTTGTCAAACACCATCCAAGAAAATATGGCAGGACAAAATTTGGCATTTCCCGGTTTACGGCAGGCTTTTTTGATTTAGTGACTGTCTTGTTTATCACCCATTATCGAAAGCGGCCGCTGCATTTGTTTGGTTCGGTAGGGCTTATTTCATTCATCGTCGGAAGTCTCGTCAGCGGTTACTTAACTGTCGATAAATTGGTTTTCGGTAAGCATTTAACCAACCGTCCGTTGCTGTTTCTGGGTATTTTGCTGATCATCGTGGGGGTTCAATTTTTTTCCATTGGTTTGATTGGTGAAATGATCACCGAAAGCCGGCAGGACCGGGTTGAATATTCCGTCCGAAAAATGCTGGGATAAAATAAAGATTCGTCGACTCTCCAAATGAAAATAACCATCATAGCCCCGGTATTTCCCTTTCGCGGCGGTATCGCGCAATCTACTGAAATATTATATCATAAGCTTAAAACCAGAGGACACGACGTCCAGATAATAAACTTTCAGCGGCAATATCCCAATGTGTTCTTTCCAGGAAAATCGCAGTTTGTAGCTGACGCCGAAGCGGTTTCGGATGTCGAAAGCGAACGTGTCGTGGATTCCATCAACCCCTTTTCATGGTATAAAGCATTCCTTAGAATCTCCAGGTTTCAGCCGCAGCTCCTGATTTTTCGCTATTGGATGCCGTTCTTTGCGCCACTGATCGGCAGTGTCGGTTGGCTTGTGAAACGCAAGTTAGCCTGTAGAATTATCATGATTTGTGACAATATTATTCCCCATGAACGGCGCTTTGGTGACCTTGCTTTAACCCGCTTTGCCCTGAAAAATATCGACTGTTTTATACCGCTTTCGGAATTTGTTAAAACAGATTTGCTGAAACTCTCGCCGCGTGCTGATTACCGGGTTGTGCCGCATCCGCTTTATGAGAGCTTTGGTCAGCCGTTTGCAAAGGACGACGCCAGGCGTCTGATTGGTCTCAAGGCGACGCGGGTCATTTTATTTTTTGGCTATGTTCGCGCTTACAAGGGGTTGGATATTGTCATTCGTGCACTACCGGCGATTCTCAAACAACAACCGGTTACGTTGCTCATTGTTGGCGAGTTTTACGAGGCTGAAGAAAAGTACAGCAAGATGATCAAGAATTTAGGGGTGGAAAAGAATGTGAAGATTCACGCTGAGTTTGTGAAGGACGCGGACGTCAAACAGTATTTTTCCGCCGCGGATATCGTTGTTTTGCCGTACAAGTCTGCAACTCAGAGCGGCATTGTTCAATTAGCGTACCACTTGGATAAACCGTGTATTGTCACCGATGTCGGCGGACTCTCAGAAGTCGTTATCGACGGCAAAACCGGCTACGTTGTTCGGCCCGACGATCCAATTGCCGTCGCTGAAGCAGTGAACAAATTTTATCGGGAAAACAAGGAATCGGAATTTACAAACAATGTAAAAGAGGCGAAAAAGACGTATTCCTGGGAGCGCATGGTCGATGTGATCGAGATGTTTGCCAGACAAAAAGAAGGCGAACGGTAATATGAAAACGGAGCGGCAAATTACCATTTCGGATGAAATTTATAATGAGATTGAGAAACTCGTCTCGCAATCTGTTCAATTTAACAGCGTATCGGATTTTGTGAATGATGTTTTGAAACAATTTTTGAACACGCAGTCACATGATTTAGGGGACGAGGAACGTCGCCTTCTTGAGGAGCGGTTGCGGGATTTGGGTTATCTGAATGATTAAAGCGTCACAAAATATCATCCTCGTTACGGTCGATTCTCTCCGCCGTGACAAACTTGGCTGCTATGGCAGTAAACGCGGCCTCACGCCAAATATCGATGCATTCGCGGGCACATGTACATTATTTGACAACGCCTATTCCAACGGCCCCAACACGCCGCACGCTTTCCCGGCTATCCTCGCTGCCAGAGATGCTTTGATGGCGCCGGAGTTAGGATTGTTTCATGCTCCTTTAACCTTAGCTGAAGTTCTTTCTGATGCTGGTTACACCTGCGTTGGAATAAATGCTGCGAATCCGTATTTAGCGGGTAACCTTAAGTATGATAGAGGCTTTGCTGAATTCTACGATTTTTTATCGCCTGGTCCGGGAAAAACAGACCACACGCCAGACAATTCAAATATGAGTGAGATCAAAAGCGGGATCGGGAAGAGTTTTCGTTCGGATGTTCTGACCATCCCCACCAGGAAACTTGAAGAGTACGTCGTTACTGAAGAGAATATTAGAAACAAACAGCAGTTAGAGCAAAACTTGCCGGATTTCATCTCAAAAATTCTACAGCAGTTAGCTCCCGGCCCGTTTTTTCTCTGGATTCATTTTATGGATACGCACTACCCTTATGTCCCTTCAAAAAACGCGCAACAACAAATAGGCGTGAAACCATTTTCTTTGCGTGAAACGATTGCGTTGAATCAAAGAGTCAGAGAAAACATGCCTCTGTCTCCGGGTCTCCTGAAACGCACACTAGAACTTTATGAAGCCTCCATATTTCAATTAGACCGGCAGTTTGGTGAACTTGTCAATGAGTTGCAGAAGAAAAACTTATTTTCCCAATCTACCATTTTCTTTTTAGCGGATCATGGAGAAGAATTTATGGAACACGGCGATTTACAACACAAGTGCAAACTCTACGAGGAACTGATTCATGTTCCTTTATTGATAAAGTTGCCGAACCAGCGGGTTAAAAAACGTGTACATCACCTGAGTAGTTTGCTGCAGATACCGTCGACGGTGGTTTCATCAGTCGGCCTGGATAGTCCCTTTGTTTATCGCAACTTGAACCTGGATATTGCTGTTTCCGGACGAACACCAATCGTATTTGCCGGGGCAAGTTATTTGCATCAAAAAATGCCGCCGGTGGATGACCACGTTTTTAAAATTAATTCTCTGCCAAAAGTTTTTTGTTGTCGTACCGATTCGGTCAAACTTATTTACGACACACAAGAAAATCAATGCACCCTGTTCGATTTGTTTGAGGATCCGTCTGAAACAATAAATCTGGCTGAGAAACGAACGGACTTAGTAGAAAAACTAAAAAGGCCTTTGTTTGATTACAGTGCGATTCTCGAGAAAATGAGAATAAAGGCGCGGCTTGAGAACGTGCGGCAATATTTGCAACCTAATGAGATTGAGGGGGGCACAGACGTGAAGGCGAAAGAAACTCCGGAACCTTTTCTGCGTTAATCAATTTAATATCACAAGCCGATATAAGACACATTCCGGGAAATATCCATAAATGAAAATTTGTTGCATCATGAACATACAAACGAAAGACGTGCCTCTATGCAGAATACATTTATCAAAGGGAAGTTAAAAACCTACGGCCTGACATTTGCTATTATTGTGACCGCGCTCATTTTCGAATTACATGCAGATGATCCGGATTTTGGAAATCAGGTTGATAGAGGTCTAATCGAGAGTAACCAGATCGACGAAGCCTCCGGTCTGGCCGCCAGCCGAAGACATCCCGGCGTGCTATGGACACATAACGATTCCGGTGATCTGCCGAGAATATTTGCACTCAATGCCAATGGGAGAAATCTTGGCGAAGTGCAATTAGCAGGAATTTCAGCACGGGATTGGGAGGATATCGCCGTAGGACCGGGCCCCGAAGCAAACGTTGACTATGTTTATATTGGGGATATTGGTGATAACAGTGCTGCATTTCCGCTTAAAATGATTTATCGCCTTCCAGAACCGGCCTACAATTCCAATCAGGCGGTAAAAGACACGGTCATTTCTAATTTTGATACGATTACGTTCCAATATCCGGATGGAAATCGCGATGCGGAAACCGTCATGGTGGATCCGTTAACGAAAGACATTTATGTCGCGTCAAAAAGGGAGAGCCAGGTACGGGTCTATCGTTTGCCGTATCCGCAATCCGTCACCGAAGTGATGACAGCCGAGCAGGTTGCAACGTTAAATTTGACGAACGTCGTTGGCGGTGATATTTCCCCTGACGGTCTGGAAATTCTGATTAAAACGTATAGTGATATTTATTACTGGAGCAGAACCGCGGGGCAGCCGGTCGGGGAAGCGGTTAGCGCCCAACCGTTAAAAGTACCTTATGTTCCGGAGCCGCAAGGCGAAGGGATTTGTTGGAGTGGCGATGCGTCCGGCTATTATACGGTAAGTGAAGAATTGGCAGGCATTCCGGCACATTTATATTTTTATCCCAGATTGGTACCCACATCGGTCGGCAAAAACCGGAATGTCCCGGAATCATTTCACCTGCAGCAAAATTACCCGAACCCGTTTAATCCCACTACAAAAATTAAATATTCTCTCAACATTGCTGCGCAGGTGAGCTTAAAGGTATACGATATTTTGGGTCATGAAATTGCAGTACTGGTAAATGAGTTTCAAACCCCTGCTGACTATATCGTTGAATTTGACGGTAAAATAATTGACAGCGGTGTTTATTTCTATAAACTATCCAACGGCTCTCAGACTTCAGTGCGGAAATTATTGCTGCTGAAGTGAATCGATTTTGCCGTTGACGATTAACTCAATTCATGGTTAAACATGTCTCACCAAACACAACGCAAAACTTCGTTTTTTGTGTTTAGTTACGTCTTTCTTCTCGTCTTTCTGGCTGCCTGTTCAGGTACACCGTCTGCTGCGGATGATGTAAAATTTCCAGATGGGGTAACGCAGTTTACATACAAAGTTGTTCACACCTATCCCCACGATACCCAGGCTTTTACGCAGGGCTTGGTGTTTGAAAATGGTATTTTGTTTGAAGGGACCGGGCGTTACGGACAGTCGTCGGTTCGTGAAGTTGATTTGCAGACCGGTGACGTGAAACGAATCCAGAATTTAAAATCCCAATATTTTGGCGAGGGAATTACCATCTTGGCAAACCGTTTAATCCAGTTGACGTGGACGACGAACATCGGTTTTGTTTATGACCGGGATTCTTTCCAACAACTTTCCACCTTTAGTTATCCCACGGAAGGCTGGGGCCTCACGCATGATGGTAAACGGTTAATTCTGAGCGACGGCACCGCCAGAATTTATTTCTATGACCCCGAAACATTTGAGCAAACCGGCTTCATCGACGTTTTCGATGGGAACAGCCCCATCACTAATCTGAACGAGCTTGAATATATTGACGGAAATATTTACGCCAATGTCTGGCAAACCGACCGCATTGCTGTTATTTCACCTGAATCAGGCAGAGTAACCGCCTGGATTGATTTAACCGGCTTGCTTAAAGCGTCCGAGCGCAGTGAGTCGGGAGCTGTTTTGAACGGCATCGCGTATGATAAATCGAATGGCCGGCTATTTGTTACCGGTAAGCTCTGGCCAAAATTGTTTGAAATCGAGCTGGTACCAAATTCGTAGACTGCTGTTTTTTCACGTTTCTCCCCATCCTCTTTATTTAGCAGCGTACGCAAAAATAAGTTGAATAATTCCTGTGCATACTTTACTTTAAGTTGGTTTACTTTCATGGAAAGTAACGATTCAACCTCTAAGTCTCCCTGCCTGCTGCAGGCAGGTAAGACTCAAAAGACAAAAGCGATGAACAAATAAGCATAAATGTACCAATAATCAAAAGACGTTTTAAAAGAATTATAGTGAAAACTTGGAGCCTTTGTGTCTTAGTGGCTGGATAGTAAACAGGGGAAAAGGTAATTCTTAAAGAGGTAAGATGAATTCAAAAATGAAAGTGGCACATATCGGTGGCGGCTATTGGGGAAAAAATATTATTCGCAATTTGGCAGAAATGGATGCCCTGCATTCCATTTGCGATTCCAGTAGTACCGCATTAAAGAAATACTCAGACCAGTACCCGGATGTTGTATGTCATGAAAATTTTCAGGATGTACTTAACGATGCATCCGTACCGGCTGTTTCCATCGCAACGCCTGCGGCGATGCATTATCCCATGGTAAAGGAAGCATTGCTGGCAGGCAAAGATGTTTATGTTGAAAAGCCTCTGGCGTTGCATCCCCGGGAGGGGCGTGAATTAGCGGAACTTGCCGACAAACAAAACAAAATATTGATGGTGGGGCATATTTTGTTGTACCATCCCGCGGTTTTGAAAATTAAAGAGCTTATGGATCATGGTGATCTCGGAAAAGTCGGCTACTGCTATTCCAATCGTCTGAATCTCGGCAAAGTCCGTTCCGAGGAAAATATTCTGTGGAGTTTTGCACCACACGACATCTCCATGTTAAATTTCTTACTGGGCGGTCCTCCGGACGAGGTAAAAGCATCCGGTGAAATAATTTTGCAGCCCGGCATTCACGATGTTACACTGACGGTGCTGAAGTGGTATCACGGCGCCATGGCACATATTTATGTGAGCTGGCTGCATCCGTTTAAGGAGCACCGGTTTGTGGTGGTGGGCGATAAGGCGATGCTGGTGTTTGACGATACGAAAAAATCCGAGAAACTGGTTTTATACGACCGCGGGTTTGATATTATAAAAGGAGAACCGGTGAAACGCGACCAGGATGGGGTGCCGGTAGATTTTCCTCAGAATGAACCGCTGCGCAGCGAATTGCAGCATTTTCTCGATTGTGTCGTCTCCCGGCAGCAGCCGAAGACAAATGCTGAGGAGGGCATCGCGGTGTTGGACGTTCTGAACAGAGCACAGTCCGCACTTGAGAAAAAAGAGGAACGACCAACCACGACGATTGAGGAGACGAAAAAAACCTTTTATGTGCATCCCACGGCTGTGGTCGATGCCGGTGCACAAATCGGAAAGGGGTCTAAAATCTGGCATTTTTCTCATATTATGGGAACTACGAAGCTTGGTGAACGTTGCAGTCTCGGTCAGAATGTGTTTGTGGCCAACCATGTGGAAATCGGCGATAATGTCAAAATTCAGAATAACGTTTCCGTTTATGAAGGCGTTGTTCTGGAAGATGACACCTTCTGCGGACCATCGATGGTGTTTACCAATGTGAAAAATCCGCGCTCAGCCATTCCGAGAAATACCGCAGATGATTATTTAAAAACGTATGTGAAACAGGGAGCAACTCTGGGCGCTAATTGTACCATCGTTTGCGGCAATACCATTGGTAAAAATGCGTTCGTGGCCGCCGGTGCTGTTGTCAAAGATGATGTGAAACCGAATGCCCTCGTGGCAGGTGTGCCTGCCAGGCAAATCGGCTGGATGTGTGATTGTGGATTTCGCTTAACGGGTTCAGGCAACCAATTGCAGTGTCCGGAATGTGGGAGTGCGTACAGAGTAAACGATAAGAACGAATTAAATAAAGCGAACAAATAATATAAATTCCTCCCGGCAACTTCATCGACTTCATGCAAACAAATAAATTGGAGCATGCCCGTCTCGTTCGCGGTATTGCGAAAGGGGCGGGAATTGTTTTTCTCGCCACAATTCTGGCCAGAATTCTCGGCTATGCCATTCGTGTTCTCATCGCCAGGGAGTACGGTCCGGAAGGCTACGGCTTGGTTAGCACGTCCATTGCCATTCTGACCACTGCCTCCATGATCGCACTTCTGGGCTTCCCCAATGCCCTTTCACGGCAGATTTCATTTTATCTGAATACCGACAGAAAAGATAAGATTAAAAATTTAATCGTTGCTGCCTACGCCGTCAGTTCGGTGTTCTCCTTAACGTTTGCAATATTGATTTTTGTAAACAGCGCATGGATAGCTGAAGCCATTTTTAAAAATAAAATGATGGTGCCGTTTTTGAATTACTTTGCTGCCGGATTGATTTTTTATGTCTGGATTCAACTGGCGGCAACTGTTTTCAAAGCATTTAAGCAGATGCTTTATTTTTCTATCATTAAGGATTTGGCCCGCTTCGCTCTGATTTTAATTGCAGTTATTTGTGCTATCTTGCTCAAAATTCCCACTGAAAAAGTGGGCCTGTTTTACTTCATTGCGTATTGTGCCGTCGGGGTGATTGGCACGGCGATTATTTTTTTTGCGACCCGTGTGCGAAACTTTCCTTTTGTATGGTCGGGCCGCGACGTAAGTATATTGTTTAAATTCTCCGTGCCATTGGTGCTTGCCGGCATTGCATCAATTCTTTTATTTCGCATCGATGTTTTGATGATTGGTTATTTTCTCAATCAAACCCAGGTGGGAATTTATGATGCCGCCGTTCGTATTGCGGAACTTCTTGGTCTGGTTCTCAGCTCATTCTCCCCCTTTCTTTTGCCGGCAGTAACGGAAGCGTTTGCGCACAAACACGCCGGACAAATGAAATCGATGTATGCGATTTCCACAAAGTGGATCTTTGTTCTAACCGTCCCATTGTTCTCACTCATGTTCTTTTTTCCAGGCCTGTTTCTGAAAATTTTATTCGGGAATAAATTTTTAAGTGCTATCCCTGTTCTCCAAATCATCGCCCTGGGATTTATTGTTTCTGCATCTGTCGGGGCTACCGGAAGCATTCTCATTGCCATTGGCAAAACCAACATCTTCATGGTGAATAATTTTATTGTTTTATGTGTGAATGTGGTGTTAAATTATTTTTTGATCCCCCGATACGGGATCCTCGGTGGGGGGATTGCTTCAGCTATATCGTTAGTCGTTCTGAATGCTGCAATGGTAGCAGAGGTTTTTCATTTTACAAAAATTCACCCGTTTTCGTGGATATTTTTACGGATTGGCGTCTTTGCCTTTGGGGCTGCCTGGCTTTTGGAAACAATCGTTCATACAAAGAGTTTAATGTTTGGATTCTTACTGTTCCTCCTGTATGGCGTGATCTATGTGTTGGGTCTGGTGTTCACGAAATCCTTTGATGAAAACGATGCCATTATTTTTCGTGAATTTAAGAAGCGGTTAGGGTAAAATTAAATTTTAATGAGAAGAGAAAATGAAGACGTCTCAAAAAACGAAGGAAGCACTAATTTCCGGTCATAGTTTTTATTCCAACGCAGTGACCAGAAAAGGCAATACGGACGGGAGAAATGCCATGAAGTCCTGGCAAGAGGCTTTGCAAAAAAATGTTTATCTGCAAAATTCGGATTTTCAACATTCCATTTGTTACTATTTCCGTGAAGATGCTGAAAGGATTCAACAAGAACTCAGCGTGTTCGGTGGCGTCGTCGCAACGGAGCTGGAGCCGCTGGTTGCGGAAAACGATTTTCGCTTTAACCATCCCCGGTTGGAGGCCTATTCAGGAATTGGCGAGCGCTGTGATGTGGTTGAACATCATCCCGCGTATGTACAAGCCGGCAACATTATTTACGGCAGCCGCATGATGGAAAAAATTGCCAAACCGGGTAAAATGCTGGAAAGCCTGGCGTTGTTTTTTCTCAGCAGTCACGCCGGGGAAGCAGGGCACAATTGTCCCGTTGCCTGTACTGCCGGCGTTCTGAGAGTGCTGTGCAAAGGTGCAGATTTTCCTGAAAAAGCCGGTTTTATAAAAAAACTTACCGATCCGTGTTTTGAAACCAATTTCACCGGCGCGCAATTTGTGACCGAAATACAAGGTGGCTCAGATGTAGGGTTGAATGATTCCTTAGCTTTTCAGGATGAAAAAGGCCAATGGCGCCTGCGCGGCGAAAAATGGTTTTGCTCTAATGTGGACGCTGATTTGATTTTAATCACGGCACGATTCGATGAAACTATTGCCGGAACAAAGGGGTTGGGATTGTTTCTGGTGCCGGCGAATTTGGCAAATGGTGAGAAAAATCATTACACGATTCGGAGATTAAAAGAAAAAATCGGTACCCGTACCATGGCTTCCGGGGAAGTGGATTTTCATGATGCTTATGCTATGCCCATGGGGAAGGTTGAAGACGGCTTCAAGATTTTGATGGAGAACGTTCTGCATCTTTCCCGTATTTACAACAGTTTTGCCACCCTTGGGGCGGGAAGACGGGCCTGCCAGATCGCCACTGAATACGTAAAAAACCGGATCGCATTTGGCCAGCCGGTAATTAATTACCCTTTGGTCAAAGAAAATTTAGCGCGAATTAGGTCTGAAAATACTGCGATGTTAGCGTCGATTATGGCCACAACCCACTTGCAGGATCAATACGATTGCGGTGAGCTGCGGAGCGCGGAGGTACCGTTGCTTCTACGGTTATTGGTCAATTTAAACAAGTACATCTCTGCTCTCTGGACGGTTGATCATATTCATCATTCCATTGATATGCTGGCTGGAAACGGCGCCATCGAAAGTTTTTCGTCTTTGCCGAGGCTTCTGCGCGACAGTATCGTCTTTGAAAACTGGGAAGGGACACACAACACCCTGCGCATGCAGATTTTACGGGATATCCGGAAATACAAAATCGATGACATTTTTATAAATCACTTCCAATCTGTGCTTCCAAAACAAGCAGAGCTGGCCTTGCTGCAACCCATTGTGGACAAATTTACCGATCTGCAACAGGAGTTAAAAATCCTGAAAACCATGGATGCCAATTTACAAACATTGCATGTAAAAGATATCATCGATCATAAGGCGTTGCTGTTTTGTGCAATTCAGTTGCTCCTCGAAGGGTTACATCAAAAGGAAACAACCGGTTCTTCATCCAAATTGAACTGCTTGCGCTATTTTATCAGGGTGCATTTTAAAAAAGATGAAATTGTATATGATCAAAACTACCTGAACCTCATCGGTGAGATTGTTGCCGATTAGCCCTGAGTGAAAATATCACCTTTTTCGACATTGTCTGATTTACGAATGTGCATTCTGTGGCAAGTGGCAGGCGGAGCAAGCAGCGACACTGTATAGAAAGGCCCTCCTTGTGGAAGATAGAAGAGGTGCTTCTCCTTAACAATTTGAATTGATGCAAAATTATCCGAATCCTTTTAATCCGGAAACGATGATTCAGTATCAACTCGCTCAAAAAAGTAATGTTGAAATAATAATTTACAATTTACTTGGAGAAGAAATAATATCCTTATTTCATGGGCTGCAAGAAGAAGGTTTTCACCAGGTGATGTGGGATGGTAAAAATGAATTGGGCACACATGTTTCGTCTGGCGTGTCTATATATCACATTAAGACAGAAAAGTTTGTAGATTCCAAAAAAATGTTATTGTTACGATAGTATTATCTGGCTGTTTTTAGAATTAATGCACGATACATTATCAAGCCGTTCAGATCGTGGTTATGAAGATAGCATTGGCAGGCTAAATACATTAGGAGGTTAAGACATTGTAAGGGTTCAAAATATCGAATTCCTACCAACCTGAATGGAGGGAAAATGCGTAATTTGCTGAGGGCGTTAAGACATTATTGGAATGGATTATTGTTAACTCCTACTGAAAGGCGTCATTCTTTGGTGGGTCCTTCTAAGCTGTGGAAGATGAAGCGTGAATTTCAGATCAAGTTTCTCAAAAATGCTGGTCTAAAACCACAGCACGTTTTATTGGATATCGGTTGTGGAACACTTCGTGGAGGGATACCTATCATTGAGTATTTAGAAAATAAACATTATTTTGGAATTGAGTCCCGAAAAGATGTGCTTGATGAAGGTAGAAATGAACTCGACGAGTTAGGGTTTATGCACAAAGAGCCTAATCTTGTGGCTGAAGCGAATATACTTGATGTGAATTTGACTGAAAAATTTGATTACATATGGGCATTCTCGGTTCTAATTCACATGCACGATGGGGTTTTGTGTGATACCCTCGATTTTGTTAGTTCGCATCTCTTAGATGTGGGAGTATTTTATGCCAATGTTAACATTGGCAGCGGAGAAAGTGGTAATTGGCAGGGATTTCCTGTCGTTTGGCGAAGTTTGAGTTTTTATGAGCAAACATGTTTGCGTTATGGACTAAAAATTGCTGATATTGGTTCCTTGAAAGATTGTGGGCATTTGTCAAATAATGAGGCACAGGATCAGCAGCGAATGCTTAAAATTTGCAAGGTTTGAGATTTCGCTCATGTAATTTGAAAATCCTGTGAAAAATGTAGATGTGATTTACAAATTATTTCTTTTGTCTAAATAGACGTAATTGAAATCTCTTCCCCGTAGCATTGTTTCACTATAAGTGAGGTTAATCTCGTTACATAACTTTTGCAGCGTATCCTGTGGTTTTTGAACCAGCATTTTATAATTTATACTGGTACCGGAAATACTATTTAACATCGTCATACCTTTACTATATTCACGTTTAGCTTTGGCAATTGAATATCCGCCTCTGTTTACCATACTATGAATAATTTCATTCTCATCTCTGTATATTTTAATGATGTGAGAACCCATCTCAACATAATCTCTTACGGAGATGAAGCTGCGTGGCAGTGAACGGAAACGTCTTAGTCCGGTGCTGGTTCTGAGAGGGCTAAGTATTTTATTAATAAACCTGATAGGTCTTGTGGCTCGCATGGTTAAGTGAATTTGATTCGTTATCACTTTATTCCCACACCAAGGCTTACCATAAAGCTGAACGATATTTCCTTCCATATTTTCGTAAAGCATATTTACGTCCGGATGTGCACCAAGATAAGAAGCCAAAAGGCTCGTGCCGGAGCGTTGGATTCCTATTACTAAGAGATATTTTCTTTTTTCCACTTATTTATTTCCTCAATTGCATCGTTCACACTGGGGTTTGACTGGGTCCAGTAATAAGGGATGTTGTTAAGTTCACATTCTTGCCGCAAACGCGAAGCGCCATCATGCCGGTTTGGCCTGAGGTAAAAATCGATTATTGGAAATATTTTTGACATATCCTGTTTTCCATCAACAACAATCCAGTTCACCCCGTGTAATCTTTGTTTTATTTTACTATAGATATCATACCCGTATAACCATTTAACAAATTCTACATTTTTTTTACGGTGACTAGGATAGTAGTAAAGAATGTTAAAATCATTGTGCTTCTTCTTTTTAACGGGTGTCGAATATTTAAGATTATCTGGAACAATTTTGATGGGTTTTTTTATTCCAAACTTTAAAAGATTATCTTTCAGGTTTGGGCTGTCGACATAGTGTTCTTCTGCAAAATAATCAAGAATTTTAGTGAATCTGCGCATAACAAATATTTTTAGCCTGAATCTAAATCTTGTACCGGGTGGGTACATAATCAGAAATAGGCTGTCACTACCCGTCCAAATAACTTTCATAAATAACCAAAGTTTGTCTTATTCAAACAATTAGACTGCTTTTTTGTTGTAAAAAATAATGTAAGATGTTCAGAATTTTTTCTGCCGCGCGTCCGTCGCCGTAAATATCCTGATGTGCTTTTGGCTGCCGCTTTTGTACGTGATTTTGATAGAGTGTGTTCCAACCGGTTTCTATGGTTTCCAGCCACTCCGTTTCCTCGCGCAGGGTAATGCACGGTACCTGCGACCAGTACGCTTCTTTTTGCATGCCGCCTGAGTCCGTTAATAAAAGCGAACTGTGTTTGAGCAATTTCAGCAGATCGAGATAACCGAGAGGGTCGATCAATGTGATATTTTCCGGTAAATGAATAGCATGCTCCCTGATAAATGATTGCGTTCTGGGATGCGCTGGAAAGATGGTCGTCTTGCCGCTGGTTGCATCTGCAACAAAGTCGATGATTTTGTGGAAACTCTGCGTCGAGTCCGTGTTTTCGGCCCGGTGAATGGTCATTAAGCAATAATCTTGCGCACGTAAGTTTAGCTGCCCGAGAATGTGTGATTCCTTCTCGGCCGTTTTTGCGGCTGCCAGCATGACGTCGTACATAATGTCTCCCACATTCACCACGCAGGGGTGGTCGGGGTCCATCGGCGCGCTACTTGCACGAATGTCAACGACCGAGGACAGCTTTCCACTGTTGACAATCGTGGTAAAATGCTCCTGCTGCAGATTTTCAACGGCCGTGCGGCTTGGACAAAAGAGCAGCGTGGAAACATGATCCGTCAGCACGCGATTGATCTCTTCCGGCATGGCTTTGTTGAAACTGCGCAAGCCCGCTTCCACGTGCGCCACCGGGATGTGCAGTTTTGCCGCCGCCAGCGCCGCTGCCAGGGTTGAATTTGTGTCGCCGTACACCAGGACAAGTTCCGGTTTCAGATCCAGCAGAATAGCTTCGGTCTTTTCCATGATGGCCGCGGTTTGCCTGCCATGGGGAGCAGAGCCGACACCCAGTTGGAAGTCCGGCTGCTTAAAGTCCAGTTCCTTGAAGAAAATATCCGACATGGTGTAATCGTAGTGCTGTCCGGTATGAATCAGAAATTCTTCCACCGGTGAAGACGATTTGCGGTTGCCCGCTTTGATTTGCCGGTGCATCGCGCAGTATTTAATGAATTGCGGCCGCGCGCCTACGATGTTGCAGATTTTTATTGCCATTTAAGTATTGTCTCAATAATCAGGTGCATCTAATGATTTTGTTATGAGTTTATTCCATTCTCAACTGTGATTATGTGAAAAGTCGGCGATTTAGGAGTACTCATTTTTCAAGTAACGATGAACTTGAAACGGGCTATAAGCACTGGATACTACTGTTATTCTTTCTATTTTTTTTATACATTCTTGGACGGTATTTATTTATCCTCTCCTGTTTCATACTCTTGTAAAGTTTTCCCAGATTTCAATTTCCATTCTGTTAATCCATTTGCACTTCTACCCATTATTATCATTGCTGCAGAAGATGAACTACTAAATAAATAATCACGCTTTATTGCCATTTTATCACCATCCTTTTTAATAACACCTTCATTAATCAACTTGTCTCTAAGTTTTTGCATTGTTTTTGGATAAGAATTGGTTACGGGATCAGCAACTTGTGAGTTTTCAAAAACTACAAATCCTTCGGAAGTCGTTTTCCCAATCCCGTTAGCTCCTCTTACAGCTGAAATATAAAACAAATCATCTTTGTCCTTCTTCGTCAGTTCTTTTTTATCCACTTGTCTTATCTGCTCAAAGGCATTGTATCCAAGAGTACCTATCAGTGTTAAAACATTAGAAAGAAACTCTTCCATTTCAGCTTTGTCAGATTCAGAGATGCTCGACTTTGTAGGTTTTTGAGTGTTTATCAATTCATACCTTTCAGCGTTAAAAGCAATCTCATGAAGTCGATTTTCGAGATACTTGATATGTGCCTTATTTAGGTTGTCATCTTTGCTGATAAAAACAATTGATTCATTCCAAAAATCCTTTTCTTTTAAATGTTGAGTAAGACGATTAAAAATATCCTCTGCTTCTCCAATATATATCTGTCCTTTTTCTGATAAATCAGTAGTTTTATTTAACAGTAAATAAACTCCAGTAGTTTGTAATTCAGGTCTATCAGAACAAATTTTTACAAAATTCCTTGGTATCTTATAAGCTTTACCAGTCCAATTTGACAACTCACAAGTCATTCTGCCGTTTGTATCACCGTCAATTAAAAATAGTTTTATTGTCTTACCAAATTTCATATTGTCATCGTGTCTGGTTTAATGTTTACACCTTGTTGTAAGTAGTTTCTCTTATTTCTTTAATTTCTTCAATTGTAAATGCGGGTCTTTTTGAGTGAATCATTGCATGGCAATTAGGGCAAACAGGTAATAAATCATTTATCGGGTCAACTTTGTATTCTTTACCTATATCTGCGATAGGATTTATATGATGAACATGAATAAACCCTTTACCAACCTTTCCAAAATACTTTTCGAAATTGAAATCACAAATCTTGCATGAATAACCATGATGACTCAAACATACTTTACGAGCTTGGGGGTTTCTTTCATACCTTGTTTGTACAATTTCTTTTGATTTTCCTTCATGAAATGATTCTGTAATTTCAGTTACTACATCATTAGATATAAAGCTGTTTTTGATGTAATTATTTTCTCTAATGAAATTAAACCAATTTAACTCCAATGCATCAACAACGTCTTTTTTGATAGAAATACCACTTTGTTGAGGAAACCACTGTTGAACATTATTTGGATCTAAAGCTTCCAATGATTCTTTGTCAAACAAAGTATTTTCGTTAGGATTTATCAAAATGTCAAATTCAATATCAATGTAGTTTGTAGTTTTGCCTTTGGTACCATCCCAATGCGGAGCCACATAATATGAGGATTTGGCATAACCACTACCCATTATCCCCCTTGGTTCTTGTCCTAGTCTAATTAGGAAAATCCTGTCTCCTTTTTTAATACTTTTAGAATTTCCACAGCTCCATCTTCTTTCAATGTATCCTACTTTCTCAAGTTGGTCGATACTTTCTTGTAAATCCTCCCAGTCCCAGCGATTTGGATTCCATGCAAATAGAAAGGTATTCATGTCGTTTCCAGTATAATCCGTTGGAGTATTAAGATAGTTTTTTATTGATTTTAATAATCTATCTAAAGCAGCATCTCCATCTCTATTTGTCCAAGCAGGAGTGTCATCAAATGTGTCAGATGAATTTGGATGACTAAATATTTGTTCATTAAACAATGGAGATGATTTTCCAGTCACAAAACCAATTTCACAATCTGGGTCATCGGATAATGGCTTTATATAAAATTTCTTTGCTCTAATCTTATACTCACCCTCCTCTAATTTTTTGATTAGCTGAGGATGAATAAATTTCAATTCAGTTTCTTTTCTATTCTGAAGATATGGTTTTTGCTCAACTTCAAATTGAAACCCAACTTCTTCCATCTTCAAACGAAGAGAATCGTATATGATCTTTCTATCTACCATACTATTATTGGGTGGATTTATCAATTACTTACAACGGTTAGTATAAAGAGCGTTTTAATGCCCTTTATACGTTGTTATGAGCTTTTTTTATTCCTAAGTATTTTTACAATACGGCCATATACGATTTCTAATAAATTCCAATTGTATCCTCCAGTTGTATTCACAAATTGAATAACAACTGTATCAATATCTTTGTGGTATTTTGCAATACTCTGATAGCCAGGTATCCATCCCGTATGGTCATACTCGTAAATTGAAGAATAGATTTCCTGTTCCCTTTCATCAAACAATGACCCATCGTTTAATGCCCGCAAGAATATACCCACATCCTCGGCTGTAGCTAACATTCCATACTCTTCAGTCTTTAAATCGGCTTCAATGCCAACATAATAGCCACTCATAACATCGTCTATATCCACATCTTTAAGCGAACTGAAAGTATTGTTCAGCTCGAGTGGTATCAAAATCTCCTCCTTGATATATTGGTGACGGCTATATCCCAACACCTTATCAATGAGTTCTCGAATCAACAAATAATTCGTGTTTGAATATCCATAGTCTTCATTTGGCTCAAATTTAGCCGGCAAATCAAGTACTAATTCAAGGGTTTCTTCCCTGCTTTTCGGTCGGTTGTCCCAATAACCAGGATGGTCGGTGTAATTGGGAATGCCACTCCGATGTTGCACCATCAATCTCAAGGTAATT